>JAIXZV010000074.1 GCA_027489365.1 Sphingomonadales bacterium
CGCGGGTCGCGCACCGTCAACGCCTGCTTCACCTCGACCGCCGAGCTGAACGACTTACCGGTCACTCACCACGCAAATATCAGCGCGATCCCGGTGCCGTTCCTGTTCGCGCCGGCCAATGGCTCGACCTTCGGCGCCTATTCGCCGACGACCTGCGACGGCACGCAATATCAGGTGCGCAATCAGGAGGATTTCAGCGGCGAAATCCGGCTTGCATCAAAGGGTGACGGCCCGATTTCGTGGCAGTTCGGCGGTTACTATCTCCATATCGATCGCACCGTCGGGGTGAGCCTGGGCGGCGACACCGGTAATGGCGTGATCAAGCAGCTCTACAATGCGCCGGATTCGCTCAATCCGACCTCGCAATTGTTCGCCGACCGTTTCCGCACCAACGTCTATGCCGCCTTCGGGTCGACCGAGTTCAAGCCGACCGATTCGATCGATCTGAGTGTCGCCTTGCGCTATGACGTCGAGGAGCGCCGCGCGAACAGTCTGGTGCCGACCGCGCTTGATCCGTTCACCGGCGGGCCGATCAACCCCGGCCAGGCGTTCGGGCCGCTGACCGACAAGAGTGCGACCTTCCGGCAGCTCCAGCCCAAGCTCAGCGCGCATTGGGAGATTGCGCCGCGCACCAATGTGTTCGCCAATTGGGGCGTCGGGTTCAAATCGGGCGGGTTCAACAATCAGGGCTCGGCGGCGATCGTCAACGCCAATTTCAACAGCAACACGATCCCGGCGATCAACGCCAATGTCGCGATCAACGACCAATATCGCAAGGAGCGCTCAAGCGCCTACGAAGCCGGGATCAAGGGGCGCGTCGGGCCGGTGTCGTACAGCCTGGCGGGCTATTACACGCAGGTCCGCGACATGCAGTTCTTCGAATTCTTCGTCGGCAGCTTCGGCCTGTTGCGCGTCGTGTCGAACATCGACCGGGTCGATCTGAAGGGCATCGAGGCGAATGTCGATGCGCGGATCGTCAAGGGCTGGAACGTCTACGGCGCGTTCAACTACACCGATTCGGAGATCAAGAAGAACAGCTCGCGCCCCTACACGGTCGGCAACAAATCGCCTTACACGCCCGACTATACGATCAACCTCGGCAGCCAGATGCAGGCGCCGCTGTCGTCGCGCGTCAACCTGCTGTTCAAGGCGGATTATCGCGTTACGGGGCCGACCTGGTTCCACACCGTTCAGGACCAGACGCGGCCGACCCTGTTCAGCGGGCTGATCCCGATCTCGGCGCTCAACACGCTGCCGGCCTCGTTCGGCGACGCCAATTACGTCAGGGCCAAGCGCCGGGCGTTCGGCGTGCTCGATCTGCGGCTCGGGCTGGAGGGCAAGGCATGGAAGGCGAGCATCTACGCCAACAACTTCCTCGATGAACGCTACCTCAACGAGGTTATTCCGGCGATCGAGTTTGGCGGTTCGTTTATTTCTCCGGGCGACCGGCGTGTCTATGGCCTTGAACTGGGGTATAAATTCTGAGGGGAGAAGGGTGTCTTCCGGCTCAGCGTAGCGTGAAGGATCCTGTCACACCGTCGGCTTCGGCCGATGGTGCGGCCCAGATTCGAAACAGACCGGGCTCGACCGTCGGCTTCAGATTCGGGTCGAGCATGGTCAGATCGTCGGAGGCAAGCGAGAATTCGGCGGTCGCTTCTTCACCCGGCAGGAGGCGGATCCGCCTGAACGCCTTCAGCTCGCGGATCGGGCGGGTGACCGACGCAGCCACATCCTGGACGTAGAGCTGCACCACCTCCTCCGCCGCGATCGCGCCTCGGTTCGCGAGGCGCACCTTCACGCGCAGCGGGGTGGCGCGCGTCACGATGGCGTCGCCCAGATCGAGTGCCGCATAGTGCACGTCGCCATAGGTCAGGCCGTGGCCGAACGGAAACAATGCGGTGTCGGGAATGCCGCTGAAATGCGTCTTGTACGGTTCGAGCGGCCCGGGGCCATTGGGCCGCCCGGTGCGCTTGTGCGCGTAGTAATAAGGCTGCTGGCCGGAGCGGCGCGGGAAGGACACCGGCAGCCGCGCCGATGGTCCGTGCGCGCCGAACAGGATGTCGGCAATGGCGGGGCCGTCCTGCGATCCAAGGAACCAGGTGACGAGGATCGCGGCTGCATTCGCCACCGCCCCGTCGAGCGCGAGCGCGCGACCGGTGCGCAGCAGGACGACCACCGGCTTTCCGACTGCCGCGACCGCCTCGGCCAGTGCCATCTGCGCTGCTGGCACGACGATCTCGGTCCGCGATTGCGCCTCGCCCGACATGGTTTGCGCCTCGCCGATCGCGAGCACGACGATGTCGGCGGCGCGCGCGGCGGCGACTGCAGCCGCGATCCCGCCGGGGATCGGTGCCTCGATGCCTGCGCCCGGCGTCGCCGACACCAGCGCGGGGTCTGCGACCGCCGCGCGAACGGCGGCCTCCAGCCCCACCGCGTCGGCATCGGTGCCATAGACGTTCCACGGGCCGATCAGGTCGTGCTTGCCGACGAACGGACCGATCAGCGCGATCCGCTTGTCCGAACGCGGCAAGGGCAGCAGGCGCCCTTCGTTCTTGAGCAGCACGATCGAGCGACGTCCTGCCTCGCGCGCGAGATCGAGCGTTTCGCGGACCCGCACCACGCGCTTCTCGCGCGCCGGATCGATCCGCAAGAACGGGTCGTCGAACAGGCCGAGATCGGCTTTGAGCGTCAGGACGCGGCGAACTGCCTGATTGAGCCGATCGAGCGATATCTCGCCGTCTCTAGCCAATTGCGGGAGGTGTTTCAGGAACAGCCCGCTCTGCATCGAGATGTCGACGCCGGCGTTGAAGGCGATCTTCGTCGCTTCGCGCGCATCGGGGGCGATGCCGTGCGCGATCAATTCCTCATCGGCGGTATAGTCGGACACGACGACCCCGCCAAAGCCCCACTCCTTGCGCAACACGTCGGTCAGCAGCCAGCGGTTGGCGGTCGCGGGGATCCCCGAAAGCTCGTTGAACGACGGCATTACGGTGGCCACCCCGGCGTCGATCGCGGCCTGGAAGGGCGGGAAGTACACTTCGCGCAAGGTGCGTTCGGAAATGTCGACCGAGCGATAGTCGAGCCCGCTTTCGACCGCGCCATAGGCCACAAGATGCTTGGCGCAGGCGGCGACGGCATCGCGGCTGGCGAGCCCATGCTCGCCCTGGAAGCCGCGCACCCGCGCCGCCGCCATCACGCGCCCAAGCAGCACATCCTCGCCGGCACCTTCGACCCCGCGGCCCCAGCGCTGGTCGCGCGCGATGTCGAGCATCGGGGCGAAGGTCCAGTCGATCCCGGCTGCGGCGGCTTCGGTTGCGGCGGCCCGCGCCGTCCGCTGCGCCAGCTCCGGGTCGAAGCTCGCCGCCTCGGCGAGCGGCACCGGAAATACGGTGCGAAACCCGTGCAGGATATCGGCGGCGAAGATCAGCGGGATCTGCAAGCGCGATTCCCCCACCGCAACACGCTGCATCTGCTGCGCCATCACCGAGCCGGCGCCGTTGAAGACGCCGGTCAGCCGACCGCCGCGCGCCTCGGCGAGTTGTGCGTCGAAGCTCGTCGTTGCGCCCGCCGGATTGAGCGTCACCGCCGCGCCGCCGGCCCAGGCCGCAGCCATCAGGGTCAGTTGCCCGGCCTTTTCCTCCAGCGTCATCCGACGCAGCAAATCCTCGATCCGCTGCGCCGCCTTGCCCGGCTTGGCCTGCAGCAGCAGCGCCCGCGCCGGATCGACCGTCCACGCCGTGACCATAGCGGCACTCAGGATCATGGCGCGACGGGTGGGCTTGATCGCTGTCATTAGATATGCCCTCGAACAGGGGGATAGTGATTGCGCCCCGGCAATGGCCAATGTAACCGGTTTCATCAACCCAAAATTCGCCTGTGCGCGCCCAAAAGCGTGTGCGACGATCGCGAGCGAGGCAAGGTACAGTGAATCGGCGGCACTTCATCCTGGCAAGCGGGGCTTCGGCGGTCAGCACCGCGCTTCCGGCGGCGCGCTCGATCGTCCGCACGCCTGCATTCCTGCGCGATCTGCAGCAGCGCACCTTCCGCTTCTTCTGGGACACGACCGATCCCGAGACTGGTCTGGCGGTGGATCGCTGGCGCGCCGGGAAGGCCGCCGCGATCGCGTCGATCGCGTCGATCGGCTTTGCGCTCACCGCCTATCCGGTCGGCGTGGCGAACGGCTGGATCACGCGGGCGATGGCGGCGAAACGCACGCTCGCGACGTTGCGGTTTCTCTCCAGCGCGCCGCAAGGTGCGGGCGCGACGGGTGTCACCGGCTATCGCGGTTTCTTCTATCATTTCCTCGGGATGCAGACGGGGACGCGTTTCCGCACGTCCGAGCTTTCGACGATCGACACCGCGCTGCTGCTGGCCGGCGTCCTGTTCGCGCAAAGCTGGTACGATGACCGCGACGATGCGGGCGAGCGCGAGATCCGGGCGCTGGCGGAGGACCTTTATCGCAAGGTAGAGTGGTCGTGGCTTGCGCCCAATGACCCCTTCATTGCGATGGGGTGGCACCCCGAGAGCGGACCGATTCCGCACCAATGGAATGGCTTCAACGAAAGCCTGATCCTCTATCTGCTCGCTTTAGGCTCGCCGACGCATCCCATCGCCGCCGATCGATGGGACAGGTGGACCGCCGCGTTCGACCGATCGTGGGTCGCCGACGGCGCGCTGTCGCACACCGCTTTCGGCCCGCTCTTTGGCCATCAATATAGCCAGACCTGGGTCGATTTCCGCGGGATGCGCGATGCCTATTCGCGCAAGCGTGGCCTCGATTATTTCGAGAACAGTCGACGCGCCACCTATGCGCAGCGGCGCTATGCGATCGACAATCCCGCCGGATTTACCGGCTACGGCAAAGACATATGGGGCCTCACCGCGTGCGACGGGCCGGGCGATTTCACGATCGAGATCGGCGGCCGCAAGCGCAGCTTCCAATCCTATTCGGCGCGCGGCGCACCCGACCCTGACGACGGCACGATCGCCCCGACCGCCGCCTTGGGGTCGATCGCCTTCGCGCCGGAGATCGTCGTGCCCGCCGCCCTTGCGCTGAATGCGCGCTATGGCCGGGCGATCTACCGCGGCTATGGCTTCGTCGATTCGTTCAACCCCACGCTGACCGCGCCCGACGCGCCGATCCGGACCGGGCACATCGTCCCCGGAATCGGCTGGGTCGATTCCGACCATCTCGGGATCGATCAGGGGCCGATCCTCTGCATGATCGAAAACTGGCGGAGCGGGATGATCTGGCGCACCATGTCCCGCAATCCGCACATCCGCCGCGGCCTGTCACGCGCCGGTTTTGCCGGGGGATGGATGAACGGCGGGGCCTGACGCTAGCTCCGACCGCTTCCGGCGTGATCGGTCGAACTGCGCACGATCATGACCGGTTCGATCACTGTGGTCCCAATCGCCGGATGGCCGGCAATGCCGTCGCACAGCTGCTCGATCGCCAGACGTCCCATCGCCCGGACATCCAGCCCCGCCGTGGTCAGGCCAGGGGTGATGAACCGCGCCCAGGGCGCATCGTCGAACCCGGCAATCGCGATCCGGTCGGGAACGCCGATGCCGGCGTCGATCAACGTCCGCATCGCACCGAACGCCATCAGGTCGTTGGCCGCGAACAATGCGTCGATCGCGCAGCCCTCGGCGAGGATCGCCTGCGCGGCGGCAGCGCCAGCCTCTTCGAAGAACGTGCCTTCGTATACGATCTCGGCATAGCCGTGGGCGCGCAGGACATCGCCATAGGCGCGGCGGCGCTCGCTCGCGTCGGCGTTGCGCAGCGGGCCAGCGATATGGGCGATGCGCGTCCGCCCCGATTGCACGAGATGCTCGACGATCTCCCGCGCGACGGCATAGTTGTTGATGCGGACGCTGGGGAACTCGCTCTCCTCCCAGGCGGGTGATATGAACAGGGTCGGCTGATCCCCCACCAAGGCGCGGATCGCGTCGCTGTCGCCGATTTCGGTCGGCATGATGACCAGCCCGTCGACCCGCCCGCGAAAGGATTTGATCGCCTCGATCGCGCGGTCCCGATCCGAGCCGATACTGGTGATCATCAGGCCAACGCGGCGCATCCGCGCAGCCTCGTCCATGCCGCGCAGCAGGTTCGAGAAGAACTCGCCGTGGAAATCGGGCAGCAGGATGCCGATCGTGTCGGACTTGGCCCGGCTCAACATCCGTGCGGAGGCGTTCGGAACGTAGCGCAGCTTGGCCGCCGCGGCCTCGACCTTCTCGCGGGTCGAGTCGGACACGTTCGACATGGCGTTGAAGACACGCGAGACGGTCGCAACGGAAACGCCCGCTTCCTCGGCGACATCACGGATCGTAGATTGCACGGACATTCCTCGTGAGCAGATTTGGGCGTTGCGGAAACAAGACGCTCGGAAAGCGGGTACTATCGACGTGTAGCGCGCGAATATAACGCGAGCGCGGCAAGCGTCACGACCATTCCGACCATCGCCGGATAAAGAAACCCGGCGGATAGTATGGCAGCCTTGCCGCCGCTTTGCCCGATGCCGCCGGACGCGCCGAGCAGCAGCGTCCCGATCGCCACCGCCATCTTCTGGCAAAAGGCGGTCGCGCCGCAGATCGCCGAAAGCGGCTGACGCGTGGCGCGGTGCACCTGATCGGCGAGGTCGGGCAGCAACGCCCACAGGCTGACGTTCGCGCCCGACGCTGCGATCTGCAGCAGCGCGAAAGCGCCAATCGCGACGGTGGCGGGGAGGGGGGCGGCGATACTGAAGGCTGCGGCGACGACCAGCCCGAGCGCGGCGGCCGCGCTCCAGATCGAGAGCCGCCCGGTGCGGATGCCGAGCGCCGCCCAGCCTAGCACAGAAGCCACGCCCGCCGCGGTCATGATCGCGAGCGCGCTGCCGATCCCCGCGTCGCCGAGCGCGGCGGTGAAATAGGATGGTGCCGACCGCGCGATGCTGGTCCCGAAGATGCCGATTCCGACCCCGGCCAGGTTGAACAGCAGAAACGCGCGGCTGCCGAAGATCTCACCCAGGCTGGAAGAAGCGAAGGACTGCGCGGAGACGGCGTGCGCGGGGCGATCGCCGGTACCCCGCACCGACCCGAGCAGCACCGCGCACGCCACCGCGGCGAACAGCGCGCTGGCCAGGGTGTAGCTGCTCGCGCCGCCCCCGGACGTCATCGCCGAGACGACCGGCATCGCCCAGGCGACGAGCAACGCCGCGACGCCGCCGAGCAGCATCCGGGCGGCGGAAACGATCGTGCGGTCCTCGGAGGCGACGACGTTTTCGGTCAACCATGAAACATAGCTGATGCTGGCGAGCGCATAGCATATGAAGAAGACGATCTGCGCCACGAAGAAGGCGACGCCCGACCCGGCCTGTCCCACCGGGAAGGGTGCGAAATTCGCGATGAAGCTGAGCCCGAGCGGGAGCGCCGACCAGCGGATCAGGCGCGCATAGCCATGCCCCGATCGCGGCACGAGCGCCCCGACCGCGACATCGGAAACCGCGCTGACCGCTACGCCGATCGTGACGATCACGCTGGCCGTCGGCAGCGAATATCCGACCTTTTCGGTCAGGAAGAACAGATTGTAGAAGAAAATGCCCTGCCAGAAGATATTGAGCGCGAAGTCCGGCACGGCGAACCGCGACAGCGACCAGAGCCGTCGCAACGTCATGTGCCGCACGGCCCTGGCATCACGCTACGATCCGATTGGTTTTCCGCTTCACGGTGACGCGCTTGACGTCGCGGGTGACGGCGGTTCGGCGGTTGATCGGCAGAAAACGGAAGTCATTGTGCGCCGCATCGCGCGTCAGGCCGAGCACCATGTAACCGCGCTGGCCCATGTCGCACCAGCGCAAGCTCGCATTGTCCTCGATCATCGAACGGGCGATCGCCTTGGGGTCGCAGGAAAACGCCTTTTCGATCCCGGTCGAGGTTACGCTCGTCACGCCGAACTCGACCGCGACCGGTCGCCGCGCGTGCAGATGGTCGAACGCCCAGCTATTGTGGCTGTCGCCGCTCAGCACGATCGTGCTGGTTTCGAGCGTCGCACACGCCGCGAGGAAGCGATCGCGTGCCGCCGGATAGCCACCCCAATTGTCATAGTTGAACGGCAAGCCCAGCCCGGCGGCGAGGATGCCGTTGCGGACATAGCCGTTGGCGCGATCGTGCGGACCTTTAAGCCAGCCGACCGCGGAGCGCGGCATGTTCACTTGCGCCATCACCGCCCCGAACCCGACCAATTGCCACAAGGTGCCGTGGGCGGTGGAGGTCTTCATCGCCTCGGCCAGCCATTGCTCCTGCTCGCTGCCCATCATCGATCCGGCGGGGTCGCGCCACACTGTATCGCGAAATTTCACGAGCGCCGCGCGCGGGTCGGGACCGCCGAGCTGCGCGACGAAATCGGGCTGGCGGGTGCGCCCGATCACGCGCGTCTCGGTCCGGTAGAGCGTCGCCAGATCGCCGATCTGGTAGCTGCTCCACGGTTCCTCCGACACCGGCATCCATTCGCGATACGCCTGCATCGCGGCGTTCTTGCGCGTATCCCAGGCGCCTTCGGTCGCGGGCGTGTGGTTCTGCGCGCCGCCCTCCCAGGCGTCGTTGCTGATCTCATGATCGTCCCAGCAGGCGATCATCGGCATCCGCAGATGCAGCGCCTGCAGATCGGGATCGCAGCGATAGCTCGCATAGCGCAGGCGATAATCGGCGAGCGCGATCAGTTCGTGATCGGGCAATTGGAACGGCAGGCGCGGCCCGTCCGCCATCATCGCGGGCGCTTCGCCATATTCGTAGATATAGTCGCCGAGATGCAGCGCGAGGTCGATCGACGGATCGTTCGCTGTGTCGCGATAGGCGGTGAAATAGCCGTCCTTCATTTGCGCGCAGCTCAGCACCGCGATCGTGAAGCGATCGGTCCGCCCCGCCGGCAAGGTGCGGGTCCGCCCGGTCACCGAGATGTCGCCATTGGGCGCGACAAAGCGGTAGAAATACCAGCGCCCCGGATCGAGCCCGCCGATCACCGGCTTTGCGGTAAAGTCGCGCCAGATGCCCGTCTCGACCGCGCTTCGTCCGCGAATGCGCGTGAAGTCGGACGTCTCCGAAATTTCTGCCGTCAGCGTCACGGTGTCGCCGCGCGGCGGCACGTAACGGGTCCAGAGCAGGACGGAATGCTGGCTGGGTTCGCCGCTGGCGACCGCGTGCGTAAAGCCGGTCGCGGGGGCTGCGGCGTGGACGGAGGCTGGCAGCAGCAGCGTGCCATATCCCGCGACGCCAAGCGCCAATACGTCACGTCGCCGGAGAAATCTGTTCAAAGGCCCATCCACCAAAATGCCCCCGCGACGCCACCGGCGCCGCGGGGGCGGATCTATCAGAAGCTGTAGCCCGCCGTCAGCTTGAAGGTGCGCGGCGGGTTTCCGCCGATCGCCTGGCTGCTGATCGTGCCGAACGCCGTGCTCGTGCCGGTGCCGTTATATGAGGTATAATTGGCGGTGTTGAACACGTTCAACACGTCGGCGCGGACCCGCACCTGTGCCCCGGAAAGCAGGAACGGCAGCTTCACATTCTTGGTCAGCGCGATATCGACCTGCCGCTTCGCCCACAGATCGCCGAGGATGAACGACCGCTTGTTGTCGGCCTCGATCACCCGCAGCACGCGGTTGCCGGTGACGTCGCCGGGATAGCCGCGACCGATGATATAGGGCGGCGATACCAGCGTGATCCGCGAGGAGAAGACGAAATCCAGCGGAAGATCGACATTGCCTGCGGCCACGATGCGGTGCTTGGAGACGCCGGTTGACGCGAGCACCGGATAATCGTCGATCGATGGGTAGTCGAACGAGGAGGATTCCCCGAAGGCGCGGTTCTCGGATGCTGCGGTGAAGGTGTAGGTCAGGTTGACGCTCCACGGCGAACTCTTGGCATAGTCCTTGACCAGCTTGAAGTAGACCGAGTCACTGTTCTGATCGAGCCCGTTGGTCCCCAGGATCAGGCTGCCACGGCCCGGCGGCGTCGCGGTGAACGGCGCACCCTCGGTGGTGCCCGGGGCGAAGAAGCTGCCATCGGGGCGGCGATTGCCGAGCAGCGTCAGGAAGCCGTCACGGCTTTGTACGCGATTATACCCGAGTTCGAGTTCGAGGAGTTTGAAGCGGCTGCGCAGGCCAAGGCTGAACTGGTCGGCGTACGGCACTTTCAGATTGTTGTTGAGCATCCGGATTTCCGCGCCGCCAAGCGGCCCGATCGCGTTGATCAGCGACGCCCGGCCCGCCGCAGTGAGGTATTTCGGATCCCACGCAACGCACGTCGCCGACGCCGTGCAATTGTTCCGCGTGTCGCCCGGCACCAGGAAGTTGATCGTGCGGGTGGTATAGGAACCCGTGCTGATCTCGGTCTGGATGAAGTCGAACTGCGTGCGATCATAGGATCGCCCATAGCCGCCGAACAGCGTGAACTGACCCTGCGCGTCGAGCTTGTAGCTGAAGCCGATCCGCGGCTGGAACGCGCCCTTGAAGGTTTTGCGTTCCTTTCCGGTCGAGATGTAGTCGTTGATGTTGTAATCGGCATTGACCAGGTTCGGATATTTCGCGGCGGAGATCGCGGTGAGCACGCTGGCCGGCGTCTGATAGTTCAGATAGGCGGGCGTGCGGTCGAAGTCCCAGCGCAGACCGGCATTCAGCGTCAGTCGATCCGTGATATCCCAATCGTCCTGCGCGTAGAGTCCGAGCTGGAAATTGTCGGATTTGACCTGCGGATCGCCACCCAGCCCCGAATCGAAGCCGAACACCATGCGATACGGCGTCACGTCGTTCCACGTCGCCCCGTTATATTGCGTGTTGTAATAGAAGGAGGCGTTGGTGTTGGTCAGGCTGAGCGTGCGGAGTTGCGCCAGCTTCGCCTTGATGCCGATCTTGATGGTATGGCCGGGCAGGCTCGTGAAGGTCACGTCGTTCTGCAACGCATAGCCCTTCTGGCCCTTGCTCTGGTAATTCGCGCCGCCGCCATCGCGGAAGATCAGCGCCGCCGCGCTGTCGTAAAACAGGCGGCCATTGTCGAAAAACTGCGGCGTCGGTGCCCAGTTGACGTTCTCATAAGTCAGCTTGAGATCGTTGATCCAGCCTTCGCCGCGATGTTCCCAGCGCAGCGTCACCCGGTCTTCGCGCGTCTTGCTGTCGATGCCGGTGCTGCGCAGGCTCGATCCGCTGCTGATGCCTGCGGCGGATTCGCGCCGGATCTTGCCGGAGAGTTCGATCAGATCGGCGGCGGTCGGCGCGATGTCGATCTTGCCGAAATACAGATCCTCGTTGAAGGTGCGGTTGAAGCTGCCAAATTCGCCACCGAAGGCGGCCGGAATGTTCTTCGTGTTGAGCGAGGTCGCGGGCTGGATATCGACCGGAACCTGCTGACGCTTGCCTTCATAAGTGACGAAGAAATGCGCGAGGTCCTTAACGATCGGCCCGCCAAAAGCCGCGCCGAACTGGAAGTCCTTGGTTTTGACTTTTGCGGCGTTGGTGGTTTTTTCGATCGGTGTCTTCGCGCGAAGACCGGCGTTGGTGAAATCAACGAACCCTTCGCCGTGGAATTCGTTCGTGCCCGAGCGAGTCACCGCAGTGATCGCCACCGAGCTGACCTGGTCGAACTCGGCTTTGTAGTTCGAGCTGAGGACACGGTATTCGCCGACGGCGAGCTGTGGGAACGGATTGCCCTGCGACGAGTCCTGGCCCGCGACGCCGTTCTTCAGGACGAGGTCCTTCTGGCCGACGCCGTCGATGAACACGTTGACGCTGCGGCTCGACTGCGCGCCGCCTTGAATCCGTGAATTGCCCGAGGCATCCGTGATGAACTGCACGCCAGGCGCAAGATCGGCAAACGCCAGGAAATTGCGGTTGTTCTGCGGGAGCTGCTCGATCAGGCGACGCGAGATGGTGACGCCCACTTCGCCGCCCTGCAGGCTCTTTACCCGCCCAGCAGTGACGATGATATCATTGGAGGACGCGTCGATCGGCTTGCCAGGCAGGGTCGCGCTGCCGAGATCAATGTCGAGCTGGCCGCTCTGGCCGACGGCGAGCGTGATATCGTCGGTGCGCCGCGTGCCGGCGTTCGTCGTGATTTCGAGCTGATAGGTGCCGGGCCGGACGCTCGGGATATTATACTCATTGCCCTCGATCGTCGCGGCCGAACGGAAACCCGTTTTGATCTCAACCGCTTCGATCTTTTCAAGTTTCTGTCCGGCGGGCAGGGTCAGGGTCCCGCGTAGCGATGCCGTCGACTGCTGCGCGAGCGCGGCGCTCGGCGCCAGCAAGGCGATGCCGCCGCCAGCAATCGCGAGCTGACACACGCCGGTCGCCAGCACACAGCGTAACGCATTGATTTTATATAATTTCACAGGACCCCCTCGGTAGTTAGGTTGATATGTGCAGCCTATCACGCCTCAAATCACCCGACGGCTCGTGGAAGGTGTCTGCGCCTGCGCGGCATTAGCCACACTTTGATGCACACCCGAAACGAATCGCCGACCGTTCGACGGCGCGGTATATGTAACCGGTTACATCATTATGACAACGGGGATTGGCGGTTGCGGCGTGACGCCCCTACCGGTCTTGCGCTGACTCAAATCGCAATAGGGTTCGGGTCGGACGCTGACGAATACGCAGAGCCTGCAGTCCGCCGCTGCAGGACGATCGCGGTTGGCATAGGGCTGAGGTGCTTCCCGCCCGACGTCCCGTCAGCGCAAGGCCGGGCTGCTCATCGTGGCCGAGAGCCTTTTCAGCCCAGCGATACCCGGCGCGAAGAGATAGGCCCCGCCCGTCGGCGTGATCCACCGCGCGCCGTTGGTCGAGAGCTCGACCGGGCCGTTCGGTCCGTGAATCGACATCGAGCGATGGTCAAAATGGCGGCCGACCAGCAGGTCGTCGCCCTTGCCGGGCGATTGTCGGCTGTTCATCCAACGGCTCGAAATGAACAAAAACGTGGCCGTGATCGAGGATTGATACGACAGGAACAGCAGGCCGCGCTCGACTACGGGAGCGTGATCGAACAGCGGCCCGAAGGGAATGCCGCGACGCAGCATCCGCGGTACCTCGACGACGTCCGATGATCCCTTGCGCGGGTTTACCTTGCGGATATGCGCGCCGAACGGACAGTCGACGCCATCGTCGTCACCGAAAAAATCGAAGCTATTGTCGGGGTCGGGGCCGCCCGGGTCCGACAGCCGGGCCTTGTGGAGCGGGGCGCCGGAGGGCCAGCGGCCGACGATCAGCGCGGCAAGATGATCCGGCGTGAGGCCCGGCCAAACCGCTTGCAGCGAAGCCGCTCGTTCCGCCGTGAACCTTCGAAAGGCCTGCACATCCTGAACGAGGCGGCGGAACACCAGCATCGAACCATTGTCGGTAACGCCGCGCGGATCGATGGCCAGCGCCGGGGGCTCTCCACCCGGATCGCGCGGATAGCCCAGCACGAACCGGCCGGGGGCGTGGCCGCTCGCCGATCCGTCGCCGATCACGTCGGGTTGGGAGATATGGTCGCGAAACCCGAAATGCTCGATGTCCCCCGGCAGGCGATCGCCGCGTTCGCGATAGGTCAGCGTGAGGCCGCGGCTGAGCGCAGTGGCGACGAGCGCGTCGGCCCGTGCCGCGACGGCGTCCGGATCGTTGCCGGCCACCTTGAGCAGGATATCGATCGGTCTTTCCGGTGCGCCCGCGATCCAATCGTCGGGTCGCGACCGGTCGGCAAGCGAACTGGCGGCACCATCGACCATTCCGTCGTGAAAGGCCTGGTCGAGGATGAACACGTCCGGTGCCGCAAAGGCGAGCAACGCCCTGCTGAGCGCGACGGCGAGCCAGACCGGAGGCGCGTCAGGGCCCGTGCAGTTCGCCTTCATCGCAGCGCGGGTGCGACGCACCTCGGCGACGGAGGTCACCTCGACCGCGAGCGTGGCGAGCCATTCGATCGCAGCGGCGCGGGCGTCATGCTGAGTCGCGCCGAAGCCCAGCAGCACCTGCACGTCGGTGTTGAATCCCCCGAGCACGTCCCCCTGGATGTCGTCGAGTGCGAGCGGGCGCACGTTCATGGTGCGTCGATCGCGTCGGGCACCAGGCCAGGGAACGCGATCTTCGTGCCGGGCGGACAGCGCCCGTGCTCATCGCGCAAGAGCACGCGGGCGCCGTCCGCGCGGCAGCAGGTTCCGAGGCAGCGCGCCATTGGCCCGATTCCGGGCGTTTCCCGCTTCCAGCGTGTGACGAACAGATGGACACCGACAAGACGCGCGACTTGCCCGGGGAAGCGCAGCGCGCTGCCGTTCACCTTCAAATCTTCCAGCCCGATCGTCTCGCCGCGCGGCGGCGCAATCTCCAGGCGCAGGACGCGCGACTGGCCGTCGCTCCACAGATCGTGACCGCGCACGACCGTCCACCATTCGCGGGGCAGGGGTTCGCCGTCGGGCAGCGTGATGCTCTGCCCATCGACGCCGGAGATATAGACGCCCACCGGGTTGGCGAGCGTATAGCGGTATCCTTTGCGCGTCAGCGTATAGGCCTGCTGCGAAATCTTGGGATCGCTGTTGCGATTGGGATCGCCGCCGCGATTGCAGCAGAGCAGCTCCTCCTCATCGACACCCGAGACGAGCGTGCCATCGACTTTCACGCGGGCCAGGCCAGATACGCCAGCGACGCTGATCTGCGCGGCGAGCGAATTCGCGTGATGCGACAGATGGACGATGCCCGGATCAATATTGAGCGCGTTGCGATAATTATACCCACCCGGCCTTACCACGAGGTCGCGTTCGCCGGTCGGAGCGACCCGCCAGATCCCCTTTCGCGCACGCAGCGCGTCCGCTGTGATATTGGGAACCCCGGTGAAGCGTCGGTACAGATCGACGACCGCCTTTTCGTCTGCGTCGAAGAGTGCCGCGTAATAATCATATCCTTCGGCAACGAAGGTTATGCTGGACAGCCGCCCATCCGCGCCGCGACGTGTGGCCCATTCGAGATATTCGTTCTGGCGATGACGGACGGGGAGGTCGACAGGATCCCCATCCTCGTCGACGAAGTGGCCCGGCGCGTAATCGTGGTCGCCCAATTCCTCGACAATGCGCAGGCTGCCGTCGAGATCGCCCGGGATCGGCGGCATCGGCCAGGGGGCATGGCGATCGACGAAGCGGGGGAAGCCACACCAGGGCTTCAGCGCGATGGTCTCGGCCCCCGGCGGGATTGGTTCGTGGAGCGGGTGGGCATAGGCCAGCTCGGGGCCGATCCGATCGAGGTCTGCCGCGGTCAGACTCGATATCCGCTTGTTCAGGGCATGGGCCGCGAGCTGCCAGAGCATGTCGTCGGCGTGCGCGGCCATATGGGTGTGCCAGAGCGCGGGATCGGCGAAATCCGCCACATCGCCGGGTGGGTCGAAGGTCCAGTCCATTGCTTCCTCCCTCCGCACTTTGCCCCAAGCCAGTGCCGTCTACCCCGGCCGCTTCATGTCGTCGCCGGGGCCTTGGCCGCCGTGCGATGGGTCCGTCGCATGACCGCTTGGGCGACCAGCAGCGTCCCCGCCGCCGCCAGAATCGAATCCAGCGCAGGAAGGTGCGTGACCACCACGATGCCCTTCAGCGCCAGCGCGCCGACGATCGTTCCGATGAGCCAAGCCAGCGTCGGTGCGATCGCAAGCGCGCGCGTCGCGGGCGACCCGGCGGTTCGCGTGAGGTCGGACCGCCCCATCGACAGAATGAAAATCGCCGCGAGCGGGGGAAGGCTGACCCCAAGCGCGAGCAGAAACGGAATGAACGCCTGTTCGGCTCCCAGGATCACCAGCATCGCCCCGAGCAGGCTGATCGCGCAGACGACCCAGGCGATGCGCCACCGCGGAAACTGGCTGACCATTGAAAGGCTTGCGGAATAGAGGCACGCCGCACTGTCGATCCAGGCGCCGATCAGCAGGACGACGAGTGCTGGCGCGCCGAGACCGAGGATGATCATCGCGGTGATCAGTTCGGGCGCGCCGATCGCAACGCTGGCGAGCGACGCGGAGATGAGAACGATCGGATATCCGACGCCGAGGGCGACAGCAGCGCCAAGCCCGGCATGACCGGGCCGTCGCACGAAACGGCCATAGTCGGGCTGAATGACGATCCCGACGATATAGCTTCCGACAATCGCCGATACCGCCGCACCGAAGGGTAGCGATTCCGAGCCGGCCGCCGCCGCGACGCTGCCCCAGCGCGGCATCACCATCACGACGGAGACGATGAGCAGCACGAGCGTGACGGGGACGAGGACTGCGCCAAGCCGTTCCAATCCCGTGGCACCCCGCAGCGTCATCGCCGCGATCAGCGCCGCCGCCGGCAAGGCGATCGCGAGCGGTGGCACCGCGATGTCGGTCATCCGGGACAGGGCGCTTGCGGCGGTTGCGCCGAGGACACCGATATTGACCGCGAACCAGCCGATCAGCGACAGCGCGATCACCAGCTTGACGACCCGCCCCCCGACCGAGCCGAAGGTCCGGTCGGCAAGCAGCGCCAGGCCCATCCGCGTGCGCGAGCCCGTATAGGCCGTGCAAAAGGCGAGCGTTGCCGAGATCGCCGCGCCGATCAGCGCGGCCTCCACGCCCCGCACGAAGCCGAGACTGCCGAAAACCCGCGTCGACAGGACGAAGACGGGGAGGCCACACAGGCTGCCCGCCACGATGAGGAAGATCCGCCAGCCGCTGCCCTGGGCGCTTTCGGGGACTTGCTCCGCCGCGAACCCCTGATGGCTGAGTTCTTCGGTCGATCTCGGGTTCTCGGTCATGGGCTTCGCATCATGCGAAGGGGCGATCGATCGCGGGGGACGGCGTCGTAAACCACTCGGCTCCCGTCTCGGTGACGTGGAAATGGTCCTCCAGCCGGATGCCGAAGCGGCCCGGTACGACGATCATGGGTTCATTGGAGAAGCACATGCCAGGCTCGAGAATGCTGCGGTCGCCGCGCACGAGATAGGGTGCCTCGTGGATGCTGAGGCCGATGCCGTGACCGGTGCGATGCGGCAGGCCGGGCAGTTGATAGTCCGGGCCCAGGCCATGCCGTTCGAGGACCGCACGCGCCGCCGCGTCGATCGTTTCGCAATGCCGACCGGGTGCGACCGCATCGAACGCGGCCTGCTGCGCTTCTTGCTCGATCGACCAGATGCGGCGCTGCTCGTCGTCAGGCGTGCCGAATACATAGCTGCGCGTGATGTCGGAATTGTAGCCCCGCACCTCGCACCCGGTGTCGATCAGCACCATGTCGCCTTCGTGGAGCACGTCGTCCGCGGGCAACCCGTGCGGAAAGGCGGTCGATGCGCCGAACTGCACGATGCAGAAGGTCGAACCGCTCGCCCCCAGCGCCTGGTGGCCGCGTTCGATGAAGGCACGCACCGCGCTCGCGCGAATGCCGGGGGCGAGGATGCGCGCGGCGCGGCGCTGGACCTCCAGCGTCATCTGCTTTGCCTGACGCAGGAGTGCGAGCTCGGCCGCGGACTTGATCGCGCGGCACGCGTCGATGATGGCGCTGCCGTCGACCAGCGACGCCGACGGCGCGGCACTGCGCAACCGTTCCGCCATGATGAAGGGCAGGGTGGGATCGACTGCGAGGGTGCTGCACCCACGTTCGCGCAGGATTTGCGCGACGAGCTCCGAGGGCGATTGGTCTTCCTCCCAAAAGAACAGATCGGCGTCGATCGCCAGGATCGGCATCAACGACCCTGCCTCGAATGCGGGACAGACGATTGCCGGCTTGCCTTTGGGGGTGATGATCAAGGCAACCAGACGCTCGATCATGCCCCAGCCGACACCGGTGAAATAGTTGAGGCTCGCGCCCGCACTCACGAGCAAGGCATCGACGTCTTGATCGCCCATCACCGCGCGCACGCGTTCGAGGCGCGCGTCGCGTTCAGCCGTACCGATCGCCGGTGCCTCGTCCTCCCAGCGCTTCATCGCTGCCAGTTCGGCCTCGGCCGTCGAGCCTCCGATCGTCATTTGACCGTCTCCACATAGCGTTCGGCGCCATAGTCGCGGCGCGCCTGTTCGGGGGTAACGTATCCGTCCCGGACATCAGCGTCGAGCATCGCCGCGTTGCGCCGTCGTGGATCGCCATAGCCGCCGCCGGTTGCGCTGATCAGGCGGAACGTCTCGCCGCGCTCCGCCCGCGCGCCGGTGATCATCGAATGGCGCTCGACACTGCCGTCACGCCGCAGGATTTCCGCGCGGTTGTGCGATCCCTCTTTGCCGCCGTTCATCCCCCACGGTCGCGAGGTGGTGCGGGTCGCCGAATAGGTGAGGAATGCTTCGGGCGCGGTCACGCGATAGTCGAGGATGACGCCCTTGCCGCCGCGATACTCGCCTGCCCCACCGTCTTCGTCGTGCAGCGCATATTGGTCGATTTCGAACCCGTAGCGGCTTTCCGCCAGCTCGATCGGGATGTTGAACGTCTCCCCGTTGGCCGCGCAGAATTGGCCGCTGCTCCCGTCATGGTCGATCGTCGCACCCCAGCCGCCGACGAGCGGCTCGCCCATCACGAACAGCTCGCCGGTATCGGGGTGATTACCGGAAATGAACGTCGCCCCGACGGTGCGTTGGTGGCCGACCGGCAGCTTGTGCGGCATCAACGGGGCGAGCGCCTTCCACATCGCCTCGATCGCGGCGAGCATCGATTCATAGTAGATGGAGACCGGCGCCGGGCTGCTCGCCGAGAGGATCGTTCCCGGCGGACAGATCACCTCGAGTGCGCGGAAGCAACCGCCGTTTGCCGGAATGTCGGTGTTGGTGACGGCCTTGAACGTGCACCGCGCCGCGGTGATGAGGCCCGCATAGCTCATGTTGATCGGGCCGACCGCCTGCGGGCTGGACCCGGTGAAGTCGGCAATCATCTTGTCGTCGGTGATCGTGACTCGCACCTTGACCGCGAACGGGCCGTTGCCGTGACCGTCTTCCTCGATCACGTCTTCCGCGGTGAAGACGCCTTTTGGCAATTTGCGCAGTTCCTCGCGCGTCATCCGCTCGCCATATTCGAGCAAGGCGTCCATCGCGCCGACCAGTTCGTCGACCCCGTATTTCTCCGCCAGTTCGACGATGCGCCGCGCGCCGACGCGACAGGCCGCCACGCCCGCGTGCAGATCGCCGATCGTGCTGTCGGGAAGCCGGACGTTGGTGCGGATGACCTCGACCAGCGCCTCGTTGATCCGCCCTTCGTCGAACAGTTTGACGAAGCGCAGGTGGAGGCCTTCCTGGAAAATGTCGGTCGATGCGGTCGTGGCGCTGCCGGGGTAGGTGCCGCCGACCTCGGTCCAATGCGCCTTGTTGACGGTCCAGGCGATCAGGCGATCGGCGATGAAGACGGGACAGATGATCACGACATCGGACAGATGCGTGCCGCCGCCTTCATAGGGAGAGTTGGTGACGAAGATGTCGCCGGGCCGAATCCGATCGCGCGGCCAGCGCTGCAGTGTGCTCTGCACCGCGGTGTCCAGCGTGGCGAGAAATCCCGTCACGCCATTGCCCTGCGCCAGAAGGTTGCCCTGCGCGTCGGTCGCACCGACCGCGAAGTCGGTCGTCTCGTAGATGATCGGGCTCATCGACGTGCGGAGCATCGCGTTGAACATCTCGGCACCCAGCGCGACCAGCGCATCCTTGATGATGTCCTGCGTGAAGGAATCGTTCGTCATGCGTCCACTCCGCGAGCCGATTGAACATGCACATGATAACCGCCGAAGCGATCGACCTCGACGCGGCTGCCCGGCGGGATCGGCAGGGTGACGGACGGCTCCTGGATCACCGCCGGTCCGCTGAGCGTCATGCCCGGCTCCATCTTTAGACCGTCGTAGATGACCGCTTCATGCTCGCCATCCTCGTCGAAATCGACGGTGCGTTGGCCGATGATGCAGGTTTCGACCGCGACCCCGGTGACGGCACGATCGCCAAGGTCGGGCTTGTTGACCGGGAGGGTCGCGATGATGTGGAAATTGACGAGCTGGACGGCGGCTTCGAGCCGGTAGGTATAGCGCTTCTCATGCGCGGCGTGGAAGGTCTCGATCGCGGTGGCGACGGGATCGGGCGCGTCGATCGGGAACGCCACGCTGACGGTATGTTCCTGGCCGGCGTAGCGCAGGTCGGCGCGATATTCGATCTGAAGCAGCGCGGCGTCGGGCTGCTCTGCCACCTCCAGCCGGGCTGCCTCGATCATCTCGGCGAAGACCTGTCGGACCTGGCCAAGGGTGTCGGCGACCAGTGGCGTCAGCCGGGTGCGGATATAGTCGCGACGCAGGTCGGTCAGCAGCATCCCCCATGCCGAGAAGACGGCGGAATTGACCGGGATGATGACCTTTGGCACGCGCAACTCGCGCGCGAGGGCAACGGCGTGCATCGCGCCCCCGCCGCCAAAGGCCATCAAAGCGAAATCGCGGGGGTCATACCCCTTGTTCGTCGAGACCAGCCGCAAGGCGGTGGTCATGTTGGCGTTGGCGATGCGGACGACCCCGCGCGCCAGTTCCTGTTTCGACAGGTTGAGCCGCGCGCACAGCGGTGCGAACGCCGCATCGATCGCCTCCCAGTCGGGCGCAATCTCGCCCCCGGCGAAGCTGGTCGGGTCGATCCGCCCCAGCACGAGATTGGCGTCGGTCGTGGTCGGCTTGGCACCGCCCCGGCCATAGGCGGCGGGTCCGGGCCGGGCGCCTGCCGACTGCGGGCCGACGTGCAGCTTGTCACCGGCGTCGATCCAGGCGATCGAGCCTCCGCCATTGCCGATCTCGACGATTTCCGAAACCGGCGTTTGCACCGGATATCCCGGGTTCTTGCCGTCACGCTCGATATAATAGTCGGTCGAAACCTTGATCTGGCCATCCTCGATCAGCGTGCATTTCGCCGTTGTCCCGCCGATGTCGAGCACGATGAGATTGGGCTCGCCGATCCGTTGCCCGAGATAGGCGGCGGCGTAGATTCCGCTTGCCGGTCCCGATTCCACCATCGTGATGGGGTTACGCTTGGCCGCCTCGACGGTGGCGATTCCGCCGTTCGACTGCATCATGAACGGCGTGCCGGTGAACCCGCCCTCGGCCAATTTGCGCTGGAGCGAGTCGATGTACGACCGGGCGATCGGTGACACATAGGCCGACAGGACGGTCGTGTTGGTGCGCTCATATTCGCGCCACTCGCGGCTGATCTCGTGCGATGCGAGCACCGGGATCTCCGGCCAGGCCGCGCGGATCGCCTCGGCGGCGCGACGCTCATTATCGGGATTGGCGTAAGCGTGGAGGAAGCACACCGCGATCGCGCCGACCCCGTCGGCGCGGAAGCGATCGAGCAGGGCCGGGAGCGGCGCGAGATCGACCGGGGTGGTGACGTCGCCTTTGAACGTCGTGCGTTCGGTCAGTTCGGCGCGCAGATAGCGCTCCACGAACGGTTCGGGCTTTTTAAACACGAAATTGAACAGGTCGGGTCGATTGCCGCGCGCAATCTCCAGGACGTCGCGAAATCCCTTCGTCGTGATCAGCGCGGTCTTGACGCCCTTGCGTTCGGTCAGGGCGTTGATGACGACGGTCGAACCGTGCGCGAAGAAATCCAGTGCCGCAGGCGTCAGCCCCGCCTTCGTCATCGCGTTGATCACGCCCTCTTCGAACACGGGCGGGGTGGTGTCGGCCTTGGCGATCTGGATTGGCCCCGGAACGCCGGTCTGCGCGTCCACGGAATAGAAGACGAGGTCCGTGAAGGTTCCCCCGACGTCGCTGGCTGCGCGCACAGATTTACTCCCCAATGGTCGAACCGGCGTGGGCGCGGGTTCATTATGCGTCGAACACAAAGGCTGCGGCTACGCGCGTGGCAGGTTGATCGGGTTTACCCACGGCAGCTTGAGCGGGGAGGTGACCGGCTTTTCCTGAGGCGTGTGCATGGGCTCGACCTTCTAAAAGCTGGCTCGAACTCCGATGCCGTAGGTGCGGGGTTGCGCCGGCTGGACGAAACCGCCGCTGACGAACTCGGCATTGTAGCGCTTGTCGGCGAGGTTGCGGACGAAGCCGTTGATGCTCCAGCGACCGTTGGCGGTTTCGATAGCGGCATTGAGGTTGATCAGTTGAAAGGCCGATCGGGCGGTCGCGTTCTCCGGATCCCAATATTGCTTGCCATGATGTTCGATCTCGCCACGGCCAAACAGGTTGAGGTCCGGCGAAACAGCGAACCGGTATTGCGCGCCGATCGCACCGCTATCGCGCGGGATATACGGTGCCCAATTGCCGACCGCTGCCGGATTGAACGCGAACTGCTTGATCTCCGAATGGGTGTAGCCGTAGTTCGCGAACAGATCCAAACCCTTGATCGGCGTCAGCGTCGCCTCGATTTCGCCGCCGTACAGATCGACCTTGTCGATATTGACCAGGATTTGCGCGCCCACCGCGCCGACGAACACGAAATAGAACGGGTCGTTGTCGCGGGTGTAGAAGCCGGTCGCATTGATCCGCAATTTGCCGCCCAGCAGCTTGCTCTTGATCCCAAGCTCGACCGTCGAGGCGCTTTCCTGCCGGACCAGATCGAACACGCCTGGCAGCTGCGCGGCGGCGGCCGCACCGCTCTGGTTGTACTGACCCGAGCGGAAGCCGATGCCATAGTCCGCGAAGAGCGTGACGTCGGATGACGGCTTATACGTTACCGTGACCTTGGGCTGGCCCTTGCGGAAGGTGGTGTTGCGCGCGCAGGCTGCGGACGATGCCGTCGTGCATCCGGCCGGGACCCCGGCGCTGCTCAGCGGGCTGATGATCTGGCGACGGCGGTCGATATCGTAACGATAGGCAAATTCCGCCGTCAGCTTGTCGGTGACATCGTACGCCAGATTGCCGAAGAACGCATAAGCGTGGTTGCGATTGTCATCGGCGAGGAACGACAGCGTCGGGTTGATCGGGCTGGTATATTGCGGCGTTCGATAGATGTTGATGATGCCCAGGCCGTTGTCGAAGCCCGTCGTCGACGAGATGAACCGCGTGGTCTTCAGATAATAAGCGCCGACCATCCAACGAAATGTGGCGGTGTCGTTCGACGCAATGCGGAAGTCGTTCTGCCACGTCCGCACTGTTTCATACTGCGTCTGCGTCCCGTCGGTCACGCCGAAGACGTTGCGGCTGGCCGAGTATGGGAACTGATCTCCCGTCGTGTTTTCGGACGTGTTGACCACCGCGAAGGTGTTGGCGATCGAGCCCCAATCCGCCTTCCACACCAGGCGCAACGACGCGTCGAACAGGGTGCGGAGGTTGTAGCCGCGGTTGTTGGCGCAGAAATTGCGATTGACCCGATTGGCATCGGGGGCCGGGCCGCCGAACGGGTTTGCCGGATCGACGAGGCAGCTATTGGGCAGGAATTTGGCGGGCTGATACTGAAACGGGAGGCCGATGCCGCGCGTGTTGCTGTAGCCGACCTTGAGATCCGCCGTGAGGTTGTCGGACAGGAACGCCTTCAACTGGCCGCGCACGTTGGCGTCACGGACCATATCTGCGGTCTGGTTCAGGAACACGTTGTTGAGCAGGCCGCCGAAGCTCCGTGCGCTGCCGGCGATGCGGAAAAGCAGTTTGTCGCGCACGATCGGGCCGGAAATCGAAGCATCGCCGCGAAAGTCTTCGCCGTTTCCGGCGGATGCTTGCGCGTTGAAGCGCAGATCGTTGGTCGGCTGCTTGGTCGTGATGACGATCGCCCCGCCAATCGCGTTTCGGCCATAGAGCGCGCCCTGTGGCCCGCGCAGGACCTCGATCTGTTGAACGTCGAAAACGTCGCTGGTGAACTGGCGAGCGCTGACCTGCTGGACGCCGTCGGTGACGACCGCGATCGGGCTTTCGCCGTTTCGGACCTGCGAAATGCCGCGAATGGTGACGAACGAGGTGCCGGCACTCTGCGATTGCGCGATCGAGATGTTCGGGGTGATGCCGATGAAGTCCGACACGGCTTTGATCCGGGCGTCGGTGATCGCCTGGCTGGAAAAGGCGGTGACCGAGATGGGGGCGGCGAGAAGCGCTTCGCCCCGGCCGCGCGCGGTGACGACGATATCGTCGCTTTCGGTCGCGCGCGCCTGGCCATCGGTCGCGACGGGCGGCGCCGACTGCGCCTGGGCCGCAGTACCGACGGTGGTCAGCGCGAGCGCCGATGCGCATACCAGTAACCGTGAGATCCGAACTTGCGCCATCGCCTCTGCCCCCCTTGCAACGATGCTATTGAAATCTGTGATCCGCCGCGGCCTGGCAATCCGCGCGGTGGAGTAGCTCCATTTTGGTTATTGTTGTTTCGACCTGCCCAGATGGGCAGGCGAGGGGCCCGACCGGATCACGTCAGAGGGCGGCACCGTTTGCCCGGAACAGGTCCAGCGCATGTGCACGCCGGTCTACCCCGAGCTTTGCGAAAACGCGCTTCAGGTGAAATTTGACGGTATGCTCCGTCATGTCGAGCGCCCGCGCGATTTCCTTGTTGGTCGAACCCCTGGCCAGTTCGCGCATGACGTCATGCTCGCGAACGGTCAGCATCGCGCGCGACGGCGTGACGCTCTTGCGCCGTGCGAAGAGCTCCGCGACGTGCGCCAGGAACGCCGCCTCGATCGGCCGACGGCCTTCCTGCCAGCAATCGCTGCGGATTTTCAGGAGGAGCGGTTTGAGCGAGGGCTGTTCGAGAAAGGGCAGCGCGATGCCCTCGGGCGCTGCGATCGCGGTCGCCGCCGCCATGCGATCGATCGCGAGCGCATCGTCGCCGCGGTGATGCGCGACGAGTGCGGCGAGCAGCAGCGCCCGCACCTCGAAGAGTCGGCTGCCATAGGCACGCGCGCAGTCCAGCAGATCGGCCGCGATCGCGCTCGCCAAGTCCGGGTGGTCGCGCAGATGCCATAGCGCCAGGGCATGGCCGACGTTCTGATAGGGACGCCAGCGCGCGGGCTCGTCGCGCCAGCGGCCTTGCGGGTAGCGGTGGTGAAGATCGCTCACCAGGCGCGGCGATCGTTCGCGCCGCGGGGATTCGCACAGCAAAAGGACACGCTGCGCATCGACGAGCGCGCGCAGGCGCTCCAATTGCCGCGCGTCGGTGATGCCCGCGCCCGTGGCAATGATCCGCTCCATCGCGGGCGCGTCGTTTTCCGTCCAGGCGAGCCAGAACAGCGTGTCGAGGCCGGAGGCGTAGACGTCGAACCAGCCATCATAGTCGCACACATGGCGAAACGCGCTTTCGAGCGCGGGGGCGTCGAGTGACGCCAGCTCGCCGCGCCACGCGCGAAGCGTGTAGAGGAACACGTCCGACACGGCCTTCAGGCCACTGTCCACGCCGAAATTCTCCTCGGCCATGTTGCGCGCCTGCGTCAGGTAAGCGGAGGCGGCCCGGACCTCGCCGCGAAACAGGCAGGCGAGGCCGGCGTGGAGGAAGCTGTAGTTCAGCCCGAGCACCGAATTGACCGACCGCATCGCCGTCATCGCATCCCGCGCCAGGGTTTCCGCGTGGTCCAGCTGGCCGAGGCACAGCGCCGAGACCGCACCGGCGCAATCCAGCACGCCGCGCGTCAGGCCATCGGCGTCCGGATAGGCGGTGCGGATATCGTCGAACGAGCGGAGAAAGGCGGGATCGATCGTGTTGTCGTCATAAGTTCTGATCAAAGTGCCTACATTCAAGGCGTCGCGCGCATAATCGTCCAGACTGCCCCAGCTGTTCGACGGGTTGAACACATCGCCGCTGACGAGATCGAAATTGGCGCGCGCGCGCGGCAGATCCCCTTCCTTGAGCGCCAGATAGGCTTCGGCCAGCACGAGCCGGGGATGCGCCAGCCGCTCGGCGGCCGGCACATGCGAGAGGAGCCGCGCGAGTTGGCTCATGCCGCCGAACAACACCAGCCGCCAGCCGCCCGCTTGCTCGATAAGCGCGGCACAGCGGCCGAGATCGCCTGCCATCTGGGAATGCCAGACGGCTTCGGGGAGCAGGCCGAGCCGTTCGAAGGCGGTGGAGGCGCGATGGTGCAGGATCGCGGCCTCGCCGGGGCGGCGTAATCGGAGCTGCCCTTGCAGATATTCCGCGAACAGATGGTGATAGCGGAACCAGGCGCTGTCCGCATCCAGCGAGGTCAGCAGCGATTGGAGCGGGGCTAGCGCCTCCAGGATCTGCCAACTGTCGGTCTTCGCGCGCACCTGATCGGCAAGATCGACGTTGAACTTTTCCAGGATCGACGTTTGCAGCAGGAAATCGACGACGTGGTCGGGCAGACCTTTCAGAATCGTGTCGCTGAGATAGGCCGACAGGTGCCCGCCGCGCGCGGTCAGGCGCGCGAGCGGGTTCGGCGCGCTCGGTCCTTGCAGCGACACCAGCTTGACGAGCTGGAGCGCGACCGGCCAGCCTTCGAGTTCGCCGATCAGCCGGGTCAGCTCGTCATCGTCGAACACGTCGTCCAGCAGATCGCGCGATTCCTGGTCGGTGAAGCGCAAGGTGTCACTGGCGATTTCTGCGGCGGCACCGGTGACCAAGAGACGCGGCACGTCGAAATTCGGCCGTGCCCGCGAGCTTATAAAGAGCCTGACGTTGCTCGGCAGGACGACGATGAACCGCTCCATCGCCTGATCGATCTCCTTGCTCGATATGCGGTGATAGTCGTCGATGATAAAGCT
The DNA here is from genome assembly GCA_027489365.1 of Sphingomonadales bacterium. Taxonomy (GTDB): domain Bacteria; phylum Pseudomonadota; class Alphaproteobacteria; order Sphingomonadales; family Sphingomonadaceae; genus Sphingomonas. The sequence goes on from JAIXZV010000074.1 coordinate 26,574, forward strand.
GACGCGGCGCGGCTGCCGACGCAGGAGCTCGCTGAATTGCCGAAATACGCTGTCGAGCGTGAATTCGACCAACCCCATTTTGGCCTGAGCGGTCAGTTCTCCGGTGTCGACGCCCGCGGCCTGGGCCGAGCGGATAAGGTCGGCGATCAATTGGCGGGGCTCGGCATCACTTTCGTCAAGCGTCAGCCACCCGACCAGTTCGCCCGCGCCAAGGAGATGATCGCGCCATTGCACGAGCGTCGTCGTCTTCCCGAACCCGGCAGGCGCAGACAGTAAAATGACCCGGGCACCGGACAAAGCCGAAAGCGCCGAGAGCAAGCGAGGACGTTCTACGATCGAAGGCGGCTGCCGGGGTGCTTCCAGCTTGAGTTGAAGCATCGTGTCGGTTTCGGTTTCCGGCCTTGCCTGGTGCATGGTCATCCTGACTTCGCGCCGTAAATCGGGTGTCGCGATTGTCCCGACCCGAGGTGGTCGAGCGCTGTTCATCGCTATGCCCAAGAGATTGAACTGAAAGGCGCTGCGTTGCAACTCCCGCCGCCTGTCCTATTCGAGTAGGCGGCAGTTCGCAGGAGGGCGGAATACTACCCGATCGTGTAGCTTGATAAGGCGAACCAAGTCCGACACCCTATACGCAAATAACAGACATGCATTCGCGGCGCGAACGACAATATCTTGCTTGACGGGGAGCTAAAATGTCTTTGGCCGGTATATGGGAGAATGAATACGGTTCGCGAATGACGCTGTCGCTTGCCGATTCAAACCTCATCGTCGGCAAGTATGAATCGACGACCGGCTCCACCGGCGAGTATCGCGTGGTCGGGTATCAGGCGAGTGGGGAGCCAACGTCGTCGGGCGGCCAGCCCTGCGCTCTTGCGATCGACTGGCATTCGGTGGTGGCCGGGCCGCCGGATAATAGCTGGCATTGGGTTTCGGGTCTCAGCGGACAATTGAGCATCCAGGCATCGGGCGAACAGCTTGTACTGTCCCATGCGATGGTCGCGTCGGTCGCCTTCCCCGGTCTGGCGCAGGCGGGCACCTATATCGACAAGCTGATCTATACGCGTGTCGGTGCGCAGGGCGAGATCGCGGGTGACCCGCTGCCGGCCGGGGAGGTGCTTGCCGACAATCCGCTCGTCGGGAGCTGGTATGCGCCGGATCGTACCGCCCTGCTGATTCAGTCGGTCGTCCCATATCCCGGCAACGCATTCGGCTATGTCTTTGGCAAGCTGATCTGGAACGGCGGTCCCTCGCTGCTTTACGGCGTGACCGACATCAATGCCGCATCGGCCGGGCTGGGTTTGCAGTCGGTGTCGATCGTTGGATTGCCCAGCGACGCTGGTGGGCCGGCGGTATCGCTGGCGGGGACACTCGACCTGTCGAGCGGGGTTCTGTCGCTGCTGAACCAGAATTCCAGCTCGACCGCGCCCGACGCGACCTATGTCGAGACGACGATCGCCCGCAAAACATTCACCAAGCAATAGCGGCGGTCAACGATGCGCTTGATCGCCCTGCCCGACACCCCGTTCAACGACACCGCCGCGCGCGCGGAACAGGCCGGTGTGCGTCCTCATCATCCCTGGAACGTGACCGCTTTGCCTCTCTGAGGGGAAGGCACACGACAAGAAGGAGAAGTGCAATGTCGCAACCCGCCGCCCCGACATCGGGTGTCCTGTTCAACATGCAACGTGGCCCGTATCAGAACAACGGTGCCAGCCCGTGGTACACGCAGACCACGCTGGGAACGCCCGGCCAGACGCTGAAGTTCGCGATCGACACCGGCACCAACATGGTGTGGACGACCTCGACGCTCTGCGCCCCGACCAGTTGCCAGCATTATAGCGGCGGACGGTTCGATTATCAGAAGTCGAGCACTTACTCCTGGGTCGATTGTATCCAGGTGCCCTTCAGCTTCGGACCCTGGGGTACGATGCAAGTCGAGACCGGGCAGGATGTCCTGGCGCTGCCCAACGGGCAATCGCTGCCGCTCGTCCTGTATCTGTCGGCCGATTATTCCGGGCCGCAATTCGCCCAGCTCGATTGGGACGGGGGTATCGGCATTCCGTCGGGCAGCCCGTACAAACAGGGCGACACGACGTTCATCATTCAGGAGATGATGAACCGGGGAATGATCTCTCCCCAATACCCTTATGTGTCGTTCGACTGGAACGGAAACACCTCGGCCGGATCCTGCCTGATGGGCGGGTTTGATCCGAACAAATTCACGACCGGGATGTTTCTGCCGTGGACGCCGTACACGGCGTTCGCCGGCGTCGAGTATCTGTGGTCGGCCGACATGTCGCAATATTGGGTCGGCAACCAGTTGGTCGCGCAGAAGGTGCAGTTCGCGCTCGATTCCGGCTCGTCGCAATTCAAGGGCGATGATGCGATCATGAACCAGACCCTGGCGCAGATCAAAGCGCAGGGGAATCCACCGGTCCGCATGGTCTTCCCCAACGGCGGTTCGATCACGATCCCGCAGAACATCTACAACGTGACCATCCAGGCCGGACCCGACCGGGGCAAGACGCTGCCGCAATTCCAGCCGCTGGGGCTGACCAACCTCGTGCTCGTCGGCTCGGTGGTCATGGAATATTGCTACACGATCCACGAATATCGCGTCGTGCAATGCGGCGGGAATCGTTTCTCGCTCGCGCCGAGCGGCATGTGGGTTTTCAACAAGCCGGGCTACCCCGCGATCATCACGCCCCCGGCGCGGCTCGACCGTGAACTGGACGCGCGCGACGTCGTTCGCGGCAAAACCATGGAATGAACGCGGCGGATTCGTCCGCTCAAGGAGAAATTGGATCATGACGCTCGGTGGTGTTTGGCAGAACGAATATGGTTCGATCATGGACCTGTCCGTGTACGGCGGCGGGCTCGTCTTCGGCACGTACAGTTCCTCGACCGGGTCGACCGGCGAATATCGCGTGATCGGGTTTCAGCAGAACGCAAACCCGACCACCACGGCCGGTCAAGCGGTCGCGCTCGCCATCGCCTGGCATTCGATCGCCGGTGGGAAGGGCGATCCCAGTTGGAATTGGTCATCGGGGTTGAGTGGCCAGCTGAGCCTGCAGAACGGCAAGGAGTCGCTGGTCCTGGCCCATGCGATGGTTGCGAGCAGCGCGTTTCCGGGGCTGTGCGCGGCCGGGACCTATATCGACAAACTGACCTATGCGCGTGTTTCGGACACGCCGCGCGAGGCGAGCGAGAAGCCGCTTCAGACGGCGGCCGTGGCCGATCCGATGGCGGGAACCTGGGCGACGGCGGACGGTGCCACCGTCCTCACCCTGCGCGTCTACCCCTATACGGGCAACCTCTTCGGTTGGGTGTCGGGGTCGCTCAGCAATGGCGGCACGGTGTGTCAGATCGAGGGCGTGACCGACATCAATGCGGCCGCAAGCGGGCTGACGCTGCAATCGACCGGGCTGACGGCGATCCAGAATCTGCAGAACGGCCCGGCGATCGCCTTTGCCGGCTGCCTTGACCTGCGGACCGGGCAATTGACGTTGCTCAAGCTCGCGAGCCTGTCGACCGCGCCCGACGCCACCTACGTGCAGACGACGGTCGATCAACTGTCGTTTCGGCGCGTTGCCGCCGATCACAACGGCAAGTGCAGAGATTGAAAACGTACCATTACAACATCTGATCGGGTGAGCGGGTTGCACGTTTAAGGGGGGAATGACCATGCATAGTCACCGCAACGGTATCTCGGCTGTCAGTTACGGAGCGCCCGCTTGGGAGATTTCGAAGCAGAACAGCGTCATCGATATCAGGGCGGATTATGTGACGCCGAATGTCATGCGCCGGTCCGATGGCCATGAATTCGTCAACCTGTGCTCCTGTTCCTATCTTGGCCTGCATAGCCATCCGGATATTCTGGAGGGTGCCATCACGGCGATCCGGCAGACGGGCGCGCTTGACCTGCCGATTTCGCGCATCCGGCTGCGCCTCAACCTGCTGGAGGAATTCGAGGACCGGCTGACCGCGCTGTTCGGCGCGCGCTGTCTGTCCGCCGTGACGAGTTCGGCCGCGACGGCGGGGGTGCTCCCGCTCATCGCCTCCGGTCATATGAGCTCCGATGGCACGCCGCCGGTGATGCTGTTCGACCGGCACGCGCACTTCTCGATGGATTATATCCGACCGATCTGCGCCGATGAAACCGAGGTGATCGCGTGTCGGCACAACGATCTCGAAAAGATTGAGGATGCCTGTCGCACGCACAAGTCGGTCGCCTATGTCTGCGATGGCGTCTATTCGATGGGGGGCGTCGCGCCGATTGCCGAACTGCTGGCGCTGCAGGATCGCTACGGCCTGTTCCTGTTCATCGATGACAGCCATTCGCTCTCGCTCCACGGCACGCACGGCGAAGGCTATGCGCGCTCGATCATGCGCGAGGTCAACGAGCGCACCATCATCGTCGCGTCGCTGGGCAAGGCCTTCGGCGGTTCGGGCGGCGTCATCATGCTGGGCCCGACCGAGCAGGAGGATATCCTGACGCGCTTCGGCGGTCCGCTGGCCTGGTCGCAGGGGCTCAACGTGCCCGGGATCGGTGCGGGCATTGCGTCGTCGAAGCTGCACGATTCGCCCGAACTGTCGCGCCGACAGGCACAGCTTCGCCGCAACATGGCGCTGTTCGATTCCCTGATCGCCACCGAACAGGCCGGAAACGGCTTTCCGTTGAAGGTGATCGCGATCGGCGACGAGGACCGCGCCGTGTCCGCCTCGGCACGCCTGTTCGAAGCGGGTTATTACAGCTCGGCAGTGTTCTTTCCGATCGTCAAGCGCGGTGCCGCCGGACTGCGCATCATGCTGCGCGCGGACAATACGGAGGCGGATATCCGCGGGTTCGCGCAAGCGCTCAGCACGATTCTGGAACGCGACCTCGCGCCCGCGCGTGCGACCGCCGATGCTTGAGCCGGCCGTCATGCGCGCCGTGCGGGTATCGGGCGGGCCGGGTTCCGCTGCGCTGCGGCTGCAGCCGTGGCCGGTGCCGTGTCCGCGCGCCCACGAAATGCTGGTCGCGGTGCGCGCGAGCGGGCTCAATCACGCCGATCTGTATCAGCGCGACGGCGAATGGCCGGCGCCCGACGGGGCACCCGACACGCTCGGGGTCGAGATCGCCGGGACGGTGGTGTCGGCCGATCCGACCGGGCGCTTCGCGGCGGGCGCGCGCGTCATGGCGCTGGTCGATGGCGGGGGCTATGCCGAAATCGCCGCAGTCGACCCCGCGCTCGCGGTGGAAATTCCGCCGCATCTGACGTTCCAGGAAGCGGCCGGTCTGCCCGAGGCGTTGATCGTCGCGCACAGCAACCTTGTCGAGATCGGCGCGGTCCAGCCCGGCGCGCGGGTGCTGGTTCATGGCGGCGCGAGCGGCATGGGATCGATCATGATCCAGATCGCGCGGGAACTGGGCGCGGAGGTGGTCACGACGACGCGCGATCCGGCCAAGATCGATCGTCTGAAAGCGTTGGGCGCCCGCCACGTCGTGCGTCCCGACGGGACGGCGTTTCCCGGCGAAAGCAGCGACGCGGCGGCAGCCGGGGGCTTCGACCTCATCGTCGACATGGCCGGCGCGACGACGCTGCGGGCCAATCTTGATCGGCTTAACGATCGCGGCACGTTGATCCTGATGGGCATTCTCGGTGGCACGATCGGGGAAATCGACGTCGATCCGATCATTCTGAAGCGCCTCACGGTACGCGGGACGATCCTGCGATCGCTGCCGATCGCCGAGAAACGGGCGTTGGCGACGCGCGCGTTTTCGCGGTGGATGGGCCGCGTTGCGGTCGGCGCGATTCGGTCGGTGATCGACAGCGTGCATCCGTTCGAGGCGGTGCGCGCGGCGCATGACCGGCTCGAGAACGGCGGGCACGTCGGCAAGATCGTGCTCTGTCTCGATGCCGGATCGACCAACCGACATGCAGTGTCAGATCAGGTTTAAGGAGGACGATCGATGGCGACCTCACTCGAATGGAACATTCGCGATGCCGCAGTCGACTTGTCGGCCTATACGGTGTCGCTCGATGGACCCGATGCCCGACAGCCGGATGTCCTGACCGAGCGGATCGCGGCGCATCTGACCGGAACACCGGGCTTTGCGATCCTGTACGCGACGCGCGATGTCCTCGCCGGTCACGGGCTAGACATCGGCGACCACCGCGACACCGCCTACGCGCTGCTGGAGTCGGTGTTCCGGGGCACGATGGCGCGGATCGATTTTCGCCGCTTCACCGTCGTCGATCGCCCGATGGCGCTGGCGTCGATGGATGTCGACGGCTTCAATCTCAATGGCGGGTTCTCGCACGACCAAAAGATCGAGAGCCGCGCGTTCATGACCTCGAAATGCCTGCATTTCGACGCGGCGACGCCGTTCGTCGCCAATATCTATGGCCTTAACGAGAATATCGGGGGTGGCCATCCGCTGCTGAGCGATGTGCGCGGATATTGCCGCGATCATGCCGTGCCACCCAGCGACGTCGTCGATGCGATCCCCAACAACTACAACGTCGTTATCTCGCCCGCGCATTACGCAAAGATCCGCGATCATTATACGGTCGGGCTGGATATCGACATCGACACCGACATGATCGCGATCCTGCTGCTGAACGAGGTTGCGTTCGGCGTCGCGCACGGTGCCACCGCGCCGTTCCGCAAGGACGAAAGCAAGCCGGCCCGGCGGCCGCTGCGGCACTTCGAGTATCAGTTCGAGAGCGATGGCGACTATGTCGCCTGGTACGGCCATTACGACGTCCCGATGGTCGAAGCGAAGGACTATGCCGGGGAAAACCTCTCGCTCGATTATTACGAGCCGGCGCCGTTCGATCGTTTCGTCAAGATCGGCGCCTGAGAATGGATGTTGCCGCCGACAATCTCGCACTGATCGCCGCACTGGACGCAGGCGATGTCGGCGTGCTGGCGGACGCGACGGCCCGGCGGCTCCGCGAGGAGTTGGTCGCGGAAGGAGGCTATCTCCTCGAATTGCTGCCTCGTCCGATCTTTTGCGCGCCCGACCAAGTGCGGGCGCTTGGAGATCGCGGCCGGAGCTTGATCGCGCTGCAATCGCGCCTGATCGCGGAGTTGATCGCGGCCGAGGGGCGCGCTGGCTTGCTCGATCGCTTCGATGTCGCGCCGGCTCTGCGCGACCTGGTACACTGGGATGAACTCGTCGCGCCGCGCTATCTGGTCGGTCGGCTCGATCTGCTGCGGCTGGCCGACGGGAGTTTCCGCTGCTGCGAGATGAACGTGGATTCGTGCGTGGCCGGGGCGGAAATCTTCGACGCGGGGCGCGACACGTTCCTGGCGCTCGGGCTCGACGCGGACTGCCTGCCCGAACGTCCGCTCGATCAGCTTGCGGACCTGCTCGCCAGCACTGCGCGTCGGCTCGGTGCGGAGCGGATCGTCATTCTCGACTGGAGCGTCGGCGGCGGTTCGGCGGGCAAGGGCTACATCAGCTATGATCGGATGCGGGCCGCCGTTATCCGCGCCAGCGGCCTGCCGGTGCATATCGCGGACGAGACCAGTTTCGATCCCGCATGGTTGGTGCCCGCCGAGGCTGCGCGCACGCTGGTGCACCGCGGCTTCATGATGGAGGAGATGGACGACGATGGGGCCTTCCTGCGCCGCCTGATCGGTGCTGGCGCGCATGTCTTTTCGCTGCTGGAAGCCGATATCCGCATGGATAAGGGCTGGCTCGCACTCATGTGGGATGCCCGTCGCGCCGGGCGATGCACTGCCGCCGAGGGGGCGCTGCTCGATAGTTTCGTGCCGGAGACATGGCAGGTGACCGCCGCCGATATCGAGCCACTGGTGGCGCGCCGCGACGACCTCATCTTCAAAACGCGGCAGGCCTTTGGCGGTGCGGGCATTCTGATCGGCGCCGAGACTCCGGCGGCAACGCTGCGCGACGCGCTTGCCGCCGCGCCGGAGCATTGGATCGCGCAGGTCATGATCGCCCCGGAGACGCTGGCGATGCCGCACGCGCCGGGGGAGCCGCTGCAAGTCCATGACATTGTCTACGGTCTCTATCTCTACGGCACGGCGGAGAACGGCTTTCTGCTGCGGGGATCGACCACCTCGCGCATCGTTAACGTGTCGAGCGGAAGGGGGCGGATCGGGTGGGCGCTCGCGCTCGCCGACGGCGAACGCGCGTCGTTTCTGCGCCAGTTGGCGGCGGTGGCGTCATGACCCTGCCGACGATCGATCCCGTCGCGGAAAGCCAGGAGATCGCCGCGTTGATCGAGGCGCTCGCCGCTGCGGGTTGGCCGGACGGCCTTGCGGCGGAGCGTGCGGCGATGGAAGCGGAGGCGACCCCGCTCGCGGCGGACATTGCGGTCACGGCGATGCGATTGGGGGAAAGGCCGGCCGAGGCGCTAGTCGGGCCGGCCGGCGGATCTGCTGGCACCGGTCTCTATTTGCACGGCGGCGGATACGTCTATGGATCGCTGCTCAGCCACCGCGGGCTGATCGGCGAACTGGCGCGCGCCACCAACCTCCGCATGGTCCAGCTCGACTATCGGCTGGCCCCGGAACATCCGTTTCCCGCCGCGATCGAGGATGCGATCGCCGCAGTCGGGGCGCTGTATGATTCCGGCGTCAAGCCGCAGGACCTTGTCGTGATGGGCGACAGCGCGGGTGGCGGGCTGGCGCTCGCGACGCTGATCGCTTTGCGCGATGCGCAGATGGCATTGCCGCGCGCGGCGGTCGTCCTGTCGCCCTGGACCGATCTTAGCTGCGCGGGCGAAACCTATCGCAGCCGCGCGGCGATCGATCCGATGATCGACCATGCGCTCGCGTGCAAGCTCGCCGGGCTTTACGCCGGTGACGCGGATCGACGCGACCCGCGGCTTTCGCCGTTGTTCGGTGATCTGTCCGGCCTGCCGCCCATGCTGATCCAGGTTGGCGAGCGCGAGACGCTGCAGTCGGACGCAGCGAACTTCGCGGCACGCGCGCGCGCCGCTGGCAGTCCGGTGACGCTGGAGGAATGGCCGGGCATGATTCATGTCTGGCACCAATATTATGCGCGGCTTTCGGCGGGCCATCGCGCGATCGGTCGCATCGCGGCCTTCTTGAGGGAAGTCGATATGCCAGACGAGGCCCCGCGATGAGCGCTGCCGCTATTCCCATCATCGACCTGACGCCCGCGCGCGGAGACGATCCGCTCGGCTATCTGGCGGTCGCGCGCGAAGTCGACCGGGCGGCGCGCGAGATCGGTTTCTTCGTGGTGACCGGCACCGGCATCCCGGACGCCGTGATCGATGACGCTTTCGACGTGCTGGCAGAGTTCGTCGCACTGCCCGCCCATGTGAAGGACGCGTGCCGGCTCGCTGAAGGAACGCTGCCGGACGATCGCTACACGCCCTACGGATACAGCGGGATGCTGGAGGAGAATGCGTTCGCGTACATGGGCGAGATAGGCAAGCCCGCCGATTATGTCGAGAAATTCAGTCTCGGCCGGGTGGCGCTTGATGATGCGCGGGCGCTGCCCTTTCCGCCGGGTCCGTTCGGCGCAGAGATGCGCAAGGCGCTGGTGGCCTATTTCCGCCACACCTGGACGCTCGCCAATGTCGTGACCGGGCTGTTCGAAGTGGGGCTGGGGAAACCCAAGGGCTTCTTCACCGATCGCATCTCGCAATCGGCGGATTCGATGCGGTGTCATTCCTATCCGGCGATGCGTCCCGACTTCGCCAACAGCCAAGGCATGGGTGCGCATCAGGACGGTACGCTCGTGACGTTGCTGACCCATACCATCCCCGGGATCGAAGTCCGGATGCGCGACGGCAGTTGGCTGCGGCCACCGGCGGGTCGGCTTGGCGACTATCTGATCAACATCGGCGACCTGCTCTCGCATTGGACGGATGGTGCCTATGTCTCGACGCCGCATCGCGCGGTGCTCACCGAACGACAGCGACTGTCGATCGCCTTTTTCAAGCTCACCGACGAGGACGAACTGACCGAGGCGGGTGACCGCCAAATGGAAGCGCTGGTGGGGCGCGCAACGTGAGGAGAATGACAATGGTCAAGAAAAGCACGGCTCGCGAGACTGATCTGGCGACGAGTAGCGCAACGCCCGGACGGACCCGGGCAAATCCGATGATCACCGGGCTTAGCGACCGCAACATGGGGTTGAAGATCGGCGTCCGCTATGAGGATCGCGGGCTGGCCGGATTCCTGCCGATCATCGGCTGGGCGACGGTGGGCAATTACATCGAGGCGGGCACGGCAGCGCTCACGCCCGTCATCAAAGGTGCGGGTAACCAGCCGACGCTGGCATCCGCAGCGACGGTCAAGGGGTATGTCGGTCTGTTCCCGATCGACGCCACCGTCGGGGACATTACGGCCGACCCCGGCAAGGATCGCCCGGTTTGATCGCGACGTCGTCCCGGATGCCCGAACTCCGGGAGCTGACCGACGAAGCGGACCGACTGCTGGCAGCGCACGTATCGGAGGTGCGCGATTACACCCAGGCCTTCCACGCTCGGGCGCGGGAGGCCGGGATCGTTACCATCGATGGCGCGGGATGGGCGGTCAGGCCGATGTTGCTGCCGGCCGATCGCCTGCGCTTCGTCGGCACGGCGTTCCATCGCGCAATGGAGCTGCTCCGCCGCGACATCCGCGATCTGTCGACAAAGCCGGGGGGGATGGAGCAGAGCTACCCGTTCGGCCCGGCGTTGGAGGGCGCGCTGGACGTTGCGGCCGGCTGCGAAAGTCCCTTCTTCCACAGCCATTATCGGCCGGATGGATTTCTGTTCGAGGACCGCTACCAATTGTCCGAAATCAATTTCGGCAATGGCATATTGGTCAGCATCGCCTACACCGAATGGACCGCGCAATATTGGGCGAGGCATCCGGTGCTTCGGCGCATGGGCCTGCACCGCGCCCGCTATCATCCGCGGCCGTTTCAACGCTACATCGCCGCGGTTCGTCGTGCCGCGCGGCCGGTGGAGCGGCCCACGATCGCCTTCCTCGCCCATTCGGCGGAACTGGCCGAGCTGCGCGGATTTCCCGAGCGGGTGTTCCGCCAGATCGATTTCGGCGTGCAGCAGTTCGAGGCGGCGGGGCTGTCGGTGCGGATCGTCGATGAGACCGGCATCGCGCTCGATCGATCGGGGGAACCGATCTTTGCCAGTGACGGAACCGCGATCGACGCCGTGGTGCTGATTACCGTCAACACGAGCTTTTTGGATCAGCCCGAGCATTTTGCGCCCGGCGGCCCGTTCCATCGTTTTCGCGGCGCGCGCATCGGCAGTGTCGCGATCGTGAAGCCGCTGGCCGGGCTGCTCATGGACAAGGGCGCGCTGCCGCGGCTCGGGGCGCTGGGGCCGCGCCGGACGATGGCGGACGGCTTCGCGTTCGACGTGGCGCATACCGAGCATCCGTCCCGAAACCTGCCGGGATGGTATGAGGCTGACCAGGCCGGCTGGGTCATAAAGCGCGCGTTCGACGGCAAGGATACGCATCCGGGCATCGCGCGCACGCCCACCGATTGGGTGCGTCGCGTATCGCGCGCGACGCGCGGCCCCGGCTATGTCGCGCAGCGCTACGTCTCCATGCCCAAGGCGCGGATTCCCGTGCTGGTCGATGGCGAGCACCTCGAATGGGTCGAAAGTCGGGTCGAGACATCGAGCTTCATGATCGGCGGGCGCAACGTGGGAACTGGCATCCGCCATGCGCCCGATGCCGAAGGCCATGTGATGACCGACTTCCCTGACGGATATGGGTACACGACGGCGCTCGCCCTATGAGAGTGCCGCTGTCGGAGGGGTGGACGCTTTGGCCGATCGGCCTGGTGCGGGGTGCAGGGCTGCCGTTTTCCTTTTCGGAAAAGGCGCTTGGCAGCGCGGCGGATGCGGTCAAGGCGGCACGATCGCCGCTGCTGCGCGAAGCCGTGGCGTGGCAGAACCGGCGGATGTTGGTCACCGCGCTGGATCGACTGACCGAAGATGCACCGCTCGACAAAAAGGCGCGCCAGTCGCTGCGTGTCTTTGCCCGCTATGTGCAGCGCTACACTGCCAAGAACGATACGATCGGCTTTTTCGGGCCACTTGGGTGGGCAAGGCTCGAACCGGATGCGGCTGGCGCGTTCGTTCCCGCCGATCGGCTGATCGATGCGCGGCGGGTGTGTTTCGAACCCTGGGCGGTCAAGGCGATCCTCAACGCCTGCCCGCACGCCCGCGCCGCCGCGCCACTCACGCTGGCGGCGCATCTGCGTCTGGATGGTCACCGCCTGATCGGGCCCGAGCACGTCCGGCCGGTCACGCCAGCCGAGGCGCAGTGTCTTCGCGCGGCGGTCGGGCATCCCCGGCGTGCGATCATCGATGCCGACGGTGACCCGGATGGGCTGTGCGACCGGTTGATCGACGACGGTATCCTTGCGGCTGACGTGCCCGTCGCGGTGGCGCACGACCCCGCCGCCAAGGCGCCGCCATCGCCGCTTTTCGCGCATTTCGACACCCTGCTGGGCAGTTTGGCGGCGAGCGCCGGGGACGCCGATCGCGTCGCGGCAGCGATCGAGCGGATCGAGGTCGAATTCGAACGGCATACTGGGCGGGGGGCGACGCGATCGCCGGGCCAAACCTATGCCGGGCGCACGCTTGTCTATGAAGATTGCCGACGTGGCGGCAGCCTGTCGCTTGGCGCGGCCGCACTTGCGCCGGTGTCAGGCGTGCTGGCGCTGATCGGGGATCTCGCGCGCGGCTACAGTTTTTCGATTGGGCAGACCTTGTGCGCGGAGATGCTGCAGATTTTTCGCGGTCAGAATAGCCCGAGCGTGCCGCTGCCGCGCTTCTGGCGGCTGACCGACGCCTTGTTCGAGTGCGCGCGCCCGCCGGCGGTGGCGGCCGCCGCAAGCCGCCTCGCGAGCGATTGGGCGGCCGCCTTCGCGACGCGCGATGCGATCTCGCTGCAGGAGGCGTCTGCCATCCTGTCGCCGCAGTGGCGCGCGCCGTCGCCGGGGTGGCCGGGCGCGCGGCACCACTCGCCCGATCTGATGTGGCAAGCGGCCTCCGCCGACCAGCTCCTTGCGGGGGGCGGGATGCCGATCCTCGCGGAATTCCATCCTGGCGTGTCGACCTTCACGACGCTCAGCGTTCTGGGGCTGGCACCGGACCGGGCGGCCTTGGAGGCGCTTTGGGCCGAGGATTTCCCCGATGCCCTGGTCAGCCCAATCCCGCACGAGATTTTCGCGCGCTCCACGCAGGATGCCCGGCTTGCCGCGCGGCACGTGCATATCGATACCGGACATGGCTATGTCGCGGCCGGGGATCGCTCCGAAACGCTCCGCGCCGCCGATCTCGACGTCGTCGAGGCCGACGGCCGCCTGTGGGTCCACAGCCTCGACGGTCGGCACAGGTTCGATCTGATGGCGGTGTTCGAGCGCCGTATCAAACTGCGCGCTGCTGTTGCCTTCCCGGTGGGGCCATCTGCGCCCGGACCGCGGCTGACCGTCGATGGCGTCGTCGTCCGCCGGGCGTGCTGGCAGGCGGTGCCGCCGGCGCTTCCCCGGGATCGCTTCCGCCCGCCGTTCCGCGATGCGCTGCGCGCCTGGATTCGCGGTCTCGGGGCGCCCGAGCGGGTGTTCGTGCGGCTGTCGCATGAAGTGAAGCCGGTGCTGGTGGATATCCGTTCCGACCTGTCTTTGGACATGTTTTCCGCCATGCTCGACGGCGGACCGGTGGTGCTGAGCGAGATGCTTCCCGATGGCGACGGCCTGTGGCTCGCCGACGCGGCGGGGGAGCGCTACACGGCCGAGCTTCGTCTCACCTTGTGCGATCCGCTACCGTACGACGGCGCGCAGGTGTGGCGACCGTCGGCACAGTAGCGACCGGCTATCACCGCCCCTCGAACCGGGGTGGCCGCCGCTCCAGAAATGCGCGAATGCCTTCCTTCCGGTCTTCCGTATCCAGCAAGGCGCGCCGATGCGCCCATTCGAGCTCAAGCGCTGCCGCAAGCCCCGCCGCCTCGATATCGCGCTGCGTCGCCTTGATCGCCCGGACCGCGAGCGGACCCTGGGCTGCGATCAGGTGCGCGATCTCCAGCGCATCGGTGCGCAATCGATCGTCGTCACAAAGCCGATTGACGAGTCCTGCCCGGAGCGCCGCTTCTGCATCGATCATCCTGCCTGTGTAGAGAAGCTCGCGCGCGAGGCGGGGACCAATCGCGCGCTGGAGGGAATAGGTGGCGCCGAGGCCGGGCATGGTGCCGAGCTTCACCTCCGGCATCCCGAACCGCGCGGATCTGTCGGCAAGGATGAAATCGCAGGCGAGGGCGACCTCCAGACCACCGCCGATCGCCGCGCCATTCACCGCGGCAATGATCGGCACGGGCGCTGCGACGATCGCCCGCGCCACCGATTGTGCCCGCTCGCCATAAGCGAGCAAGGCGTCCGGCGACATCGCGATCGACTCGGCCAGATCGGTGCCGGCGAGGAAGGCGGGCCCCTCCGCGGTCAGCACCGCCGCGCGGCAGCATCGCTCGAGCCCGGTCGCAAAAGCGACGAGCGCGTCGAGTAGCGCGTCGTTCAGCGTGTTGATGCCGTCGGCCCGGTGGAACGTCGCGATCGCGACGGCCCCGTGCGTCTCCACACGCAGCAGGGTGCGTCCTGTCATGACCCGATCCGGGCTGCAGCGCCGGTGGCGGCGAACAGTGCGGCATCGAACGGCAGCTCGAGCACGTCGCGCACGAGCTGCTCGAGCTGGCGTGGCGTACGTGCCCCGAGCATCACCGTCGTGACGGCGGGATGGTGGACCAACCACCAGACCGCGAGCCCGGAGAGCGACATTCCCTGCGCATCGGCCAGCGCTTTCAAGGCCCTGATCTGCGCATCGAGATCGGGTTTCCAGAGATCGGCATAGAGATCGGCGCGCAACGCGAGGCGGCTCCCCTCCGGCACTTTCTCCGCATAGGCATAGCGGCCGCTGAGCAAACCGCCGGCCAGCGGGGAATAGCTGGTGTAATCGAGGCCGCTTTCCCGACACATTGCCATCACGCCGGTTTCGGCGTCCACCTGGTCGAGCAGATTGAACCGGTTCTGGACGAAGGCGGGGCGGTTCGCTGCGGTCAAACACGCCGCGATATCGCTGGCTGCGACGTTGGACAGGCCGCATGCTCGGATCGAACCCGCCTCCTGCAGGCGCGTCATGGTCTCCATGACGTCCGGCCAGGCGATGGTGGGATCGGGAATATGCGCCAGGTAGAAATCGAGCGTGTCGATGCCGAGGCGGACAAGCGATTGCGTCACCGCGCGTTCGATCGTCTGCGCGCTCAGCCCCTCGCGCAGGCCGACCTTGGACGAGATCTTCATCTGCGCGCGTTCCGTCGCGGTGCGGGTCCGCAGCCATCGACCGATCATCGCCTCGCTCGCGCCATCGGCATAGGAGCCGGCGGTGTCGATCAGGGTGATGCCCAGCGCCAGCGCACAATCGAGCAGCGCGTGCGCTTCGGCTTCGCTCTCGCCCTGGCCAAGCAAACGGCGGGCGCTGCCGATACCGCCGAAATTCGCGGTGCCGAGGGCCAAGGCGGAGACCGTCTGCCCGGCAAGCGCGCGCGTGATCACAGCCGCCACGCTTCGGGAAACGGCAGGGCAAGGTCACCCTCGCAGCCGTCGGACGGCGCATGGACGATGGTGAAATGCCCGGTGTAGGTGGCCGCGGGTTCAGCGTCGCCCGCATGGACCTGTGCGCTTGCCGACAGACGGGTCTTGCCGGTGTCGAGCAGCGCGTCGACTTCGATTGGCGGCAAAGCGTGGCAGGTTGCCCGGAAATCGCACGCGATCGGGTTGTGCAGGCGGAATTCGCTGTGTCGCAGGATGATGCGCGCGCTGATCCGCCGCGCCCACATCCAGCGCACGAGGAGCAGCCACGGGGCGAGCGCCGCAGTCGTGAAGACGCCGGGCCCGAATGCGGTGCCGCGGTGGTTGAGCGTCGGCCCGAGCGGTGCGGCCAGTTCGATCCGCTCGGGCTCGAAGGCGGTCAGCCGCACCTGCAAATACCGCGTCATGGCGATCCGATCGTGCAGCGCCTCGGTCAGCAGCAGGAGGTCGGCCGCATCGACGGTCATGCGCGGCGTCCGCGCTCGATAAGGACGTGATAGTGCGTCCCGCCCGGGCTGGCGGCGTTGATGGCGGCGTAGCGCGCGTCGGTGAGGCGGAGCGGGGCCGTTGGGATGCGAACGCCATCGTGCCGCGCCGCCCAGCCCGAGTCCGCCCCGCGCGTCGGCGGTAATTCGCCACTGCGCAAGGCGGAGAGCGCCTTGATCAGGCTTCCTGCCGCCGCGGATGCGCCGCAATGGCCGATGTCGGGCATGATCGAACCCAGCGGCAGCGCGGCTGCGCGCCCCCGATAGGCGCTGGCGATCGCAGCGACTTCGGCCTCGTCGGCGGAGGGAACGCCGCACCCGAACCCCTCGACGAACGCGATATCGTCGGGCGCGATCCCGGCTTTTTGGTGTGCCGAACGGATCGCCTGTTCCAGCGCGACAGCGGAGACGAGCTGCCGTGGCGGTGTGTCGGGTGCGAAACCACTGCCGATCGCGTGGATCACCCCGAGGACCGGATCACCCCGTTGCTCGGCGTCGGCGAGGCGGCGCAACAGGAAGACGCTGGCGCCTTCGCCCGGCAGATATCCGTCGGACGTCGTCGCGAAGGCGCTCGGTCGGTCGGCGTGCGACAGATGACCCAGCGCGCATTCCTCGCTCAGACGTGCCAGGCCGGAGCGCATCTCGGCGCTGGCACACAGGACGGCGTCGACCCCCGGGTCGGCAAGACGTTTGGCGGCGATCTCGAGTGCTGCGACAAATGATGCGCCGCCGCCCGCCTCGACCGCGCAGAGCGGCCCCGTCAGGTCGAAGGCGCGCGCGATCCGCGCCGCTGTGAAACTGGGCGAGATGTTGAACAGGCTGGACGCCGACAGAGCCGGCACGTCGGCGGCAAAGCATCGCATCGCCGCTCTGAGCGTTCGCTGCCGCTCGCGCGGGTTGCGGCCCCGTCCGGCCAGGGCCATGCCAAGGTGTCGCTCGATTTCCGGCAGACGCGCGGCCACCACCTGGCCCAGGCCAAAGTCGCTGCAATGGTCGGCCGCCAGCACCACGGCGACGTTGCTGCCCGGTGGGATAGGGGTACCGCGCGTGGCATCGCGCGCGAGATCGACCATCAGATAATGCAGGGGATCGTGCCGCGCGATATCGGCTGGTCGTTCGCCAAAAGCGGCGGCCCGGCGAGCCCATAGGACGGGGTCGGTCGCGAGCCGCGCGGCAAGGTCGGTATAGATGCCGGGATGTTCCCGTGCCCAAGCTTGGCGCGCTTCTGCCGCGTCCGCGAAGCCGTGCCATGCCGATGACGCAGTGCGGGGTCGGAAGGGATGGTGCCCCTCCCGCAGGTGACGGTCCAGGACCTCCAGATTCGGCGCATCGGAAAAGCAGGCGGCCATGCCGATGATGGCGATTGGTTCAGCCTCATGGGTGCCCGCCGTGGCGAAGGCTGTCGCGGGGAAGGCGGCCGGTGGCGCTTCGATCAGCGCGTGGTAATTCTGTCCCCCGCTCGCGATCGCGCTGATCCCGGCGCAGCGTGGTGGCGCCCGGTCCGGGCTGCCCTCGGCAGTGGCTTCGGGCCCGACGCGGACGGCAGCGAAGCGCTCAAAGGCGGATCGCGCGCTATCCGGGCGGATGGGGCCGAACAGCTTGCCGACTTCGAACAGCGCGAGCGCCGACACCAGATTGGCAAGCCCCGCCGCTTCCTTGGCATGGCCGATATGCCCCTTTATCGACAGGATCGGGATCGGTTTTGGCGCCCCGCCGCGCGCGCGGATGTGGGTATCGAAGACCTCGGCCTCGATCGCGTCGCCGACGCGCGTGCCGCTGCCATGCGTCAAATAGACGTCGACCGATTTCGGATCGATCCCGGCCTGATCATGCGCGCGCGCGATCGCAAGCTCGTGCCCGCGCGGATTGGGCGACAGCATGTAGCGCTCGATCGCGCCATCATTGGCCGCGCCGATGCCCCGAACGATGCCGCGGACCGGCAAGGCGTGGCGACGGGCGAAGCCCAGCGTCGTGACGATCAGCAACACCGCGCCGTCCGAAATGACAGTGCCGCCATTATCGTCGGTGAAGGGAAAACAGCCCTCGCTGGCAAGCAACCCCGCGTTCGAATAAATGACCTGGTTGACGGTATCGACGTAGGACAGCGCGCCGGCAAGCGCGAAGGGCGCGCCGTGGGCCACTTCGGACGCCGCCATATCGAGCGCGAGCAGCCCCCCGGTGCAATTGCCGTCCACGACGATCGCCTTGCCGGTGGTGCGCATCGCGCGGGCGAGCGTTGCCGGAAGATGATGCAGCGCACGATCGCCCGGTTCTCCCGGTTGCAGCGATGCCGCCAGGCTGGCGCGGGCGTCGGCGACGGTCGCTTCGATGTCAGCGGACGTGAACTCGTCCGGGTGCGCACCGGCGACGAGATTGGGCAGCAAGTCTCCCGCTGCGGCCAGCAGCGCCGCGTCGTAGAGACCGGGGCCGCCGCCGCGCGAATGCGCGAGGAAGATGGGAGCCGCCTGCCCGGCGGTGGCACGCTTCGCCAGATAGGCGGAGTCGAGCGCACGGTCGAGCACGTCAAGAAGCCAGCTGCGCGTTACTGGCGCATCGCTGCGGCGGGCGCCCGCGATAACCCCGCCGCGCAGACTGGACAGCCGGGCGTCGCCCTGTTTGGCCTTTGCATCGAAGTAAATGTCGGGGTCGATCCGCTCTGCGGGAAAATCGCCATAGCAAACCCGCCCTTCCCGAAGGACCATCGCGAGTTCGTGCGGCGTACAGGCGCCGGGCAAGGCGAATCCGTACCCGGCGATCACAATGCTCGCTGCATCCATTCGTGGCACGCCCCCTCACGGCATTGCGCGAGATAGAGGGCTATAGCCGCAGGGGGTGTCAACCTACTCCCATTGCTAGGTGGCGACCGCAGAGAGAATGTTGGAATATATGGATTCGTCGACCCGGAATTTGGGAATTCGCATGTCGCAACGAACGGATTCGGGTTTGATGCGTGCGTTGACGTGCCGAAGCTGGGGATTGCTCGAGAGTCTGCCCGAGAGTCTGAGTGTCGAGCAGATCGCGCGGCCAGTCGCTAGCGGCAGCGATGTCCGGATCGATGTTCGCGCCGCCACGGTCAATTTCGCCGATCTGCTGATGATCGCGGGGCGCTACCAGACGCGGCCCGACTTCCCGTTCACGCCTGGCCTGGACGCGGCGGGGGTGATCGAGACCGCGCCGCTCGGGAGCAGGTTGCGCCCCGGCGATCGCGCGGTCGCGATCCTGTGGCACGGCGGTTTTGCCGAACAGACCTGTGCGGCCGTCACCGAGACGTTCGCGATTCCCGCCGGTATGTCGTTTGAGGTCGCTGCCGCACTTGCCAGCAGCTATGTCAGCGCAGGGCTCGCACTGGTCGACGTGGCACGGCTGGAAGCGGGGGAAACGCTGCTCGTACTGGGGGCTGGCGGTGGTGCCGGCGTTGCGGCGGTGCAGATCGCGAAGGCGATCGGGGCCCGCGTCGTCGCGCTTGCCGGAACGGCGGAGAAGCAGGCGCTCGCGGTGCAGGCTCGCGCCGACCTCGTCTTGTCGACAGCGTCGCCGGACTGGCTCGACCAGGTCCGCGCCTTTACTGGCAGTCGCGGGGTCGAGGTCTGTTTCGATCCGGTAGGCGGAACGCGCAGCAGCGAGGCGCTTTCCGCAGTGGGGTGGGGCGGTCGCCATATCGTGTACGGGTTCGCGGCGGGCGAAGCGCCAACCGTCCCGGCGAGCAGGCTGCTGGTCAAGAACCGGGCGATGCTCGGCGCTTCGCTGCGCTATTTCCGCCGCGATCGCCCCGATCGGGTGCACGCCATCATGGCGCAACTGTTCGCCTGGTGGGAGGATGGGCTGATCGCACCGGCGATCATGCGCCGCTATCCGCTGTCACGCGCTGCCGAGGCGCTGTGCGATCTCGCCGCCGGACGCGCCGCGGGAAAGATCGTCATCGCCATGGAGAACTCGCCCGATCAATAGGATCGCGGCAAGCCGAGGATATGCTCTGCGACATAGCTGTAGATCAGGTTGGTCGAGATCGGCGCGACTTGGTAGAGCCGAGTTTCGCGAAACTTGCGTTCGACATCATATTCGTTGGCGAAGCCGAAGCCGCCGTGAAACTGAATACAGGCGTTGGCCGCCTCCCACGCCGCCTTGGCGCCGAGATATTTCGCCATATTGGCCTGTGCGCCACACGGCTCGCCCGCGTCATAGCGGCGGCACGCCTCGAACCGCATCAGATTTGCGGCTTCAACCTCCATAAACGCATCGGCGATCGGGAATTGTACGCCCTGATTTTGGCCAATCGGCCGGCCAAATACGACGCGGTCCTTGGCGTAGGCGGTCACGCGATCGATGAACCAATAGCCATCGCCAATGCACTCCGCCGCGATCAGCGCGCGTTCCGCGTTCAGGCCGGTCATGATATATTTGAAGCCCTGTCCCTCTTCCCCGATCAGATTTTCCGCAGGAATCTCCAGATCGTCGAAGAACAGGGCGTTGGTTTCGTGGTTGACCATGTTGGGAATGGGCCGCACCTCCATTCCCGAACCAAGCGCTTGCTTGATATCGACCAGGAAGATGGAAAGACCGTCCGATTTTCGCGACACGGCCTCAAGCGGCGTGGTGCGGGCGAGCAGGATCATGAGATCCGAATGGCGGACGCGGCTGATCCACACTTTCTGCCCGTTGACGATATAGCGATCGCCCTGGCGGACAGCGGTCGTCTTGATCTTCGTCGTATCGGTGCCGGTCGTCGGCTCGGTGACCCCCATCGACTGAAGGCGTAACGCACCGGCCGCGATTCGCGGCAGATAGGTCCGCCGCTGTTCTTCCGAGCCGTGCCGGAGCAGCGTGGTCATATTGTACATCTGGCCGTGACAAGCGCCCGCATTGCCGCCGGACCGGTTGATTTCCTCCATGATCACCGACGCGGCGGTGAGACCGAGACCCGACCCGCCATATTCCTCGGGGATCAGTGCTGCCATCCACCCCGCTTTGGTCAACGCCTCGACGAACGCGGCGGGATAGGCGCGCGCCGCGTCGATCTCGCGGAAATACGCATCAGGAAAATCGCCGCACACCGCCCGAACCCCATCGCGGATCGCATCGTAGCCGGCGCCTGCCGTCGTCTGCATAAACCGGCACTCCCCTTCCGTATGGCCGGCGGATACTGCTGACGGAATGAAGCGAGATCAATGACAATAAGGATTGGGGCGGGGAAGCGCTCAGGTTCTTATGGTGTAATGATGATATGCGTTCACTTCGTGGTGCCCGGTCCCGATCTTGTTGCGATCGGAAGACTCCTCAAACCCGTAAATAGCGGAAGTACCACACCTCCCGGCCCTGCCGCCGGGCCTTCCGTTCGTAGCGGGTCTCGGGCCAGTCGTCGGGGCGCGTCAGGAAGTCGGCCGGTACCTTGGCGGTCCACGCGAAGTCGCCGCGCTGGTTCATGATCATCATCGACCAGCGGCAATAGGTGGGATCGTCGGTGCCGAGCCGGAATTCGGCACCGGGCTTCAGCTTCGCGGCGATCAGGTCGAGCGGGCCGTGGTTGATCATGCGGCGCTTGGCGTGGCGCGCCTTCCGCCACGGATCGGGGTGGAGCAGATACACGCGCGACAGCGACGCATCGGGCAAGCGTTCGATCACGTCGAGCGCATCGCCCATGTGCAGCCGGACATTGTCGAGCGCGTCGTCGCGGACATGCGCCAGCGCACCGACGACGCCGTTGAGGAACGGCTCGCACCCGATGAATCCGGTTTCGCGCCGCGCGCCGGCTTGCCCTGCGAGATGCTCGCCCGCGCCGAAGCCGATTTCGACTTCGAGCGGGCGGTCTCCGCCGAACAGCGTAATAGCGTCGATCGGCCCGGTGTCGGGCACGCTGATTTCGGGCAGCAAGCGCTCGACGAGATCGGCCTGGCCGAGGCGCAACTTATGCCCCTGGCGACGGCCATAGAGGCGGCGGGTGGTCATCGGATCGGTCATCGGGGTGGCCTTAGCGGGGCGGGACCGTGACGCAAAGGGTGCGGCGTTCGACAGGCGCAAAGTGCGACGGTACGCTATCGCAACGAAGGGGGAGAACATGATGTTTGCGATGCTCATGATGATGACGGCAGCAGCGTCGCTGCCTGCCCCCTGCACAGCGCTGCGCCAGCCGAACGGCCCCTCGGTGCGCGCCGCCGAGGCCAAGCGGATTGCGCGCGACGCGAAGCAGACGGTCAAGCCCGACGGCGTAACGCTGATCCTAGCGGAAGGTGCGTGGCGGCTGGTTTGGGCAACGCCGACCGAGGCCGAGCGCGGCGTTTATTTCTATCGCCGGACGGCCAAGGGCGGGTACCGGCTGATCGACACCTGGGGCGGCGTCATCGCGCCCGACGAACGCAAGGAAACGATCGCTTGGGCGCAGGCCCGCGTTGGCCACCCGCCCGAGCGCATCGTGGGCTGCTTTGCCGATGCCGTGCTCGCGGGATATTGAGCATGTATCGCGGTTACGCGCCGCTGCCTTGGCGCGACCATAACTGAGCCATGATGCTATTTGAGCATTCCGCTATCGATCTGGATATCGCGTTTCTGGCCCCAGGTCGTAGCCTTGCTGGCATAGGCTTCCTTGGTCACGATGGTGAGTGCCTGATCGGGCGCGGGCAATCGATCACGCGGGATGTAGCTGCCCGCTGCGCCAACCTCATATTCGGTCACTGACCAAGACGGCTTGGCCTTTTTGTCGAGCAGACCGGAGAGTGTGTTTGGCTCGACCATCAGGCCGCGACCGGCATCCTGATAGGCGATAAGGTAACGGTCGTTGGTGCCAACCGGCCGATACACGCCCGCATTGCCGACGCCGACCGAGGCCGCGAGGTCGCGGCACCACATTACGGGCGGTGCGGGTGGTTCGTTTTTCGCCATCTCTTGTTTTTCATCGGTCGATGCACTCGACAGCAGGGCACCGAATAACAAGGCGCTCCCCATCGCCTTGCTGCGATCGATCGGCTTGGCGTTGCCGGACAAAGCGAGCGGTGTGGTGCAATCTTCGATCGGAGTGGCTGCTGGCTGCGGCGCGATCTGCTGGGGCCAGCCAAGCGCCGCAACCACCGCGCGGACATGGGTTTCCAGCGTCGCGGCATCGAAGGTTTTGGAGGAATAGCGAACCGAGACGTACCAATCGGGGCCAAGCGGTAGAAAGGCGATTGCCGTGCTGCGGTATGGGCCTTTGCTCACGCTGTAGCTGCCGATCAACCCGCTCGCATTGCCTTGCCCGGGCGGAGCGAACGCGGCTGGCGCGTGCAGCGACACCAGTCCGCCATAGATGTCACGGTGGCTGGCCACCCAGTCGACCCGATCGAACCACAGCGGCACCGATCCGGTGACGTTCCGAAAGACAAAGACGGTCAGTGTTTCGGTATTGGCGGGGTTGTCGAACCCGACCGCTTCATCGAGATCGGGAACAACGTCTTCATGCAG
>JAIXZV010000379.1 GCA_027489365.1 Sphingomonadales bacterium
CACGGGCGGGACGTTGGACATCACGCGAGCACCGGGACCGATCCCGAGGAGGCGCTGGCATGAAGGGCTCGGCTGTTTCGCTCTTCGCCATGGTAGCGGCCCTTTCGGGATGTGCCGTTGGGCCGCGTGATCTTGACGCGCACGCGGTGCTGCCGCCGCCGAGCCAACCGCAGCGCTTTGCCCCGCACTCCGGCCCGGAGCAAAGCACGCGCGACACCGAGGTGGCCAAAGACTGGTGGCGGGCGTTTGGCTCACCCGAACTCGATGCGCTGGTGGACGACGCGTTGCACCATGCCACCGATCTTGCCGTGGCCGACGCCGCTTTGCGTCAAGCGCGCGAACAGGCGGGCGCGGTCGTCGGTTCGACCTTGCCGCAAATCGATGCAGGCTTTCAGACGCAGCGCACACGCGTGTCCAAAGCGCTCGCGCCAGCCGTGACCGATGCCACGCAATATCTCTACACGCTGCACACGGCGCAGGTGACCGTCAGCTATGGCCCGGATCTGTTCGGCGGCAACGGCGCACGAATCCGCTCGGCCCGCGCGGCGGCCGATGTCGCCCGCTATCGGCTCGAAGCGGCGCGCGCGACGGTGGTCGCCAATCTCATCACGGCGGTGATCCAGCGCGCGGCGCTCGCCGACCAAATCGACGCGGCAAAGACCAGCGTGTCGGTCAATCGCGACATCCTGCAAAACCAGGTGCGACGGCAGCAGCTCGGCGCGATCGGCGCTGCCGATGTCGCCACCCAACAGGCCGCACTGGCAACGGCCGAGGCGGCTTTGCCGACACTGGTGCGGGCAGAAGCGCATCAGCGCGTTCTGATCGGAACCTTGCTCGGGCGGGCGGCGGGGAGCGATCTGCCGGCCTTGCCGGGCCTTGCCGCGCTCGCCTTGCCGCATGATGTGCCGCTGGCGGTACCATCCGAGCTGGTCGCGCGTCGCCCGGACGTACGCGCGGCGCGCGCGCAACTTGAAGGGGCCGGAGCCGATGTCGGGGTTGCGATTGCCGCACGACTGCCGAACATTCAATTGAGCGCGAACGCGGGCGGCGCGGCGCAGCACATCGTCGACCTGTTCCAGAACGGCAACCCATTCTGGGCCCTGATCGGTGGCCTGACGCAGCCGCTCTTCCACGGCGGGGCACTGCGTCATCAGCAGCGTGCGGCAGAGGCGGCGCTCGACGGGGCGAAAGCGCAATATCGGGCATCGGTGCTCCAGGCGTTTGGCGACGTGTCCGATGCGCTGACCGGGCTGCGCACCGATGCCGACGCGCTCGACGCGGCAGCGCGGGCCAGCGACGCGTCGGCGCGCACGCTGGGATACGTCCGGCGGCAACTTGCGCTTGGCGATGTCGGCACGTTGGTGCTGCTCAATGCCGCCGCCGCCGACGCCCAAGCGCGCGCGCAGCTCATCCAGGCACGCGCGGCCCGCCTGACCGATACCGTCGCGATATTTCAAGCGGCCGGCGGCGGCGTTGTGGAGGAACGGTGATGGGCGGCCCGATCGCAGCGACGAGCGGCAAGTTCCTCTTGATCGGTGCAGCCTTGCTGTTGAACGGTCGCGTCGAGGACAAGACGGTTCGTGTCGCGATCGCGCCCGGCGCGTGGACGTCGGCGATCAGCCCCGACTTGTCCGACTGGCTCAAGGCGCGGCGCAGTGGATCAGACGTGAAAATCCACCTGCGCGCCGAGACGTTTCGCGCCCATATCGCGGCGGTAGAAGCCCAGCCGGGTGCAGGCGCCGCGATCCGGCTCGGCCAGGATGTGCTCGCGGAAAACCCGATCGAGATCGATTTTGCCCATCAGGACGTACAGCCGCTGTCGCCAAGCGAGGCGGCCCGCTTTGAGCGCGGAGCCCAGCCGATCGCGCTGCGCCACGAGCCCGACGGCAGCGTGTCGGTCGACCTGGCCGAAGGGAACGGCGCGCCGGTACGTGCATTGTTAGACCTGTCCCAGACGGTCGGCGCCACTATGCCCGGTCTCGCATCGGGGAGCGTGGTAAAGGTCGGAGGCGTGGCGCTGCCGAATATCGAGCTGCGCGATGGGCCAAAGCCGGTGGTGGGCCTTTACGCCTTCCGGCATGTCCGCGTGATTTTCGATCTGGGACATGACCGCATCTGGGTGCGCCGCTGATGCAAAGCGATGCGCGAAGAACCAGCGGCGCGCCGGTTTTGGTAGCGCGTCAGTCCGCAGCCGCGAGCGGCGGCGATGTCTCAGCCAACGCCAAGGGGCTCTGCGGGCGCAAAACGCTGCTTTGCAGCAATTCTCGATACTCCAACAGCTTCGCCTCGGCTGCCGTGAAAGGCGCGCGCCTGTTACTCGGTTGATCGGCCGGTGTTTCGTCCGCACCGATGAAGCGACTGCCCCATTTGTCGGCGAGCGCCAGAACCTCTTCGACCTGGAACAAGGCATCGTTCAGCACCACCGACGGGAACGGCAACCGATAGGTCGGACCGGTGCGCACCGTCGCGGCGATCGCGGCCTGCTCGAAGCCGATGCTGAGCGGTGAATCGAACAGCGCGCCGCTTACCGCGCGAAGATAAGAGCGCGGTGAAAGTTGTGCCCACCATGTCACCGCCAGGCACGCGACCCCGCGGGCGAGCAGGACAACCGGCGCTTGACGGCGCGCGAAGGCGGCATCGAGCTGCAACGCCCAGCGGCCGTTGTGGAATCTGGAAAGATCGAGCTCAACCCGCTCCACATTGGCGGCGAGCGGCAGGTCGCCCTTGACCGTCACCAGAACAGGCTGCGGCTTTTCAGACGGCGCGTCGAAACCACGGTTCATCACAGCTCTCCCATCGTGCCGCGCCACAGTGCGCATTCCTCGACTCGGGCAACATTCAGCGAGGCTATTCCTACCCAAGGAGTAGGCAATGCCGTTGCGCCAAACTGCGTCCGGTTTGCGCCAGCCCGTTTCGTCATCGCAATACCGGGTAGCCAGCGGCAATTGCCGCGATCTCGATCGCGCGCACCGCTTCGAATCTTTCCGTCCCGCCGGGGATAATGTCGGTAAGAAAAACGGCATTCCGTGCGTCCGCCAGGGCGTGGTCGGCGATGATCTCGGTAAGGACGATGCGCAGCGCCGCTACGGTTTCGATGCTGGTCGATCGCGACGTGACGAACGGCAACGTCGGCGAGGATTCGGTCGTCGCGACGATCTGAAGACCGGCTATGGCGTCGGGTTCGAACCGCTGCAGGGTCGCAAAGGTCACCGCATCGATCGCCGCGAGATCGGCCTCGCCGCGCCGGATCGCGTCGATGCTGCCGCGATGCGAGCCTGTCTCGATGACGGACTCGAAGAAGCGCCCGTCGCGCGCAAGCGGGGCAATTGCGGCGCGAAACAGGTTCAAGCCGGTATTGGAATGCCGAGCGTTAATGGCTGCACATCGACCGCGATAGTCGGCGAGGACCGCTACGCCATCCTGCGCGCGCGCGACGATGTAGCTCGCGTGCTGACCGGCGGTGCAATCGGGCACATCATAGACCGGCACCCCGAGGACCCGGAGCGCCAGGTCGGTATGGCTCACCAAAGGATAGCCACACGCTTG
Source organism: Sphingomonadales bacterium (assembly GCA_027489365.1). GTDB lineage: Bacteria > Pseudomonadota > Alphaproteobacteria > Sphingomonadales > Sphingomonadaceae > Sphingomonas. The sequence continues at coordinate 3,547 of JAIXZV010000379.1, forward strand.
CGCGAACAGCAGTTTCGGATCGCGCCAGATCGCCTCGACCGGACGCGACCGGTCGAGCGCTGCGGGCGCCGCGATCCCGCGCGCAGTGAGGCGTCGGCGCATCTCGGCCCACAGCCGGTCATTGGCGTCGTGCTGCGCGGGGTGATCATACATGCCGAGCGAGGCAATGAGTCGGCTCATCGCACTCCGCCGTCATGCGCGGGATGGACGAGCACATCGTTGCAGCGGAACGCGAACCGTCGCGCTATGCTGCCATAGCCGGGGTGACTATGGGCACCCGCCCCGGTCAGCCGGGCATGATGGTCGCGGTGATGGGTCGGGAGACGATACCAGGCAAGCTCCGGTCGATCATGATGCGCGGCATGAAGATTGTTGTTGAGATAGAGCAAGGCGAAAACGCCGCCGCGTTCGACCGACGCCGCGCGGCCGGGCACGGCAAGATCGGCGCGGTGCTCGGCGAAAGATCGCAACAACGTCAGCGCCATGCCGGGATAGACGAAGAGCAGGACATAGTGGACGAGATCGAACTTGGTCCACGCGAGCCAGGCGACGACCAGCCCCACTGCAGCGAAATGTGGTAGCCAGTCGCGCACGACGACACGAGGCTGCACCCTTGCCCGCTGCGCTTCTTCGACCAGCAAGCTGATGAGGGCGATCGGGGGACCGAGCAGGAGCCGCCCGACCAGCGTCCCTTGCGCCAGCGCGGCGATGGCGGCGATCCCGCCTCCGTGGCGCAGGTAGCGCGATTCGGGGTCGAGCAGCGGATCGGTCAGGGCGGGACTGCGATGATGTGCGACATGGCTGCGACGATACAGCGCATATGGCAGCCACAAGGACAACGGCACAAAACCGAGTGCCGTATTGAGCGCGCGGGAGCGGAACGGGTGGCCGTGGATCGTCTCATGCTGAAGCGAACCGTGCCACGCGATCAGCCACGCCCCGATCATCGCCAGCACGGGCGTTGGAATGACGGAATGCCAGTAGGTCGCGGCGATCCAGCCTGCATAGATCGCGCCGGCGACGAGCAGTGTCGGCCATTCGGCCAAACCACCCAGGGTGCGCTCGGGCTGTGCAACGGCCCCTTTTCCACGTTCAGACATAGCCTTCTCCTGCGAGATCACTATAATCTATCTAATCGATGGGAATTGAAGTCGGCAAAACTATCGATTGGGTAAGCTGAGCTATTTTCGGGTTTTACGGTTTGTGCGGGAGCGATGGAGCCGCGCTGCGGGTTGAACCCGACACGAGCAAAAGGGATTGCGATGGGCTGGGATAGAGTGACGGACGGAACCGCATGATCCGACATGTCGCGATCATCGGGGCTGGCTTCTCGGGATCGCTCGCGGCGATCAACCTCGCGCGCCACGATGGCCCGCGCGCGACCCTGATCGATCGCCTCGCCGATGCCGGGACCGGGCTCGCGTACGGCGCAGCGCATCCCGACCATCTGCTCAACGTGCGGGCATCGAACATGAGCGCGTTTCCGGACGACGCCGATCATTTCGTACGGTGGCTCGACCAGCGCGGGGTGGGCGCGGCGGCGCAAAGCTTCGTGCCACGGTTGGTTTATGGCGCATATCTGCGTGCCTTGCTCGACGAGGCGATTGCACGATCGCCGGGGCGGATCACCGTTCTCCGAGGGGATGCCGTGGATCTCGCTGAGCACAGCGCGCGCGTCATCCGGCTGGCGAGTGGTGACCGGCTGGAGGCGGATGCGGTTGCCCTGGCGATCGGCAATTTGCCGCCGCATCCGCCGTACGGTGTGGAGGTTAACACACTTTCGCCAGAGCGATACGCCGGAGATTGCTGGAGCCCAGATGCGACCGCTGGGCTTGGCCCGGACGACACGGTGCTGATCCTCGGCACCGGTCTGACGATGGTGGACGTTGCGTTGTTGCTAGACGCCAAGAGGTTTTCGGGGCGGATCGTTGCCCTGTCACGGCGCGGCCTATTGCCGCACGCCCATGCCGAGCCGGGTGCGCCGTGGTCGCACATCAAGGAGCGCCCTGCCATACCGATGTCCGCGTTGGTCCGCCGCTTGCGAACGCGCGGTGACGAGATCGGGTGGCGCCACGCCATCGATGAGCTTCGCCCCTTCACGCAGGATATGTGGCGCGCGGCTTCAGCCGCGGAGCGCGCGCGCTTCATCCGACACGCCCGACCGTGGTGGGATATCCACCGCCATCGGCTGGCGCCGAGCGTGGCGGATCGTATCGCAGCCCTTCGATCTGACGGACGCCTGTCGGTGCGTGCCGGCAAGATCGGCGGGATCGTGGACGGCCCCGGCGGTGCACACGTTCAATGGCGCGCACGCGGGGAGCACGACTGGCGCACGCTGGTCGTCCAACGGATCATCAACTGCACCGGTCCGCAGGGCGACTTGCATCGGGCGACCGAACCCTTGCTACGGAACCTCGCCCAGCGGGGGGACATCCGTCCCGATGCGGGCCGATTGGGGATCGATGTCGACGATCAACTGCGCACGATCAACGCCGAGGGACAGGCAAATGAGGCCCTGTTCGCGCTCGGTCCGATGACGCGGGGTGCCTTTTGGGAGATCGTTGCCGTGCCCGACATCCGCACCCAGGCATGGTCGCTGGCGCGGCGCCTATCGAACGCGCATTGGGTCGCCGAAGGACTGTAAGGGGGAGAGCGAGCTCCGCCGCGCAGCGGATGCTCTCGAAAGAAAAAATGGCCCGGCAAGGGTCTTGCCGGGCCGAAGTTTACGCTCGGGAGCTAACCTAGCGTGTGCGTTGATCCACCGTAGTGGAAAATCCTTACTGGGCGTTGCCAAGCGGTAGCGATGTGTTGCTCGTCTCGGCGGTATCGTTTGCAAGAAGATCGGCGGTATTGGCGGCCGGACCGGCGCTGTTCGCATCGAAGCCGGCCTCTTCGGTCGCATTGACTTCGCTGATCGTCGTGTTGCTGCCGGCATCATCCTTCTTGGCGCACGCCGAGGTGACCAACAACGCAGCCGCCAGAACCGGCGCTGCCAAAGCGATCTTCTTCATGGGTATTCCTTCTTCATGGGTGAACGGAGTGGTGCCGGGCGTCGGCTGCCTCGCGCAGGGCCGTGCCGACGATGGAAAAGAAGGCGCGGCTCTCGGCGGAGCGATCGACGTCCCATTCCGGGTGCCATTGCACCGCCAGTACCGTCGCGCCGCACGGCCGCGCGCGGACCGCCTCGATCAGGCCGTCGTCGGCGGCGACCGCCTCGATCGTCAGCCCCCCGCCGAGACGATCGATGCCCTGTTCGTGGACCGAGTTCACCGACAGGCGCTGACGCCCGATCGACTGCGCCAGAATCCCATCGGCGCGCAGATCGACATCGTGGCAATGGCCGAACATTTCGTCGAAACACCCGTCCCACGACCCGCAGTGGTGCCGCCCGCGGCAGCATTCAGTCGAGAGCGTGCCGCCGAACAGGACGTTGATCTCCTGCAGGCCGCGGCAGATTCCGAACACGGGCTTCCCCGCCTCGATCATGCGACCGGACAATGCCAAGGCGACCTCGTCGCGTGCGGGGTCGGTATGCTGACCCTGCGGCAAGGGCGCGCCGCCATAGCGTTCGGGCGCGACATTGGAGCGTGATCCGGTCAGCAACAGGCCATCGAGCAACAGCGCCAGGCCAGCGACATCGGCGGCATCGCGCACCGCAGGCACGAGCACGACGGTCGCATCCGACAGGCGCGACAAAGGTGCGACGAAGCGCGTGGCGACGGTCTGGACCGGGCGATCGACCGCTTCGTTGCAGCACAGCACGCCGATCACGGGCTTTCCCCGCGCCGTCATCGCGTCGACGCCCGCGTAAGCACGTCCCGCAGCGCAAGTCCCGCCTCACGACCGAACCGAAGCGCTTCCGGTTGGACCAGGACGCTGTCCTCGGGCACATCCGACAGCAGCCAGACATTGCCGCCGATCGTCGCGCGCGCGCCGATCTGGACGCGGCCCAGGATCGTGGCACCGGCATAGATGACGACATCGTCCCCCACGACGGGATGGCGCGCGTGGCGTTCGCGGACGTCGAGCGGTGTGACCCCCGCGGGGCTCCGCGCGCCGAGCGTGACATGCTGATAGAGCCGCACGCGCGCGCCGATGATTGCGGTTTCACCGATAACGACGCCGGTGCCATGATCGATGAAGAAGCTCTCCCCGATCGTGGCGCCCGGGTGGATGTCGATCCCGGTGCGTTCGTTGGCGATTTCGGAAATGATCCGCGCGACGATCGGCGCGCCGAGGTTATTGAGTTCGTGCGCGATGCGGTGGTGCAGGCTGGCAATCGCGCCCGGATAGCAGACCAGGATTTCATCGACGCTGCGCGCCGCCGGATCGCCGAGGAATGCCGCCTCGACATCGCTGTCGATCAGGCGCCGGATGTCCCCAAGCGTGTTGACGAACAAGCGGACGATCGTCGCGGCATGATCGGGTTCGAACGCCCCCGCTTCGGCCTGCCAATAGCCGAGTTCATGACCAATCTCGCGCTCAAGATCGGTCAGTGCGGCAAGCAGCTTGGCCGCGATGAAGGCGTCTTCATCCGATGCAGCACCCCTGAAATGGCCGAGCCGGCGCGGATACAGGACTGCCGAGAGCAACCCGATGACTCGCTCCAGCGCAAGCCGGGACGGAAAACTCGCAACGTCGCGCGCCTCGTCCTGGCGCGATCGCCAGGCATCACGCGCTTGCCGCAAATCCGCGATAGCATCGCTTACGAACCGGCTTTCGCCGGTCGTGCCATGATCCGCAAACGGGATAGCGAGGTGCCGTGCATTCATCGCGTCGCACCTTATCCCACTAGATCGATATGAATTAAAAGAAATCCTACGTCGATGTGAAGCACGTCTTTGCCGACGACACAGGAGGCCTGCGGCAAGACGCTCCGACACGCTCCCCTGACATGACCGAGTAGCAGATGACAGACTCCTCCAAGACGCGTCGAACCTCTCTGCGCCTGCCGTTCGGCGCGCAGGTTCTGATCGGAATGGCGATCGGCCTTGCGCTCGGATTTCTCGGCCGGGAGCTGAACACGGCACCGTCCGGCGTCGCGATCGGTGAGGTGCTGCACACGGCGGGACAGATATTCGTGCAGTTGCTCAAGGCGCTGGTGCCGCCGCTGGTCTTTACCGCGATCGTCGCCTCGATCGCCGCGCTGCGGGGACTCGAGAATGCCGCCAAGCTGGTCCTGCAAACGCTCTTGTGGTTCGCGGTCACCGCACTGATCGCCGTTACGATCGGTATCGTGCTGGGTGTGATCATCGAGCCGGGCTTGCACGCAGCGGTCGATCGCGCGGCAGCGGTGCGGCCATCAAACACCGGGTCATGGCTCGATTTCCTCAAGGGCCTTGTCCCGTCGAACGTGTTCGGCATCGGAGCATCGACCACGATCGTGGACGGGGTCGCGAAGACGTCGATTTCGTTCAACGTCTTGCAGATTATTGTCGCCGCGATCGCGATCGGCGCGGCGGCCGTCCGCAGCGGTGAGTCCGGCGAGGCCTTCCTCACCCTCAACGCCTCGGCGCTCGTCGTCTTTCGTCGGCTGCTGCGCTGGGTGATCGCGCTCACCCCGATCGGGTCGGCCGCGCTGATCGGCGACGCCGTCATCCGCTACGGCTGGAATACGCTGTCGACCCTGGGGAGCTTCGCCGGCGCGATCTATCTTGGCCTCGGTCTGGTCCTGTTCGTCGTCTATCCCCTGGTCTTGCTGGCGAACGGGTTGAATCCCTTGCGCTTCTTCGCGCACGCTTGGCCCGCGATCCAGCTTGGCTTCGTCTCGCGCTCGTCGGTGGGGACTTTGCCCGTCACCGAGGAAGTGACCGAACGCGGACTCGGCGTACCGCGCGCTTATGCGGCCTTTGCCGTGCCACTCGGCGCGACGACCAAGATGGACGGATGCGCCGCGATCTATCCGGCGCTGTCGGCGATCTTCGTCGCGCAATTCTTCGGCGTGCCGCTCGGCCTGTCGGATTATGCGCTGATCGCGTTCGTGTCGGTGAGCGGATCGGCGGCGACCGCAGGCCTGACCGGCGCGACAGTGATGCTGACGCTGACGCTGTCCACGCTCGGCCTTCCGCTGGAGGGCGCGGGGCTGTTGCTCGCGATCGATCCGATCCTCGACATGGGCAGGACTGCGGTGAATGTCGCGGGTCAGGCGCTCATGCCCACGATAGTCGCCAAGCGCGCGGGGATCCTCGATCGCGCCGCGTTCGATGCGGTCGATGGGCGCGCTCTGGTCGGTGAAGCGGCAACAGCCGGTCCGGCTTAATACAGACAGGCCGCGTTGCCTCCTTGCCCGCATGGGTTTGCGCTGGCGGCGATCATTGCGATGCTCCGGTTGAAGATCGGCAGCTTCACGACGGCCGCCGCCAGCGCGCTCCCTCAGTACTTTGCTCGTAAGGTGAGACCGTACCGTGCCGGCTGATTGTAATTGACCGTGCGACCGAGATACGCGGTGACCCCCGCCCCCGATGGTGCCGCCAGCAGAGCTTGCGAGATGATGTTCCGCTCGTTGGTCGCGTTGTTGGCGTAGAGTGAGACGTCGTATTTGCCGTTATCGAGGCGCAGCCCGGCCCGCAGGTTGAGGTTCGACTGGTTCGGGACCTGCGTGTAGATCGACTGAGTCACACCCGTCCCATAGGAGGTGGTGTAGGAATATTGGGCGTAGCTGTAGAACTCTGCGCGTTGCCCGATCTTGAAATCCCACGATGGTGTGACCGACAGCGCCCACTCGGGCGAATACGGTGCCCGCTGGCCGGTAGCGTCGATCGTCGCGATACCGTTGTAGCTCAATTCCGCAGATGCGGGGAGCGACGGAGCGCGGGTGTAGACAGCGTCGTTATAGTTTCCATCCAAGGTCAGCCGGAACCCGGACCCGAGATTGGCGGCGAGGCTGAACTCAAACCCGCGCGCGCGGATATCGCCGACGTTGGTGGCACCGCGCTGCGGCGTGCCGTTGGGCAGGGTGTAGGAGATCGAGGTCTGAAAGCCCTCGAGCTTTTCCTGATACGCGGCGAGCGCGAGCGTCAGGCGTCGGCCGAACAGCGAGGCCTTGATACCGGCTTCGAGGTTCTTCGTTTTCGTCGGCTGGACATTCGGGGCGGTCGGATCGAGCGCACGGTTGTTGAGATCGAGCCCGCCCGCCTGGAAGCCGGTGGCATAGGTGACATAGGCCGTGACGTCGGGCGTGATCTTGTACGACAGACTCGCCGTCCCCGACACATTGTCGTTCGAGGTCGTTCGACCGAGCGTATAGCCCGCGCCCGTGACGGCGGTCGGATAGCCGGGCACCGTATAGGCCACCCCCGAGTTCCGCTGGACCGCATCGATCGCATTATAAAAGGCGAGGAGCTGGGCGTTGGTCACGCCGGTTGGCAGCGCGGTCGGCATCTGGCTGGTGTCGACGGGGCTGCCGCCATTCTTGCGATCGTAGGTGTAGCGCAGCCCGCCGGTCAGATCCAAGGCGCTGGTCACATGCCATGTGGCCTGGCCATAGGCTGCTGCATTCCTGTTCTCGACCGTGGTGTCTTCGATGATCTGCACGCCCGTAAGCTGCGAGCGGAACGACAGCGGGATCGGCGTGAAGGTGTTACCGGCCAGCGTATTGTAGGCGTTGTACCAGGGGATCACGTCGGCCCCGAACTGATGAATCACATAATGATCCTTCAGCTTCGAATAATAAAGGAACGCCCCGACCTGCCACTCGATCGGGCCTTTGCGCTTGGACGCGAGGCGGAATTCCTGGCTGAACTGGTTGCTCTCACTGATCGCCATGTTCTGGTAAATGTCGAGCGGCGAGCTGTCGCTGTCCTGCGGCGGATCGAACGACCAGCGCCGCCACGCGGAGATCGAGGTCAGTGTCGCCCAGCTGAAATCATAATCGACGGTGGCGGAAATGCCCGCGTTCGTGGTTTTCATCTGATTGTAATTGTTGGTGATATTCGTGCGCGGGTCGACGGTCAGATTCCAATTCTGCACGCCGCCGAAAGTGGTGAGCTGGCTGAGCGCGTTGCGCGCGGTCGTCACGCGGGCCTGTTGCGCAGCCGTCGTGTTGATCCCCCAATTACCCGGGCCGAAAATCTCGCTGATGCCGCCGCCGGAGCTGAACCCGGACGAACTGTCCCTTTCGATGTTGATATCGCCCGCGAGATTGATCTTCACATCCCCGGCGGTGATCAGGAATTGCTGGCGAATGCCCCAGCGCCCCGTGCCCGCCGTCGTGCTGTCGCCGGTCGCAGTTGGGGCGAAGATACCCTTCTGCTGCGCGGCATCGCGAAAGGCGGGCCGGAAAGGCGTGGCGATCCAGCCGTCGGCGCGCGTGCCAAAAGCCACCGTGCGAAAGGCGATGTTGTCGGTGATCGGGCCGGTCAGGATCGCCTTGGCCTGAGCGAAATTGTACCGGCCATAAGAGACTTCGAACGTCTGGCTCGGGGTGAAGCTCGGCTTGTTGAACGTGATGTTCAACGCACCTGCCGCAGCGTTACGCCCAAATAACGTGCCTTGCGGGCCGCGCAGGACCTCGAAGCTCTGAACGTCGACCAGATCCTGCAGGACCTGACCGGGGCGTGCCTGATAGACGCCATCGAAATAGACGCCGATCGCATTATCGAGACCGTCCGCCGCCGTTGGTGCGTAACCGATGCCGCGAATGGTGACCGAGAAATTGCGCGGATTGCCGCCGGTCGAATTGAGGCCGGGGGTCTGGTCGATCAGGCTCTGCAGATCGATCGTGCCCTTTCGCTCCAGCGTTTCACCGCTGATCGCTTGCACGGAAATCGGGACGTCCCGGATGTTCTCGGCACGACGGCGCGCGGTGACGACCACGTCGGTCTGATCGTCGCTTGAAATGGCGGTATCGCGGTCCGCATCCGCGCTCGGCCCCTTCTGCGCCGCCGCGAGCGATGGCAGCGCGATCAAGGATACCGTGGTCAACAGTTTGCGGACCAAACCCAAACGGCTCATTCAACAACCCCCATGTCAATTCCTATTGATTCGATAGGAGTTATCGAGAGCGAAATCCCCATCAAAAAGGTAGGAAATCTGCCAGCGCCCGAAGTTTTTCTAATTCGCGGCCAACCGGACCCCGATCCACAATGCCGGCCACGCGAACAGGAGAAGCGACATGGCAGTGATCGGAGCGCTGGAAGTCAGTGCGCAGGGGTTTGGCGCGATGGGCCTCTCCCACGTCTACGGGCGCGCCGATGAGGAAGAGTCGGTGCGGACGCTGCAGCGTGCGATCGATCTCGGCATCACCTTTTTCGATACCGCCACCGCATACGGCAACGGCCATAACGAAGAACTGCTCGGTCGCGCGATTGCGGGCCGTCGCGACGGCCTGATCATCGCCAGCAAATTTACCCATCGTCAGGGCGGCGACGGTCGCCGCGTGTCGGCACGCGAAGCGGTGGATGCGAGCCTGCGCCGCCTGAATATCGAGCGGATCGACCTCTATTATCTGCACCGCATCGACCCCGATACGCCGGTCGAGGAGTCCGTCGGCGAACTCGGTCGGCTGCGCGACGAAGGCAAGATCGGCGGGGTCGGAATCTCCGAGGCGAGTGCAGCGCAACTTCGCGTGGCGCACGCCGTGACCCCACTGACCGCACTGCAGAGCGAATATTCGCTTTGGACCCGCGATGTGGAGGTGGAAATTCTCCCCACCGCCCGCGAACTGGGGATCGGCTTTGTCGCCTATAGCCCGCTCGGGCGTGGGTTCCTCGCGGGTTCCGGGCCGGTCGAGGACAGTGACCGCCGCAATATCCACCCGCGCTTCACCGCAGAGGCGGTCGCAGCCAACAGCCGCCGCCGCAGGGCGATCGAGGATCTGGCGGAGCGGCTGCGCGTCACGCCCGCGCAGGTCAGCCTGGCCTGGGTCCTCGCGAAGGGGGTCGTGCCAATTCCCGGTACGCGGCACATCTCGCATCTGGCGGACAATTGGGCGGCCGGGGACATCATCCTCGACGAACGCACGATCGAGGAACTCGAAGCGGCGTTCCCGCGCGGCGCCACGGTCGGCGATCGCTACCCCGCTGAGCAAATGAAGCTGATACCGGCAGAGCCCGCGCTCGCGTGATGGCGCGCGCTGCGTCTCGCTGGCCGAAAGGATCGGCCACGCTGGCGGCGTTCGTGATCGTGTCGATCGCGCTGCTGTTCGCCTTTGCGCCCGCCCGCCGGGCGGCCGAGGCGAAGATCGGCCTTTCACTCGCGGCCCCCCTGCCCGATCGCGTGCCGCCCGGCGTCGTGCTGCGCGTCGGCGATCCCGTCACGCGCTGGGTGTTCGAGCATAATGGCTGGGACAAGAAGCTGCCGTTTCGTATCGAATGGGCTGAAATCACCGGCGGTCCTGATGTGACGGAGGCGTTCCACGCCGGGGTGCTGGATGTCGGCTTTGGGGCGAGCGTGCCCCCGATCCACGCCGTATGGATGGGCATCCCGGTGCGCATCATCGCCTTTCGCGAATATGCCGATCGCGCGCGCCGACAGGCCTATGTGATCGGCATTGCGCCCAAAGCGAAGATCCAGTCGCTGGCTGACCTTCGCGGCAAGCGGATCGCCTTCAGCCCAAGCCAGGTCCAGGCACAGGTCGTCATCGAGACGCTGAAAGCCGTGGGCATCCGCCGCGAAGAGGTGACGCTGGTCGAACTGCCGTCGAGTATTGGCGGCGACGTCTATTCCAACGCCCTCGCCTCCGGCGCGATCGATGCCGCGCCGATCCGTGCCGATCTCGTCGCGCAACGCTATCTTCGCGATTTCGGCGCGCGTGGCGCACGCATCCTCAAGCACCCGCCCTTCCGCGACGATGGCGGCAACATCTACGTCCCCGAAACCGCCTTGGCCGATCCGGGGAAAGCGGCAGCGCTGCGCATCTTCGTGCAGTACTGGGGCCTCGGCCAAGCCTGGATCAACACGCATCCCGAGGAACTCGCGCGCGGCTACTACGCCGGAAAGCGCGGACTGCCGATGGCCGATGCCCGCGTGATGGCGGCCTATACCGGCAACATTTCCGTGCCGCGCACCTGGGCCGGGGCGATCGCTTATCAACAAGCCGCCATCGACACGCTCGGCCCGGAGACCAAGCACCCCCGTCTCGACGCCGCAACGCTCTTCGATCGCCGTTTTGAGGGCATCGCCGGAGACGCGGCCGCATCGGTACAAGGAAACCGCTCATGAACGCCTATTCGGACGGCTTCTACACGGCAGTGCGGCACAGCGACGTGCCGCCTGTGCAGGCAACCAAACTGCGTCGTCAGCCCAACCAGCGCCTCAGTATCGGGCAACCGGCGCGCTATGGTGCCCTGCTCGGGCCGGCGCTGTTGCTGCTCTATTGGTCGGTTCTGTCGGTCACCGGCTGGCTCGATCCGCGCGTTCTGCCGCCGCCCTGGACGGCGATCACGACCGCGATCGAGCTGATCCGCGAAGGTCGGCTGCAGGAAAATCTCGCGATCTCGGCGTGGCGGGCGCTGACCGGGCTGGGCTTCGGGGTGGCGGTCGGCGTGGCCCTCGCGCTTGTCTCCGGCCTGTCGCTGCTCGGTGGCTACGTCATCGACGGCCTCGTGCAGATCAAGCGTGGCATCCCGATCCTGGCGCTGATCCCCTTCATGATCCTGTGGCTGGGGATCGGGGAGACGATGAAGATCACCCTGATCGCCACCGCGGTCTTCTTCCCGGTCTACATCAACACCCACAATGCGCTGCGCGCGATCGACATCCGCTATGTCGAGCTCGCCGAAACGGTGCGGCTGAGTCGCTGGCAGTTTCTTCGCTACGTCGTCGTGCCGGGGGCGCTGCCGGGTTTCCTGACCGGTCTGCGCTTCAGCGTCACCTCGTCCTGGCTCGCCCTCGTGGTGGTCGAACAGCTCAACGCCACCAGCGGCATCGGCTATATGGTTACGCTCGCCCGCAACTATGCGCAGACCGATGTCATGCTCGTCGGACTCGTCGTGTACGCGCTGCTCGGCTTTGGTTCGGATGCGTTGGTGCGGTTCCTCGAACGGCGCTTGCTGAGCTGGCGCAGGACGCTCGGCCGATGAGCACGCGCGCCGGTTCTACGGCCGTCCAGGTCCGCGGCCTCGTCCGGACCTTCACCCGAAAAGGCGTCCTCAACGGCATCGATCTCGACATCGCGCCGGGCGAATTCGTGGCGCTGTTGGGGCGCAGCGGATCGGGCAAGAGCACGCTGCTGCGCGCGCTCGCCGAGATCGATCACGAAGCCGAAGGCACGGGGGAAATTCACCTCCCCGAGCGGCTGTCGGTGATCTTTCAGGACGCCCGCCTGCTGCCGTGGATGCGTGTCATCGACAATGTCCTGCTCGGCGTGACGGGTCGAGAACAACGGCAGAAGGGGCGCGACGCGCTTGCCGAAGTCGGTCTCGCCGGCCGCGAGCGCGCCTGGCCGCACGAACTGTCGGGCGGCGAGCAGCAGCGCGTTGCGCTGGCGCGCGCGCTGGTTCGCAAGCCCAGCCTGTTGCTGGCAGACGAACCGTTCGGTGCGCTCGATGCGCTGACCCGGATCCATATGCACGCGCTGCTCCGGCGCCTGTCCGACGTGCATGACCCCGCCATCCTCCTGGTCACCCACGATATCGACGAGGCCATCTTGCTCGCCGATCGCATCCTGCTGCTCGACGACGGCCATCTCGTCGCGGACTTGCCGGTCGATTTGCCGGACAGCGGCATCGCCCGGCGCGAGCGCATCGCCGAACTGCGCGCGCTGGTCCACCGGCTGCTCGGCGTCGAGGAAGCCCCCGCCGATTATCACGAAGACCGGCATCCGCTGGTGGCGCCGGTCACACCCGCCAATGTCGAGAACGGGAAAGCAGCATGAGCGATTTGCAACTGGCCGATCGGCCAAGCGACGACACACGCCAGCGCGACGCGCGACTGTTCGATCGCTACCGGGATGATTTCGATCTGCCGGTCGCCTGGAACGCGACGCTCGACACGCTGCTCGCGCACCGTTCGGTCCGCGCCTACACTGCGGATCCGGTGCCCGCACATGCGATCAAGCTGGCGGTTGCTGCGGCACAGTCGGCGGCCAGTTCCTCCAATCTGCAACCGTGGAGCGTCGTCGCGGTCGAGGACCCGGCGCGCAAGGCGCGTCTCGCCGCGCTGGCAGGCAATCAGAAGCAGATCCTCCAGGCCCCGCTGTTCCTGCTTTGGATCGTGGATCATCACCGCCTCACGCGGATCGGCGAGGAACTCGGTACGCCGGCGAACGCGCTCCACTATCTGGAGAGCTTCCTGCTGGGTGCGGTCGACACCTCGCTCGCGGCGCAAAACGCGGTGGTAGCGCTCGAATCGATCGGGCTTGGCACCTGTTATATCGGTGGCATCCGCAACAAGCCCGACGAAGTCGCGGCAGAACTCGGCCTGCCGCCGCAATCCTTCGCGCTGTTCGGCCTCACGGTCGGCATCCCCGATCCTGCCGCGCCTGCATCGGTGAAGCCGCGCCTTCCGCAGGAGGCGGTGTTGTTCCGCGAAACATACGGACAAGCCGACGCCCCGAGCGCGCTCGCCGCTTATGATCGTCGGTTGCGCAGCTTTCAGCGCGAACAGGCCATGCCCGAGCGCGACTGGACCGAGCAAGCCTCGCAGCGCGTGCGGGGACCGGAATCGCTCGCCGGTCGCGATGTCCTGCGGGACGTCCTCAACCGCCTCGGCTTTCAACTCAAATAGCCTTCATCCCGCGCAACACCGACCCGGAGTTCCCATGTCAAATCCTTCCGAATTCCTCTGGTACATCCCCAACCAAGTCGAAGGCGGTCACCGCGGCGACACCAGCGATGACAATTGGAGCCTTGAGACGCTTACCCGCCATGCCGAGGCGCTGGAGCAGCATGGCTGGGGCGGTGCGCTGATCGGCACCGGCTGGGGTCGGCCCGACACCTTCACGGTCGCCGCCGCGCTGACGGCACGAACGAAGACATTCGAGCCGCTGATCGCGATCCGGCCGGGCTATTGGCGTCCCGCCAATTTCGCCTCCGCCGCCGCGACGCTCGACGAAGTGTCGGGCGGGCGCGTGCGCATCAACATCGTCTCGGGCCAGGACAATCTCGCTGCGTACGGCGACAGCGAGGGCGATCAGGCACATCGCTACGCCCGGACCAAGGAATTCATGCGCCTCGTCCGGCGGCTCTGGACCGAAGAGGCCGTCACCTTCGACGGCGCGCATTTTCAGGTTGCGGGATCGACCGTGGTGCCACGCATCACGCCGCGCGGGGCGCGTTTGCATCCCCGCCTCTATTTCGGCGGAGCTTCCGAGGCGGCCGAGCGTGTGGCGGCGACCGATGCCGACGTCCAGCTCTTCTGGGGCGAACCGCTTGACGGCGTGGGCGACCGGATCGCGCGGCTTAAGCGCCTCAGCCGCGATCTCGACCGCGATCTGCCCCCACTCGAATTCGGGCTTCGCATCACCACGCTGGTCCGCGACACGACCGAGCAGGCCTGGGCCGATGCCGAGGCGAAGGTCGACGAGATGGCCAAGCAGCACGGCACGGTGGACCAGCATCGTCGCGCCCCTGCGGTGGGTCAGCAACGCCTGCTCGATCTTCACGCGCGGGGCGAGGTGCTGGACGACAATCTTTACACCGCGCCCGGCCGCTATGGCGGCGGCGGTGCGGGCACGACCTGGCTCGTCGGATCGGCGGCTGATGTGGCAAGTTCGCTGCGCAAATATCGCGACCTTGGCATCACCCACTTCGTCCTGTCCGACACGCCCTATCTGCCGGAGATCCGGCGACAGGGCGATCACCTGCTGCCGCTGCTGCGCGATGCACCCGCTGCGGCCACCGAGCGACGGCATGACCGCGAGCATGTCGGCTAAGCGGTGTCTCGCCCGGTCAAACCGAAGCTCGTGATCTGATCGGGAAGTCTTTCATGAGCAATGACAGCACGCGCGAAGAGCGCGTCGCGGGGGGCGGCCTGCTGCATCGCCGCGCGATTCTGGTCGGCGGTGCGGTCTCGGCCGGAGGTCTTGCGATGGCCGGGCAAGGCGCCGTCACCACCCCGCGATCACCCGCATCAATGCGCACGCCGGGCGGGCCGCTGTCGGGCTATGGGGCACGCTCGCCGTTCACCGAGCGCATTCAGCGCATCGTGCCGGACCTGCCCTTCCCCGGCACCGGTTCCTCGCGCACGCCGCTGCAGTTGCTGGAGGGCACGATTACCCCCAACGGCCTGCATTTCGAACGGCACCATAATGGCATCCCCGCGATCGACCCGAGGACGCACGAACTGCTGATCCACGGGCTCGTGCGACAGCCGCTGCTATTCCGTTACGAGGACCTGCTGCGCTACCCGCGCGAGAGCCGGATCCTGTTCCTCGAATGCTTTGGCAACAGCGGCACGATCGCCGCCGCCACGCCGGTCCAGGCGAGCGCGGGCC
>JAIXZV010000007.1 GCA_027489365.1 Sphingomonadales bacterium
ACTGCATTGGTCGCTCGGGCCGACCTTCTTCACGGTGCAGACCGATGCGCTGTTCCGCGCCGCCCCCGAAGACGATGCGCCCAAGTTCGTCGCGCCGAAGACCGGCATCTCGCTGTCGATGGAGGTCGCCGCCGACAAGCCGACCGGCACCGTCGCACTGACCGGCGCGCGGATCGTGACGATGGCCGATGCGAAGGGCGGAATCGTCGATGACGGCGTCATCGTCATAACTGGCGACCGCATCGTCGCGATCGGACCGAAGGCCTCCACCCCGATCCCGGCGGGTGCCAAGACCGTCGATGTCGCGGGCAAGACGATCATTCCGGGCCTGGTCGATGCCCATGCGCACGGCCCGCAAGCCGACGACGATCTGATCCCGCAGCAGAATTGGTCGGCGATGCTCAACCTCGCGATGGGCACGACGACGATCCACGATCCGTCGTCGAGCGCGTCCGAGATCTTCGTCGCGTCCGAAATGCAGCGCGCGGGCAAGATCATCGCACCGCGCACCTTCTCGACCGGCGAGATCATCTACGGCGCGAAATCGCCCGATGTGTATGCCGAGATCGACACGTTCGAGGATGCGCTGTCCGACGTGCGCCGCCTGAAGGCCGAGGGCGCGTACAGCGTCAAGAATTACAACCAGCCGCGCCGCGAACAACGCCAGATGGTCGTCGCGGCCGCGCAGCGCGAGAATATGGAGGTGGTGCCGGAGGGCGGATCGCTGTTCGCGATGGACATCAGCCTGATCCAGGACGGCAATTCCACGGTCGAGCACAACGTCCCGCTGATCACCTTCTACAAGGACGTGGTCGATCTGTGGACGCAGACCAAGACCAATTACACGCCGACGCTCGTCGTCACCTATGGCGGTCTCGCGGGCGATCCCTATTGGCGGCAGCATACCGATGTGTGGAAGCACCCGATCGTCTCGCGCTACGAACCGCCTGCCATGTTGCTCGCGCAGAACGGTCGCCGCACGATGGCGCCCGAGGATGCGTTCGTCGATGACGAGAGCGCGCGCGAGGCGGGCAAGCTCGCCGCGCGCGGGATCCAGGTGTCGATCGGCGCGCATGGCCAGCAACCCGGCCTCGGCGCGCATTGGGAGATGTGGTCGTTCGTGCGCGGCGGGTGGAGCCCGATCGACGCTTTGCGCGCCGGGACGATCATGCCCGCCACCTCGCTCGGCTATGCCAAGGACGTCGGATCGCTCGAAGTCGGCAAGCTCGCCGATCTCGTAGTGCTCGATGCCGATCCCACGGTCGACATCCGCAACAGCGACAAGATCCACCGCGTAATGCTCGGCGGCCGCCTCTACGATCCGCTGACGATGGACGAGGTCGTGACCGGCACGCGCAAGAGCGCGCCGCTCTGGTGGGCTGGCAGCGGGATCGGCGCAGGCGCGATGCCGAGCGTCGAGAGCGCGACGGGGGGCGATTAAAGCGACACGGGCGTGACGTTCAGAGTGCGATTTCGATCAGTCTTAAGAAATTAAGCGATTGGACAGATCAATCTCGACGGCTCATCCTCCGGCACAGAAACACTCTAGCCGATGGAGAGCTTGCATGAACGTCGAAGCCAAATGCCCGATGGGCGCGGGTCGTGTGGATGGTAACGCCATCCTGTTCGAGATGACCAACCGCCTGTGGTGGCCGAACCAGCTCGACCTGACCGTCCTGCACCAGAACCCGCCGCAGGCGGACCCGATGGAGCCGGATTTCGATTATGCGGCGGAATTCCAGACCCTCGATCTCGCGGCGGTCAAGGCCGACATCTTCGCGCTGATGACCGAATCGCAAGATTGGTGGCCGGCCGATTACGGGCATTACGGTCCGCTGTTCATCCGCATGGCGTGGCACAGTGCGGGCACCTATCGCATCGGTGACGGGCGCGGTGGCGCCGGGGCCGGACAGCAGCGCTTCGCGCCGCTCAACAGCTGGCCAGACAATGCCAATCTCGACAAGGCGCGGCTGCTGCTGTGGCCGATCAAGCAGAAGTACGGCCGCAAACTGTCCTGGGCCGATCTGATGGTGCTCGCGGGCAATTGCGCGATCGAATCGATGGGCGGAGAAACCGCCGGTTTCGCGGGCGGCCGCGTCGATGTGTGGGAACCCGCGACCGACGTGAACTGGGGTCCGGAACGCGAGTGGCTTGGCGGTGACAAGCGCTATTCGGGCGAGCGCGATCTCGCCAACCCGCTGGCTGCGGTCCAGATGGGGCTGATCTACGTCAATCCGGAAGGCCCGAACGGCAATCCCGACCCGCTGCTCGCCGCGCGCGACATTCGCGAGACCTTCGCGCGCATGGCGATGAATGACGAGGAAACCGTCGCGCTGATCGCGGGCGGCCACACCTTCGGCAAGACGCACGGTGCTGGCGTGCCCGACGACTATGTCGGCCCCGAACCCGAAGGCGCGCCGATCGAGCAGGTCGGTCTGGGCTGGAAGAACACCCTCGGCAACGGCAATGGTGTCGACACGATCACCAGCGGCCTGGAAGGTGCCTGGACGCAGGAGCCGACCAAGTGGACGAACCTGTATTTCAAGAATTTGTTCGAGTTCGAGTGGGAGCTGACGCGCAGCCCGGCCGGTGCCCAGCAATGGACGCCGAAGAACCCGGAAGCGCAGGGCACCGTCCCCGACGCGCATGATCCGTCCAAGCGCCACGCGCCGATGATGCTGACGACCGATCTCGCGCTGCGGTTCGACCCGGCGTACGAGAAAATCTCGCGGCATTTCTATGAGAATCCCGAGGCACTGACCAAGGCCTTCGCCGAGGCGTGGTACAAGCTGACGCACCGCGACATGGGGCCGCACAACCGGCTGCTCGGACCGGAAGTCCCCGCCGAACCGCGGCTGTGGCAGGATGCGGTGCCGGCGGTCGATCACCCGCTGATCGACGCGGCTGACATTGCCGCGCTCAAGACCAAGATCCTCGCCTCCGGCCTGTCGATTTCGCGACTGGTGGCAACCGCCTGGGCGTCGGCCTCGACCTATCGCGGCACCGACATGCGCGGTGGGGCGAATGGCGCGCGCATCCGGCTCGCCCCGCAAAAGGATTGGGCGGTCAACGAACCCGCCGAGCTGGCGGCCGCACTCGCCAAGCTCGAGGAAATCCGCAGCAGCTTCGGCAAGCCGGTGTCGCTCGCCGACCTGATCGTGCTCGGCGGCTGTGCAGCGGTCGAAGCCGCGGCGAATGCGGCGGGGCATGGCGTGACCGTGCCCTTCACACCGGGCCGCACCGATGCCTCGGCGGAGCAGACCGACGCGGACTCGTTCGCACCGCTCGAACCCAAGGTCGATGGTTTCCGCAACTATAATGGTGGCGATCAACCCTGGTCGGCGGAAGAGTTGCTGGTCGACCGCGCACATCTGCTGACGCTCACCGCGCCGGAAATGACAGTGCTGGTCGGTGGCCTGCGCGTCCTCGGTGCCAATGTCGGGGGATCGACCCACGGCGTGTTCACCGATCGTCCGGGTGCGCTCACCAACGACTTCTTCGTCAATCTGCTGAAGACCAGCATCGCGATGAAGTGGGAGCCGTCGGAGGCGGAAGACGTGTTCGTCGCACGCGACCGCAAGACCGGCGAGCAGAAGTGGACCGCGACGCGCGTAGACCTGATCTTCGCCGCCAACTCGCAGCTCCGCGCCCTGGCCGAGGCTTATGCGACCGACGACGCCAAGGGTGCGTTCGTCAGCGCCTTCGTCGCGGCCTGGACCAAGGTGATGAACGCCGACCGGTTCGATCTCGCCTGATCGCGACATCGGCTGAAACGAAGAAGGGCGCTTGCCAATGGCAAGCGCCCTTTTTGTTTGGCGCGTATCGGTCGATCAGAATTTCGCGGTGATCGTCCCGAAAATCTGCCGCGGGTTGCCATAGAAAGCAGTCGCAACGCCTTCCCTGCCGAGCGTCGCGACATAGGGGCCATTCGGCACCGGCACATTGGCCAGGCTGATCGGGGTGCCTGCCAGATCGGTGCGGATGAACTGATAGCCCGTCGTCTTGTAAATCTTGTTGGTGATGTTCTTGGCGTGAATGCCGACCGAATAACGCCCGCCGCGGCCGAAGCTGTAGGTCAGATTCGCATCCCACAGCGCATAGGCCGGCTGATCGAGGAACGGGCTTGCCGTTTCGAACTGGTGCGTCAGGCTGCGATACGAAATCGTGGTGTTGGCGTTGACCTTGCCGCCGCCCACCGGAACCGTGCCCGCGAGCGTCGAGGACAGCGTCCAATCGGGCGTGTTCTGGAACACGCGGACATTGGCGACATCGACGCCGGTCGGCCCGATGAAGGTTTTATATTTCGCGCTGATATAGCCGAGCGTGCCCGACAGCGACACGTTCGACCCCGGCCCGGCAAAGCCGCGCGCAAGCACACCGGTCGTCTCAAGCTCGACACCTTTGATCGTCGCCTTTGCAGCATTGGTTGTGATGCCGCAGAACGATTGGATCCCGCCGATCAGACAGCCGACCGAACCCGGCACCTGGACATCGCTATAATCCGAATAGAAGCCGTTGAGCGCGATGTTCAACCGCTTGTCGAACAGCGAACCCTTATAGCCGAGTTCATAGCTCTGTACGATTTCGGGCTTGAACAGGAAAAAATTGTAAATGTCCTGATAGGTCCGCCCCACCGCCGGATTGGCGATTGGGGAGGACGTACCAGCGCCGCGCGGATCGAACCCGCCGCCCTTGAAGCCTTCCGAATAGGAGGCATACAGCAAATGATCGGCCGTCGGCTTGAAGTTCAGGGAGGCGCGCGGCGTAAAGCGCTTGAAATTGGCGACGCCGGTGAAATCGGTCGAGGGCGCACCGAACGGAATGGGCGTCCCGCCGAATTCGGGCGTCAGGCCGAAATAGCTTGCGCGGAAGATCGTCGATTTGCGCTCATCCCACGTATAGCGCCCGCCAAGTGACAGGCTGAGTTGGGACGTAAAATCATAGGTGAAATCGGCGAAGATCGAGCTCGTCTCGGTGCGGACGTCACCCTTGGTATAGGCGTTGAACCCGGCAAGCGTGGTCGACAGCAGAACGTCGAACCCGGTCGAGGCCTTGGCGCCGAGATAATAGAAACCGACCAAACCGTTTAATTTGTCGCTCTTATAGGCGAGCTGGAATTCCTGGCTGGTCTGTTCGTTGCGGTAGACCGCCGGCACGTCGACATCGACCGCGGGCAGCGCGTCGAAATCGATCGGCGTGAAGGAGCGGTCCTCGCGATACGCACTGATGCTCTTGAAGGTCAGCGCGTCGGACAATTGCGCGGTCGCGACCAGCGACAGGCCGCCCGCCTGGATGTTCTGCCGCGGGTTGTTGAGCCCGGCGCGCGTATCGAACGGGTTGGACTGGACCGGCGTGTTGCTGAGCAGGCTGGTGATCAGCCGCGATCCGTTACGCGCGTTCGATTTGTCCTCGGTATAATCGCCGGTCAGGCGGATCGACATGCGCTGATCGGGCGATTCGAACTCGATCGTGCCGCGCGCCGCCCACACGTCCTTGTTGTAATTGTCGATGTTGAGGTTGGTGTTGCGGCCGAAACCGTCGCGGGTCAGCCGCGCACCCGCCACCCCGACCTTGAACAGGCTGCCGATCGGGGTCGACAGGCTGACGATGCCGTCGGCCTGGTTGAACGAACCGTAGCTCGCCTTGAAATTCGCTTCGGGCCCGTCGGGCAGCTTCTTGGTGACATATTTCACCGCGCCGCCGATCGTGTTGCGACCATAGAGCGTGCCCTGCGGCCCGCGCAGCACTTCGATCCGCTCGACTTCATACACGTCGAGCACGGCCGCCTGCGGGCGGTTGAGATAGACGTCGTCGAGATAGATGCCGATGCCGGCCTCGAACCCCGGCACCGGATCCTGCTGCCCGACACCACGGATGAAGGCGGCGAGCGTCGAATTGGTACCGCGCGCATTTTTCAGCGTGGTGTTCGGCGTGAAGGTCTGCAGATCGGTCAGATCGATCGCGCCAACCTGCTCAAGCCGCGCGGCGGAGAAAGCCGTGACCGCGATCGGCACGTCGAGCAACGTCTCCTCGCGACGGCGCGCGGTGACGACGATATCGCCGTCCGCAACGTCCTGCTCCTGCGCGGCGGGGGCCTCGCTCGGTGCACTCTGCGCGAACACGGGTGCCGCGGCAAAGCCAGCAAGGGCGGCTCCGGCATACAGCACAGCGCGCGCGGAAATCAGGCGTGTCATCGGTTTTCCCCTCCTGTGGCGCATCCATTATGGCCCCGATATCATTCGGGTTGTGCACCGGTCGCAGCCACTATACTGAAACCTGAACCAGGTTTCAACTTGGGAAATGGGGAGGCGTCGTACATGGCGATGGAAAGTGTCCCGAATGCCACAGCCGCGGTGCCGGACGATGGCATGTCGGCAGCAAGCGCAGGCAAGGCCCCGCGCACCGAGCGCGGGCGGCGCACGCTGCGCGCGATTCTGGATGCCGCCGCGATCGAATTCGGCGAGCGTGGCTTTCACGAAGCATCGGTCAGCGGCATCACGCGCCGCGCGGGTGTCGCGCTGGGCAGTTTCTATACCTATTTCGATTCGAAGGACGCGGTGTTCCGCGCACTGGTGCGCGACATGTCGGATCAGGTGCGCGACCGCGTCGCCCCCGCGATCCGCGCCGCACCCGACCAGATCGCGGCGGAGCGTGCGGGCTTACGCGAATTCATCGCCTTCGTGCGCGGGCACAAGGAGATCTACCGGATCATCGACGAATCCGAATTCGTCGATCCCGAATCCTTCAAACTGCATTACGCGACCACCGCGGATCGCATCGCCGCGCGGTTGAAGGCGGCGGCTGTGCGCGGCGAAGTACGTGGCGACGTATCCGAGGTGCACGCCTGGGCGATCATGGGGATGAACGTTTTCCTGGGGCTGCGCTTCGGCGTGTGGGGGGAGGACATGGGGCCGGATGACGTGGCGGATGTGGTGGCGGATTTTCTTGCGCGGGGGTTGGGGGTGTCGGCGACCTAATCCCCCTTCCGTTCGGGCTGAGCGTGTCGAAGCCCTGCCCTTCTTCTCACGCCGAGCAAGAAGAACAGCGCTTCGACAAGCTCAGGGCGAACGGGCCTAGGTCGCTGACCCCAAGCACAGCTCCGCCACCGCATCGACGATCGCCTCGGCATCGAGCCGATAGCTGCGAAACAGATCAGGCACGTCGCCGGTCTGGCCGAACCGATCCACGCCGAGCGGGCTGACGCGCATCCCGCGCACGCCGCCGAGCCACGACAGCGTCGAAGGCGCACCATCGATGATCGTGACGAGCCTCGCGTCCGGCGCAAGCTGCGACAGCAGGCACTCGGCATGGCTCGCCGCCGCCGCACCGGTCCAGCGCCCGGCGTGCCGTGCCGACCAGCCGCGATGCAGCAGATCGGGCGAGGTCACCATCAGCAGCCCCAGGTCCGGCACGTCGTCGGCGAGCAGCGCTGCTGCCTCCAGCACTTCCGGCGTGATCGCACCGGTGAACACGATCGCGAGGTCCGCCGGTCCACTCGGCGCTTTCAGCCAATAGCCGCCAGCAAGCGCATCCTGCTGCCAATTTTTGTCAGCACGTTCAATCTGCGGAATCGTGCGGGTCGACAGGCGCAGATAGACCGACCCGCCGTCCGCCGCCTGCATATGCCGAAACGCCCAGCCCATGATCAGCGCGAGTTCGTCGGCGAAAGCGGGTTCGAAATAGGTCAGGCCGGGCTGACCAATGCCGATCAGCGGCGAATTGATCGACTGGTGCGCACCACCCTCCGGCCCCAGCGTCAGCCCCGACGGCGTCGCCACCAGCAGGAAGCGCGCATCCTGGTAACACGCGTAATTGAGCGCATCGAGGCCGCGCGCGATGAAGGGGTCATAGACCGTCCCGATCGGCATCAGCCGCGTGCCGAACAGCGGTGCGGCGAGCCCTAACGCCGCGAGCATCAGGAACAGATTGTTCTCCGCAATGCCCAGTTCGATATGCTGACCAGCACCATGCCCGGCCCATTTCTGCGCGGTCGGGATGCGCGCGGCGGAGAAGACGTCCTTCAACTCCTGCCGCCGAAACAGCCCGCGCTGGTTCACGAATGCGCCAAGATTGGTCGACACCGTGACGTCAGGCGACGTCGTGACAATCCGGTCCGCCAAGGGATGCCCGGACTTGGCGAGATCGAGCAGGATCCGCCCGAATGCGGCCTGCGTCGAAAGCTCGGCCCCATCGGGTACCGGCAAGCGATCGGGGACCGGTACCGCTTGCGCCGCCGGAACGTGCTGCCCTTGCGCAAGCGCGCTCGCCTCCACCACCGCACGCGCCGACGCCGCAGCATTTGCGCCAAGCCCCCCGTACGGCGCCCATTCGTCGCCCTCGGCGATGCCAAGGTCACCGCGCAATTGTTCGATCTGGCCGGGGTTCATCAGCCCCGAATGATTGTCTTTGTGCCCCGCGAACGGCAGGCCATAACCCTTCACCGTATAAGCGATGAACAACGTCGGCTTGTCATCGTCGCAGCGCGCGAACGCCTCCAGCAAGGTCGCGATGCAATGCCCGCCGAGATTGGTCATCAGCGCGGCGAGTGCGGCGTCATCATGCTCGGCGATCAGCGCGAGCGTTTGCGGAAACTCGGCAAGATCGGCAGTCAGCCGCGCGCGCCACGCCGCGCCCCCCTGATAGGTCAGCGCGGCGAATTCGGCATTGGGGCATTCGTCGATCCAGTCGGCAATCGCCTGCCCGCCGGGCCGCGCAAACGTCTCGCGCTGCGTGGCGCCGTGTTTCAGCGTCTCGACGCGCCAGCCGCACGTCTCGAAGATGTCGTCAAAGCGGCGAAACATCCGGTCGGCGGTCGTGCTGTCGAGCGACTGGCGATTGTAATCGACGATCCACCAGCAATTGCGAATGTCGTGCTTGTATGCCTCGATCAGGCATTCGTAGATATTGCCCTCGTCCAATTCGGCATCGCCCATCAGCGCGATCATCCGCCCCGCGTCGGCCTCGGCCATGTCACCATGCGCGATCAGATAATCCTGGATCAGCGAAGCAAACGCCGTGATCGCAACGCCGAGACCGACCGACCCAGTCGAGAAATCGACCGGAATCTTGTCCTTGGTCCGGCTCGGAGAACTTTGCGCGCCGCCGAAGCCGCGATAGCGCTGCAGCGCGTCGAGCGATTGCTGCCCCAGCATATAATGGATCGCGTGCAGCACCGGCCCGGCGTGGGGCTTCACCGCAACCTTGTCCTGCGGGCGCAGCGCGCCGAAATAGAGCGCGGTCATGATCGCGGTGATCGACGCGCAGCTCGCCTGATGCCCGCCGACCTTCAGCCCGTCGCGGCTTTCGCGCAAATGGTTGGCATTGTGGATCGTCCAGGACGACAGCCAGCGCAGCCGCGTCTCGATCGTCTCGAGCACGGCGATGGTGGCGGGGTCGGTGCGCGGTGCAGGCGGCGTGACGGTCATATCCATGCCGCGATACTAGCCGATCGGCCCGCCGAGGCGATGCCAATCTTGGCATAAGCTCATTCCGCGTCGGCGGGTTCACCCTGGCGCGCGGCGAAATGCGCGATCAGCCAACTGCGCACCAGGCTGATCGTCGGATCGGCGAGATCGTCGGCGCGCAGCTTCAGATAATAGCCGAACCCGTCGTTGATGACGGTGTCGTACGGCACGACCAGCCGCCCGGCGGCGATTTCCTCCGCAAACATGTCGATATCGGCCAGCGCCACGCCGTCCGAGTGCATCGCATAGCTGACCGCCAGCGCATTCGAATCGAAGGCGAGCCCGCGATCGGCATCAATCGCGATGCGGCACTGATCGGCATAGGTGCTCCACAGCAGACCGCGCGGCTGATCCTCCAGCTTGACGTGGAGCAGATCATTATCGGCAAGGAATTGCTCAAGCGACTTGCCCGCGTGGCGCTCGGCGGTCTGCGGCGAGCTGACGGGCGCAACGCGTACCATCCACAGCAAATCAGTGATGCGGTCGTCGATATTGGGCCGGTCGAACACGATCGCCATGTCGGTCTCATTGGTGGGCAAACCGACCGCGCCAGAGCTCGAAATATCGATGCGGATTTCGGGATGTTCGGCGCGGAATGCCCGGATCATCGGCATCACGACCTGCTGCAGCAAGGTCGGCGGGATATGGATGCGGATCGGGCGGTTGGCGTTGGGATTGGCGCAAATCGCGTTCATCGTCTGCTCGAGCCGGTCGAACGATTTGCTCACCTCGGGCAGCAACGCCTTGCCCGCCGCGGTCAGCGCCAGCGTCTGGCCCGAGCGATCGAACAATTTGTGCCCCAGCAATTCCTCCAGGCTGATGACATGGCGGCTGACCGCGCTCTGGCTGACGTTGAGCGCCTGCGCCCCCGCCGTGAAGCTCAGCCGCTGCCCCACCGCATCGAACGCGCGCAGCGCATTGAGCGGCAACCAGCGTCGATTGACGGGCGACGTACGTGCGATCGGTATCCACTCCGCTGAAGGGCTCATGCCCAAATTCGATACCAAGCGCGTTTTTTCTGGAGATGCAACGCCGCGCCGTCCCCCGCGCAAAGGCTTGCAGGTTTTTGGATGCCGCCATGCGCAAATGCGATTTCAGAAGCGCCGCCCGCCCATGCCAGTGATTGCCGATCGGCAGACGGAGACGGCACGTTGGATCTGGGGGATATTTCGGCGCTGTTGCGCGCGCGCCCGGCAGGCCATTCGCTGCCGCGCGCCTTCTACACCGGCAGCGCAGCGTTCGAATTCGATCTTGCGGCGATCTTCGGTACGTCCTGGCTGTTCGCCGGGTTCGAAGCCGAGCTGCGCAATCCCGGCAACTATATCTCCTTCATGGTCGGGCGCTGGCCGGTGATCATCGTGCACGGCCGCGACGGCGAAATCCGCGCGTTCCACAACAGTTGCCGCCACCGCGGATCGATCCTGTGCAAGCCAGGGCAAGGCAGCGCGGCGCGTCTCGTCTGCCCCTATCATAGCTGGACCTACGGCCTCGACGGCCGCTTGCTCGCGGCGAGCCGGATGCCCGACGATTTCCAGAAGAGCGAACACAGCCTGAAGCCGGTTCATCTCGAACGCATCGCCGGGGCGATCTTCATTTGCCTCGCCGAAACCCCACCAGACATCAGCGTGATGCGGCGCGATCTGACGCCGCTGCTCGCCCCGCACAATCTGCACCACGCCAAGCTCGCGCATCAATCGACGCTGGTCGAATATGCCAATTGGAAGCTGGTGATGGAGAATGGCCGCGAATGCTATCATTGCGCCGCCGGCCATCCTGAACTCGCGCGCACCTTCCCGATCAACGCATCGGCCTATTTCGATTTTCCCGACGATACCGCGACGCGCTTCGAAGCGCGCATGGCGGCACTCGGGATGCCGACCGGCCCGGCGGGCGAGGATTGGTGGCAGGCGGTGCGCTTCCCGCTCAACGACGGCACCGTGGCGATGACCACCGACGGCACCTTCAACGCCGGCCCCGCGCCCGAAACGGTGCGCGCCCGGCCGGCCTTTGCGGGCACCACCGTCAACGCGCTGGCCGTCTCGGGCGGCCCCGTGCCCGACTGGCGCGACGTCACGGACCCCGCCACCGCGCTGGCCGTCTACCTGACTTACCGGGTGATCCACGGCCCCGGCGCCTTTGTCGAGCGGGCCGAGGGCTATGGCGATTTCGCCCGCGCCATGACGCGCAAGCTGCAGCGCGAGTTGCAGGGGGTGATGCTGGGTGCGCTGGACGACCCCGCCCGCCTTTGATAGCGCAGGTGCGCGCGGCAGGGCAGGGGGCAGGGGCGTGACGGAAGCCGAGATTGCGGATCTCTTCACCCGCGCCGACGGGCAGTATCTGTGCGCGCGCTGGGGGCGGCCCA
>JAIXZV010000170.1 GCA_027489365.1 Sphingomonadales bacterium
AAGGGGGACGTGCACGACATCGGCAAGAACATCGTGGGGGTGGTGCTCGCCTGTAATAACTTCGAGGTGATTGACCTGGGGGTGATGGTCTCCTGCGAGAAGATTCTGGAGGAGGCGAAAAAACAGGGCGTCGACATGATCGGCCTGTCGGGGCTGATCACGCCGTCGCTCGACGAAATGGTGACGGTGGCCGAGGAAATGCAGCGCGCCGGCATGACGATGCCGCTGCTGATCGGCGGTGCGACGACCTCCAAGGTCCACACCGCGCTGCGCATTGCGCCCGCTTACAAGGGGCCGGTGGTGCATGTGCTCGACGCGAGCCGCGCGGTCGGCGTGGCCTCGACCTTGGTCAGCGACACTATCCGCGACGAGTTCGTACAGAAAACGTCGGACGAATATGAAGCCGTTCGACTGGCGCGGGCGAACAAGGGCCAAAGCGAGCTGATTCCGATCGCCAAGGCGCGCGCCAATGCCTTCGTCGCCGACATGACGCTCAAGCCCGCCGCACCCGCCAAGCCCGGCGTCCACATCTTCCGTGACTGGGATTTGTCCGATCTGCGCGAGCTGATCGACTGGACGCCGTTCTTCCGGGCGTGGGAACTGGCGGGCAATTACCCCGCGATCCTCGATGATGCGGTAGTCGGCGACAGCGCGCGCTCGCTGTTCGCCGATGCGCAGGCGATGCTCGACAAGATCATTGCCGAGAAATGGCTGACCGCGCGCGGTGTCGCGGGGCTGTGGCCGTGCGCGCGCTATGAGGACGATGTCGTCATCGACTTGAAGGGCGATTTCAACGCCGACGAACTGCGCGGGTT
Organism: Sphingomonadales bacterium; assembly: GCA_027489365.1. Lineage (GTDB taxonomy): Bacteria > Pseudomonadota > Alphaproteobacteria > Sphingomonadales > Sphingomonadaceae > Sphingomonas. Next base: position 816 of record JAIXZV010000170.1, read on the forward strand.
CGACATGCTCAATCTGGTCGATGGCAATGATATCGTGCGCCTCCCGTTCCTCCGCCAGCAGATCGCCAAGCGCGAGGGCCGGGCCAATATGTGCCTCGCCGATTTCATCGATCCCAAGGGCGACTGGATCGGCGGTTTCGCAGTGTCGATCCACGGCATCGAGCCGCATCTCGCGAAGTTCAAGGCGGCGATCGACGACTATAGCGACATCCTGCTGAAAGCGCTGGCCGATCGCCTGGCTGAAGCCTTTGCCGAGCGCCTGCACCAGCACGTCCGGCAGGATCTTTGGGGCTACGCGCCAGACGAGCAACTCACCAACGAAGCGCTGATCCGCGAACAATATCGCGGCATCCGCCCCGCGCCGGGCTATCCCGCCTGTCCGGAACACAGCCTGAAGATCAAGCTGTTCGAAATGCTCGACGCGCACCACGCCACCGGCGTCACGCTGACCGAGAGCTTCGCGATGCTGCCGACGGCGGCGGTGTCGGGCTTTTACTTCGGCCACCCGCAGGCCGAGTATTTCGGCGTGGCACGCGTGGGGCCAGACCAGCTCGAGGAATATGCCACGCGCCGCGGGGTCGATCTCGAAACCGCTACGCGCTGGCTGCGGCCGAATCTGGACTGATACGGGACAGCGCGGCGTCGCGGTAACGACTTCGGCGCGTCAGGACGCCAATTAACCGCCTTTGGGGATAGGCGTGGCGCTTAGTGTGCGCGCAGAGAGGCGCAAAGGAGTGCCCCGATGCGCCACATCATTCCGCTTGTCGCCCTAGCCATTGCCGTCCCCGCCGCCGCGCAGCAGGGGCGGGCGCCGTTCACGATCCAGGAAACCGGCCAGAGTTTCCAGACGATCGACGATGCGGTGCAGTCGGTCCGCATGGGCACCGCGACGATCTTGATCGCGCCGGGCGTCTATCACCAATGCACCGTGCAGGCGGGCGGGGTGATTACCTTCAAGGCGGTGCAGCCGGGCACCGCGATCTTCGACGGCACGACGTGCGAGGGCAAGGCGGCGTTCGTGTTGCGCGGACAGGGCTCGACCGTCGATGGCCTCGTCTTCCGCGGGATGCGCGTCGGCGATGGTAATGGCGCGGGGATCCGTACCGAAATCGGCGATCTGGTCGTGCGCAATTCCATGTTTCTGGATAGCCAGGAGGGCATCCTCGGCGGGCACCCGTCGGGTCAGAAGATCACGATCGACCATTCGACGTTCGCCGGGCTTGGCCAGTGCGATGAGAGCCCGAGCTGTTCGCACAGCATCTATTTGTCCAATCAGGGGTCGGTCACGATCACCAATTCGCGCTTCGAACGCGGGACGGGTGGGCATTACGTCAAGCTGCGCGTGCCGCGCGTGACGATCACCGACAACAGCTTCGACGATACGAAGGGCCGCAAGACCAATTACATGATCGATCTGCCCGAGGGCGGCACCGGCCTGATCACGCGTAACACCTTTGTGCAAGGCGCTGGCAAGGAGAACCATAGCGGCCTGATCGTGGTGTCGGCCGAGGCGAAGACCTATCGCGCGACCGGTCTGCGCGTCGAAGGCAATGACGCCACGCTAGCGCCCAATGCACCGACCAATCCCGCCTTCGTCGCCAATATGAGCGGCGATCAATTGGCGGTCGGTGCGAACCGCCTCGGGCCGGGGATCCGGATGAACGAGGTCCGCTAAGCCGCGCTCAAAGCCAATCGCGCGGAACAACCGGCGTCGGCGGGTACATCGCCATATATTGGACGAGGCGTGGCACACGGCCATGATTGGCGGTCGCGCCATGCGGCAAGTCCGATCGCCAGATAATCAGGTCACCGGCCTTGGCAGCGATCGGCACGGCCTGCGCCGTCAGATCGACCAACCGCGGATCGCTGTCGCCAAGGCTGTCGAGCCACGCGTCGAGCTTGTGGTGAAAGCCTGGGATGAGCTGCAGCGCACCCTGTTCGGCGGCGGTATCGGTCAGATACAGGACACCCTGCGTCCCGAACGGGATCGGGCGCACCAGGCTGTCGTCCCAATGCAGCGGCTGCCCGGCGAACTTCCAATCGTCGCGCACCGGCGGATTGAAGCCCAGCCTGTCGGTGTTCATCCACAGATCGCTACTGCCCCAAAGCTGCGCGAACGCCTTGTGAATGCGCGGGGAGCGCCGGATCGCATCCTGCTGCGCGCTCTGGAAATGCTGGACCATAATGCCGTTGCGCGCGCCGACATCGTACCAGCTTGCCGGATCGTTTGGGCTCGCGCCGACGATCTCCCACACCAGCGTCGCCGTTGCCTCGGCCAGCGCCGGGTCGATTGCGGCGCGGAGGATGACGTAGCCATGCTCGTTCCAATGCGACAGGTCGTCGGCATCCAGCGCTGGCGGCATCGCGTCGATCTCGGCCAGCCGCGCGGCGGTGGTAGGGGGCAGCGGCGCGCCGTCGAGCGCAGCGTGATAGCGCACCACTTGGTCGGGATCGGGTTCCCCCGCCGTCGCGATCACCCATTCGGCGAACGTCGCCGGATCTGGCCGCGTCCGCCCGACATGTTGCATCGTCTGCTCGATCCCGAGACCGAGCGTATCGAGCAGCATCCGCCACTGATGTTCGGGGAGGCGCTCCTGCGATCGCCCGCTCAATCGATCGAGATAGGTCTCAATGCCGCGGATATGCGACAGCGCATTGCTCATCGGCAGACCGCACCGGCCTTGCTCAGATCGAGGCATTTACCGTCGATCTTCGGCCCGGTGAGGCGCAAGCCGATCTGCCGCGCGAGCGTCGGCATGATATCGACCGTTTCGACCCCGCCCGGGTGTTCGAACCCGGTCATGCCCTTGCGCCAGAACAGGATCGGGACGCGCCGGTCATAATCATACGGGCTGCCGTGCGTGGCGACATAGCCGCGCGTCGGGTCCGGAATCGGGGTTACGCGCGGTTTGAGGAAGACGAGCAGATCGCCCGACCGCCCGGCTTTATACGACGCGCGGGCGCGTTCGATCATGCTCCACTTTTCGGGCGGGCCCTTGGGAGCAGGCGCTGCCTGGAGCTGCGCGGCGGTGAACACCTCGGCCACTTGCGGCGCGGCCTTGTAATAGGCGATCGCTGCGTCCTGCACGGCCTTGCGCTGCGCCGGAGCCAGATCGCGCGCGATGTAGATGTCGCCATTGGGAATGTCGCCGAACAGCACGGGCGTCGTGATGCCGAGCTTGGTCATGATCTGTTTGCCGACCAAAGACGGCGCGAGATCGACCTTCACGCGTTGCGCATCTGGCAGCCCCGCTGTCACTTCGCGTTCGGGAATGTCGTTGCCGCCATGATCGGCGGTCAGCACGACCTCATAATCGACGCCGGTCGCATCGAGCACCTCAAAGAACGATCCGAGCGTCGCGTCGAGCTGCTGGAGCTGGATGCACATCTCGGCACCCTCGGTACCATAGGTATGACCGATATAATCGGTCGCCGATGCGCCTACGTCGATGATGTCGGTGGTCGGCCCGGTACCGAGCTTCATGTCTTGCACCAGCCCGGCGGCGAGCGCGACGATCGCGCCATCGAACGCAGGGGAGGCGCGGAACGCCGAGGCATTGCCCGCCGCGCGCTCGAAATGGCCGTCTCCAACGGTCTTGCCTCCGCCGACCGACGTGGCGCGGTCATGCGGCTTGCAGATTTCGGGTACTTCGAGGGCGGCTTGCGGCGCGGCGATCTTGGCGGCGGTCGCGGCATTCGCGCGCGCGACGACAGCGGGTGTGGCACGCCCGGCGTAGCTGACGAAAGCCTTGCCGTTCCACCACCACAGTTCATCGACATTGTGGCCGCCCATCATCACAGCCGCACGATCCTTGCCCGCGACCGACACGACGCGCGTCGCCGGGATCGCCGCCTTCATCCGTTCGCCGAGCGTGGGCACGAGCAGATGCTTGTCGGACACGGTATAATTGGAGGAGGTCGACCCGGGCACCGTCTCATCCTCCGAGCAATAGACTTGCTTGTCGGCGCGCGCGACCGAGAGATCGGTCCAATTGTTGGCGATGATGCCGGTATGCTCGGGGCGGAACCCGGTCAGGATCGTCGAATGGCCGGGGCAGGTTTCGGTCGCGGCATGGCTTTGATAGCCGCTGGGGAACACGCCGCCTTGCTGCAGGCGGGCGAGGCCGCCGGTGAAGGACGTGCGATATTCCCCGAACAGATCGGCGGAGAATTGATCGACCGAGATCACCACGATCAGCTTCGGCGGAGTCGTCGGGGCGGGCGCTGTCGGTGGCGCAGGCGGTGCGGTATCGGCCCGGACCGGTGCGGAAAGCAGCGCCAACGCAAGAGCAGTGGCAGACGCGTATCGATTCATTCGACTTCTCCGAATTGGCGGCGGACCGATTGTGCCGCTATGGCGCGTCGGGGCTGGGCCGACAAGCTGGCCAACGAGGATGGGCGATGCGCTGGTTTCATTACTTCACGATGACGGTCCTGGCGTTGCTCTGGGCGAGCATGGCGCACGCGCAGGGCGTTGCGCCCGACCCCTATGGCAAAGGCCCGCATCTCGCGATCACGCTGGTCGCGGAGACTGCGACCCCCGCGGCAGGATCGACCGTTACGCTCGCGCTCGCCACCGTGCCGCAGCCGGGCTGGCATGGCTATTGGCAGAATCCTGGCGATGCCGGGTTCCCGGCGAAGCTTGAGTGGACGCTGCCGAAGGATGTGACGGCGAGCGCTCCTGCCTATCCCGTTCCCGGTCGCCTGATCGTCGCCGACCTGATGAACTATGTTTTCGAAAAGGCTTATGCGCCGCTGGTGACGCTCAGCGTGCCGACCGGATTGGCGGTCGGAACGAAGCTTCCGATCAAGCTGCGCGCCAATTATCTCGTGTGTTCAGCCGAGGTCTGCGTTCCCGAATCCGCCGATTTGTCGACCACGCTCATCGTTGGTGACGGGACGATCTCGGCGTCCTCGCGCGCGCAATTCGATGCTTGGCGCCGCGCCGTGCCCAAGCCGCTCGATGCGAAGGGCGTGTTCCAGGCGAGCGGCGGGCGCATCCGCATCGCCATCCCGTATCCGGCGGGCGCGGCGGTGCCGAAGGACGTCTATTTCTATCCGATCACGACCGGGCTGGTCGATTACTCGGCACCGCAGGCGGTTTCGCAAAATGGCGACCGGCTGGTGGTGGAGACCAAGGCGGCTGCGGCGGGCGGCAGCGGGCCGCTGGTTGGCGTCGTGCAGATCGGCCAGCAGCAGGGTCTCGTCGTAACCGCCGACGCGGGCACCGTTGCGGCCACCGCGCCGACTGGATCGACGGTGGCGGGGGGTGTCCTGCTCGCGACGCTGATCGCGTTCGGCGGTGCGATGCTCGGCGGGTTGATCCTGAACGTCATGCCGTGCGTTTTCCCGATCCTGAGCCTCAAAGCACTGAGCCTCGCACGCGGGCATCTCGACGAGGGCGCGGCGCGGAGCGAGGCATTGGCCTATACGGCGGGCGTGGTCGCGGTGTGCGTCGCGCTCGGCGGGGCGATCCTCGCTTTGCGCGCCGGCGGGACGGCAGTCGGCTGGGCGTTCCAGTTGCAGGACCCGCGCGCGATCGTCGTGTTGCTGCTGCTGACCGTGGCACTCTCGCTCAACCTGGGCGGACTGTTCGAAATTCCGACGCCGCAATTCGTCAATCGATCGGGCGGGGCAGGGGGGGCGTTTGCAACCGGTGCGCTCGCCGCCTTCATCGCGACGCCGTGCACCGGGCCGTTCATGGGGGCAGCCCTCGGCGCGGCGCTGGTGCTGCCATGGCCCGCCGCGCTCGCGGTCTTCGCGGGGCTGGGGCTGGGGCTGGCGATCCCCTTCCTGGCGCTCGGCTTCGTGCCCGCCTTGCGCAAACGCTTGCCCAAGCCCGGTGCGTGGATGGAGACCTTCCGTCACATCCTGTCGGTGCCGATGTGGTTGACCGCTTTGGCGCTCGCCTGGGTGCTCGGGCGACAAGCTGGGGTGGACGGGCTGACGCTCGGGCTGGGCGCCGCGCTGCTTGCGGGTTTTGCTTTGTGGATCGGCGGACGGCGTCAGGCACGCGGGCTGGCGTTCGGGTGGGTCGCACTGGCTGCGCTGGCGGCTGTGACGGTCGGCGGCGCGGCGCTGGTCCGCCGCGCGCCAACGGGGGTGGCCGTGGCCGAGGCGGGAAGCGAGCCGTTTACGGAGGCGAGACTCGAAGCGCTGCGCAAGGAAGGGCGTCCGGTATTCGTCTATTTCACCGCCGATTGGTGCCTGACGTGCAAGGTCAATGAGAAGGTCGCGATCGACACCGACGCGACTCGCAAGGCATTCGCGGAGCATAAAGTCGCGGTATTGGTTGGAGATTGGACCAATGGTGATCCGGTGATGGGCCGCTTTATCGAGGCCCATAATCGCGCCGGTGTTCCGCTATATCTTTATTATGATGTCGGAATTCGGGAGCCACGCGTTCTCCCACAAGTGTTGTCGCCTGCGTTGCTCACAAGCTTGCCGACCAAATAGCCCGGTCAATACAAAGCGAAATCGATCATTCTGCGATATCATTTGGCGCGCTGATTTGCATTATTCTGGGAGGTTTCAATATTTTGCGGGTCTGAGTATTCCGGTGGGGTGCCGAGTTAACCATTCTTTAACCTTTCTCGCGCAGCTTTACGAAACCTTAACGTTCGTACGTGTTGGCGGACGCCTTTTAGGGTTTGTCGCATGACCGAAAGCCCAAAATCGATTCAGGAGACCGCACCGCTGGCGCATCCGGTTCTGAGCGTGCTCGCCAGTCGCTGGCCTGATGCTGCCTTGCTGCTGCCGGTGATGCTCCGGCGCTCGTCGGGAGATGTTAACGACCGGGATTTCGTGCTGACAGTCCAGTATCTGAACGACCATGGCTTTGTCTCTTACGACGCCATGATGATGGGTGCCGATCCCGACCCGGGGCCGCGGGTGATCGGAGCGTTGATCACGCGCAAAGGGCAACATCTGTTGGGATTGATCGACGCCGTCGGCTCTTAAGAGCCGCTATCTCGTCCCAACAGAGCGGCGGCGATGCGCGACAAGCGCATCATCCTGTCGAGCTCGATTTGGCCCATTGCACGATGCGCGACATCGTAGATGGCAAGATAACCGATTGTGTCGCCTGTCGCGGCACGTAACGGAAAGTCGCAATAGAACACCAACCCGATCCGCTCGGCGTCGATCGGATCAAGCCACCGCTGCGCTGCACCGGCGGCTGCAATCGATTTCTCGGCAGCGTCTTTCACGGCGCAAGCGAGAACGTGCCGGTTCGGGCCGCCATCGGTGATCATCGCCACACTGCAATCGAGCAATGACGCCGCGAGGTAGACGACCTCTTCGAGCCGCTGCCCGGGGGCGGCGCAGCTTGTTGCGATGGTTTCATGCAACATATTGCGAGACTTATCGATTTCGCGATTTTCATCAAACAACATGAAGCTACAAATCCTTATCGCTGACCGGCGAGGCGGGACTCACCGGTCCATGTCGTTAAGAAACGACTAACACGAAAACCGTCTTTTGGCATTATAGTAGCCATAATCGATTAGAATGAGCGTAGCGCGCGGAAAATCTGAGCGAACGGGCCGCGCTTTGCCCCCTTGTGCAACGCAGCAATCCGTCGCAGCATGGAACCGACACGGGTTTGGGGGCTTTACCGTTTCAATGACGACAAGACCTGCGTTCGACGAAATTATGGGGCAGGCCGGGTCGATGGTGGCGCGTCCCGAACTCGCCGCGCTCGGTGCCTGGATCGACGATACGCCCGATGCCGAACTCCGTCGGCGCCAGCAATCGGCCGAGGCGACCTTCCGCCAGCTCGGCATCACCTTCGCGGTATATGGGGACAGCGACGCCAGCGAGCGCATTATCCCGTTCGACATCGTCCCGCGCGTGTTCCTGGCGGATGAATGGGCGCGGCTGTCGGCGGGGTTGGTGCAGCGGGTCGAAGCGATCAACGCGTTTCTGGTCGATATCTATGGCGATCGGGAAATTCTCCAGGCTGGCGTACTGCCGCCCGACCTGATCTTCGGAAACGCGCAATTCCGGCCGGAAATCGCCGGAATCCGCCCGCCGCACGACATTTGGGCGCATATCTGCGGGATCGATCTGGTCCGCACCGGGCCGGATGATTTCTTCGTGCTCGAGGATAATGCGCGCACGCCCTCGGGCGTCAGTTACATGCTCGAGAACCGCGAGGCGATGCTGCGGCTGTGCCCCGAGCTGTTCCGCGATTTCCGCGTGGCGGCGGTGGACAGCTATCCCGATCGCTTGCTCGAAACGATGAAGTCGGTCGCGCCGATCGGCGTCAATGCACCGGTCTGCGTCGTGCTGACGCCGGGGCATTATAACTCCGCTTATTACGAACACAGCTTCCTGGCCGATTCGATGGGTGTCGAGCTGGTCGAGGCGGCCGACCTCGTCGTCGATGACGATGTGGTGTGGATGCGCACGATTGCGGGGCGGGTGAAGGTCGATGTGATCTATCGCCGGATCGACGACGATTATCTCGATCCGCTCGTGTTCCGCCCGGATTCGATGCTCGGCGTGCCGGGGCTGATCGCGGCGTACGCCGCAGGCAACGTCGCGCTGATCAACGCGCCGGGCAACGGCATCGCCGACGATAAGGCGATCTATTCGTACATGCCCGAGATCGTGAAATTCTACTCGGGCAGCGACCCCAAGCTGCCCAATGTCGAGACATGGCGCTGTCGCGAACCGCAGGCGCTGAAATATGTGCTCGACAATCTCGAGGACGTGGTCGTCAAGCTCGTCGATGGCTCCGGCGGATACGGCATGTTGGTCGGGCCGACTGCGACCAAGGCCGAGATCGAGACGTTCCGCGCCGCGCTGATCGCCGAGCCACACCGCTATATCGCACAGCCGACGCTGGCGCTGTCGACCGTCCCGACGCTGGCGAACGCGGGCCTCGCGCCCCGGCACGTCGATTTCCGTCCGTTCGTTTTGACCGGATCGAAGGGCGTGCAAGTCGTGCCGGGCGGGCTGACCCGCGTTGCGCTGAAGGAGGGGTCGCTGGTGGTCAATTCCTCGCAAGGCGGGGGCACCAAGGACAGTTTCGTGCTGATGGATAACGGCGCGGCACTGACCCAAAGCCAGTCGCAGCAGCAAGGGCAGGGCGGCTGATGCTCTCGCGCACCGCTTCCTCGCTCTATTGGCTCGGCCGCTATGTCGAGCGGACCGACTTCATCGCGCGGCTCGTCGAGGCAACGGTGCGGCTCGACGTGCTGTCACCGCGCCCGGCGGGGGAGGCGGCGTGGGCCAGCGCGCTCGCGGTGACCGAGACCGATGTGGCCTTCGCCAAGACCGGGCAGAGTGTAACCCAGACCAATGTCGCACGCTTCCTGACGGTGGATTCGAGCCATTCCGGCTCGATCGTCCGCTCGCTCGACATGGCGCGCAACAATGCGCGGGCAGTGCGCACGGCGCTTACCAAGGAAGCGTGGACCGGGATCAATCGCGCGTGGCTGATGTTCGACAACCGCTCCAGCCCCGGTGGAGCCATGGCGACGCTCAATCTGGTCGAGGCGGTCAAGGCCGAAACGCGCGGCTTCGAAGGTGCGGTGCACCGGATGCTGCGCAACCAGACGACGTGGTTCATCCGCCTGGGCCAGGCGATCGAGCGCGCCGACAACACGGCGCGGCTGCTCGACGTGAAGTACCACATCCTTCTGCCCGAGGGCGAGCGCGTCGGTGGCGTGGTCGATCGCGACCAATGGACCACCATCCTGCAGACCGTGTCGGCAGTGACGGCCTATCGCTGGCTCTATTCCGACGGATTGACGCCCGCCAACGTCATCGATTTGCTGATCGCGCGACCCGAGTTGCCACGCAGCCTCTCGGCTTCGGTCGAGGAGGCGGTCGACATCCTCAATCTGCTGGCCAAGCGCACCGGCCTGCACGGCGAGGCCGATCGCATGGCGCGCACCCGCCACATGCGCCTGTCGCGAACGCAATCGGGCGCCGTGATCGCCCGCGGCCTGCATCAGTTTCTGCAAAGCTTCATCGCCGAGAACGACGAGCTGCACCGTGCGGTTGGTCGCCAGTTCAAATTCACCTGATCAGGGACGCGCGATGAGACTGATTGTCGATCACCGCACGACCTATCGCTTCACCGCCCCGCAATCGCGGCTGATCCAGCTCCTCCGCGTCAATCCGGAGGACACGCACGATCAATCGGTGGCGAGCTGGACGGTGCATGTCGATTGCGATGCGCGCTTTCGCCCCGGGCGCGACGGGTTCGGCAACAGCACGACGATGCTCTACGTCGACGGACCGATCGACAGCATCGAGATTACGGTCTCGGGCGAGGTGCTGACCAACCCGTCGCGCGGGATCGTTCATGGCGGGGAGGAGACGCTGCCGCCTGAACTGTTCCTGCGCGCGACCGCGCTGACGGCGGCGGACAAGGCGATATGGGATTTTGCGCACACGATTGGCGACGGGGTGTCACTGGCGACGCTCCATGCGCTGAACGGGACGATCCACCAGCGTTTCGCGCTTGATCGCGGGCGTCCGATCACCGGCCAGACCGCAGCGACTGCCTTTCAGCGCGAAAGCGCCACACCGCGCGATCTGGCACATATCTTCGTCGCGGCGGCCCGCTGTCTCGGCATTCCGGCGCGCTATGTCTCCGGATACAGCCCGGTCTGTTTCGGTGCCGACACCAGCCCGGCACCGCACGGCTGGGCAGAGGCTTATGTCGAGGATCTCGGCTGGGTTGCGTTCGATCCCTGTACCGGGCTTAGTGCCGACGAAGCCTATGTGCGGGTCGCCGTTGCGCTCGATGCGGCGGGGGCCGCACCCGTCGCGGGTTCACGCCTGGGCGAGGGCGAGGAGCGGCTTGACGTCGATCTCCACGTCGATCGCGCGGGGCAATAAGCTCAGTTGGTGCCGACGAGCTGTTCGGCCATGATCGCGTATTTCTCGGCAGGCGGCGTATAAACCGCCTCCTCATCGACCAACAGGCTCCAGCCTTTGGGGCCCAGCACTTCGATCGGGCGGTAGCGGATCTTATAATCCATCCGCGGCGATCCCTTCACCCAATAGCCGAGATAGACATAGGGCAGCCCCACGGCGCGCGCGCGCAGGATATGGTCGATGATGATCTGGCTGCCGAGACCACGGCGCTGTTCATTGTCCGCGTCGAAGAAGCTGTAGATCATCGACAGGCCATCGGCCTGCTGATCGGTCAGGCACGCGCCGACCAGCTTGCCGCGCTCGCCGTGCTGCGACGGTTCGCGATATTCGACGATGAAGCTGTTGACCGGCGAATGTTCGACCATGTCGGCATAGTCGCTCTCATCCATCTCGGCCATGCCGCCGCCGGGGTGGCGCGAGGCGAGATAGCGGCGGAGCAACTGGAATTGCTCGTCGGTCGCCCAGGGGCGGCACGCGGTAACCTCCAGATCGGCATTGCGGCGCACCTGGCGGCGCTGCGTCGCGTTGGGCACGAAATCTGACGCCACGACGCGGACCGAAACGCACGCAGTGCAGCCCGCGCAACTCGGCCGGTAGGCGACCGACTGGCTGCGGCGAAACCCGATCCGGCCAAGTGCGTCGTTCAGATCCGACGCCTGTTCGCCGCGCAATTCGGTGAAGACCTTCCGCTCCTGCCGACCCGGCAGATACGGGCAGGGCGACGGGCTGGTGACGAAGAACCTGGGAAACCGAAAGGGTGCCGTCACCGTGAAAGGTTTCCTCAATTCTGCCCGCGTCGCCCCGATGCCGACCGCTGAGCCGCATTATGAATCAGCGCGAACGTGATGAAAAGCGGCTTTACCATCATTGATAGTTAACGCCCCCGCCGCACTGGACGCGCTTTCATCATAAAGGATGATGCACCGATTAGCCGGCTGTGGAAAGAGGTCGCGCGACTCCGTTCGCCGCACGGCGGATTCCGCTCGTCACGCTCTTTACGATGAACGCGAAATCAACCCAATTCGATCGTGCTGACGGTGTAGCCGCTGTCGCGTAAAGCGGCGAGCAAGCGGTCGAGATGATCCTTGTCGCGCGTCTCGCATTCGACTTCGAGGCTCAAACCCTTGGCCGGCAGATTGGTGAAAATGCGCTGGTGCGCCAGTTCGAGAATGTTGACGCGTTGCTGTTCGAAGATGCGCGCGACGTTGAACAGCGCGCCCGGCTGATCCTGCAAGCGAATGCGCAAGCGCGCGAGCCGTCCCGAGCGCGCGAGATCGCGGAGCAGCACGTTGGCGAGCAAGCGCGTGTCGATATTGCCGCCGCACAGAACGACGCCGACGGTCTTGCCCGCGAAGCGTTCGGGATGTTGCAGCAGCGCCGCGAGACCCGCAGCCCCGGCACCCTCGACCACGGTTTTTTCGATCTGCAGGAGCAAGCTGACGGCTTGTTCCAGGCTGCGTTCGCTGACCAACACGATGTCGTCGACCAGCGCCTCGACCATTTGCGCGGTGATCGCGCCCGGTTCCTTGACCGCGATACCCTCGGCCAGCGTGTCGCCCGCGCAGGGCATCTGCGTGCCCTTGATCCGGTTATACATCGACGGAAACAGCTCGGCCTCGACCCCGATCACTTCGATCGGATGCCCGCCGGGCGCCTGGCTCGCAGCAGACGCCACCACCGCCATGCCCGAGATCAGCCCGCCGCCGCCGATCGGTGTCAGGAAGGTGTCGATCGCGGGCACGTCCTCCAGCATTTCGATCGCGACGGTGCCTTGTCCGGCGATCACGCGGACGTCGTCGAACGGGTGGACGAAGGTGAGGCCACCGGTCGCTTCCAGTTCACGGGCATGGGCATAGGCCGCGTCGAACGTATCGCCGTGCAGCACCACGGTCGCGCCATGACCTTCGGTCTGCGTTACCTTCACGGTCGGCGTGTTGGTTGGCATCACGATCGTCGCGGGGATGCCGAGGCGGTTGGCGTGATAGGCGAGGCCCTGCGCGTGGTTACCGGCCGACGCGGCGATGACGCCAAGCGTATCGGCATTGAGCTGTAGAAGCGTGTTGAGCGCGCCGCGTTCCTTATAGGCCGCCGTGAACTGCAGATTCTCGAACTTGAGATAGACCGTCGCGCCAGTCAGCGCGCTCAGCGTGCGGCTGATGAAGAAGGGCGTCCGCACGATCTGCGCGGCGATTCGTGCGTGCGCCGCCTGGACGTCGGCAAGCGTGACGGGAAGGGTTGCGGGCGCGGGGCGGGTTTGGGTGGACATCAATTACTTCCGTTCGCCCTGAGCCTGTCGAAGGGCGGTTTGATCGCTTCCCGTCGTTAGAAGAACGGTGCTTCGACAAGCTCAGCACGAACGGGTTGGGAGCGCCTAGACCATCTGGCGCGGCGGGGGAACATTGCTTATCGCATGGGATATGCAAAGCCGATCTTTCGTCGCCCGCGCCGCCTGCCTGCTGGCCGCGCTCCTGCTTCCCGCCACTGCCTTCGCCGATGCGCTGGTCGATAACGTCAACGGCATCACGCTCGATCAGGATGGCAAGGTCATCCGTTTCACCGGCCTGCTGATCTCGCCCGAGGGCAAGGTGATCAAGCTGCTCGGCGAGAGCGACAAACGCCCGGTGAAGCTCGACTGGCGTTCCGATCAGAAGGGCAAGGTGCTGCTGCCCGGCTTTATCGACGCGCATGGCCATGTCATGGAACTGGGCTTCCGCGCGCTCGAGCTCGATCTGTCGGGCACCAAGACGCTGGAGGAGGCCAAGGCCGCGATCGCTGCCTATGCCGCCGCCAATCCGGAGAAGAAGTGGATCATCGGCGGCGGGTGGAACCAGGAAGTATGGGGCCTCGGCCGCTTCCCGACCGCGGCCGATCTCGATGCGGTGGTCAGCGATCGCCCGGTCTGGCTGGCGCGGGCCGACGGCCATGCGAGTTGGGGCAACAGCGCTGCGCTAAAGGCCGCTGGTGTCACCGCGAAATCGGTTTCGCCGCCCGGCGGGCGGATCGAGAAGAGCGGCCCGCTGCCGAGCGGGGTGTTCGTTGATGCCGCGCAATCGCTGGTCGAAAAGGTCGTGCCGCAGCCGCTTCCCAAAGAACGCGACTATGCGTTTCAAAAGGCGCAGGAAATCCTGCTCGCCAATGGCATCACCGCGACCGCCGACATGGGCAGCAGCATCGATGACTGGCTTGCCTATCGCCGCGCCGGGGATATCGGCGCGCTGCGCGTGCGGATCATGAGCTATGCCTTCGGGGTCGATACCGCAGTGCGCGTCGGCGGCAGCGGGCCGACGCCGTGGCTCTATGCCGACAAGCTCCGCATGGGCGGGGTGAAGCTCTATGCCGATGGCGCGCTTGGCTCGCGCGGGGCATGGCTGAAGAAGCCGTATCGCGATGCGCCGGGCGAATCCGGGGCCGGATTCATGGCGGACGACGTGATCCGCAATCTCATGAGCCGCGCCGCGCTCGAGCATTTCCAGGTCGCGGTCCATGCGATCGGCGACCGCGCCAACGCCGAGGTGCTCAATGCGATCGACGATCTGGTCGATACCTATAAGGGCGATCGGCGCTGGCGGATCGAACATGCCCAAATCGTCGATCCGGCCGACCTGCCGCGCTTCGGCAAGAACGGCATCATCGCCTCGATGCAGCCGACGCATCAGACCAGCGACCGCACGATGGCCGAGGCTCGGCTGGGGCCGGATCGCCTGGCTGGGGCCTATGCCTGGGCCTCGATGCTGAAGAACGGTGCGACGCTGGCGTTCGGGTCGGACTATCCGGTGGAAAAGCCCGATCCGTTCGCGGGTTGGGCGGCGGCGTTCACGCGGCAGGGCGCCGATGGCGAGCCCTATGGCGGCTGGCGCCCCGAGGAGCGCGTGACGCGCGAACAAGCCTGGTGGGGCTTCACCGGCGCGGCCGCCTATGCCGGGTTCGCCGAGGAGAAGTTCGGGCGGCTGGGTGTGGGTCAGCGCGCCGATTTCGTGATCGTCGACCGCGACCCGCTGATGGCATCCCCCAGCGACTTGCGCGCGACCAAGGTTGAGCAGACCTGGGTCGGCGGCGAGAAGGTGTGGGTGCGGAAGTGAGCGGCTGCCGATTCTAGGGGCGTGCCGTCACCCCTTTCAGTTTCTCCTCGAAGAAGCGGACCACCGCCGCGTCGAACGATGCGTGAAAGACCGCCCGGTCGAAACCCGGCGCGCTTCGGCAGATTTGCGGCATCGCTGCCGGATCGACGCACGGGGCCAGGAAATCGAAATGGCCGGCTGCTGGGACGGCGTGAAACTCCGGGCGCTGCGGCAGTGCGGCACGGACCGCATCGGCATAATCGGGCGCGGGCAAGATGTGATCTTCATCGGCGCGCCACAGTTGCACCGGTATCTTGACGTCGGCCAGCCCGGCACGATCGAACGCGAAGCCAAGCGCAGGGGCGGCGACGACGATCGCGGCGATCCGCTTGTCCCGCAGGTGCGGCCAGGTGACGGCTAGCGCTCGCGGTTGTGATTTGATCAGCATACAATCGAAGTAAGCGGGATGCTGTGCACAATGCCCGGCGAGGCGACCGAGATCGGGCCGGCCGCCCGCAGCGGCCAGCACCGTGAATCCCCCCGCCGAGAACCCGAATGCGCCGATTCGCTGCGGGTCGATCGCACCGTTCCCTTTCCAGCTTTGCAGCATGTAGGAGATCGTCGCGCTGAGCGCCGCAGGCCGTTCCTCGATATGGGTAACGCGACTGTTATCGCGCCAATTGTCGCCGGGATGGGTTAGTGCAGCGACGATGAAGCCGGCGCGGGCGAGCGCCACCGCAGTATCCAGATGGCCGCCAAGATCGCCGCCCGTCCCATGCGAGATAACGACGAGCGGATGCCGCCCGGTCGGTTTCGGCGCGTCGATAACAACGGTCTGCCCGTACAGCCCCAGCCGCTTCGGCACCGGCGTTCCGGTGGTCGGGTACCAAATGCCGACCTCGGTGCCGTCGGCCATCGTCTCACGCTCGAACCCGGCCTCGGTAGATTGCGCGCGGGCGGTGGGGACAATCAGGATTAGAAACAGCGCGGCGGCAGCGGCGAAGCGGAATGACATGACGGGTCTCCATGAACGGGTTGCCGCTGATCATCGCAAGCAGAGGGTCGGTGAAAGCGGCATTTCGCCAACGGGCGAAAGGGTTCGCCAATTGGCAAACGGGCTTCGCGTCCTCGCTTGGCGGCGGTAGAAGCGCGCATGATCTCCGCTCGATGCCGCCTCGCCAGACTAGCCGAAATCATGAGACCGCTAATCCGCTGGCTGACCCTTGCCCTTGCGACCGGGGCGCTCCTCGCGGCATTGGGCCCGTTTGGCAGCTATTTGAACGGCAGTTTGACCGAACGTGCAGGCTATTGGATTGGCGCGGTGCTGCTCGGCCTGCTGCTATATGGAAGCGCCTATCGTCTTGCCGCGCGATGGACCCCGCAAACCGGATTTCGCTGGTGGCTTGCGCTGATTGCGGCAAGCATCGTCGCGAGCGTGCCCGAAACGTTGGCGACGCGCGCTGCCGCCTTCTGGCTGTGGCCCGAACTGACCCGGCTTCAGCTGCCATTCCTGACATGGTTCGCGCAGTCGGTGACGATCGGGACCACCGCGATGCTCTTGATCGGCTTCTTCCGCCGCCCGATCGCTGCGGCCGCGGGTCCGACGCGCAAACCTGCACCGGCCGACGGCGTGTCGCTTGGCCCCGATGTCTTGGCCCTCCAGATGGAGGATCATTATGTCCGCGTCCACCGGGCCACCGGATCGGCGTTGATCCTGATGCCGCTCGGGACGGCAATCACGCATGTCGAGGCAGACGGTCTGCGGACGCACCGATCGTGGTGGGTCGCGCGCCGAGCGGTCGTGTCGGTCGAAGGCAATCCGCGCTCGATGCGGCTCATCTTGTCCAATGGGGTAGTCGCGCCGGTGGCGCGGTCCGCCGTGATCCACCTCAAGGCCGCAGGTTGGGTCAGCGCGGCGGGGGGCACGATTGGTCTTGCGGGGCAGGGTCTGGTTTCGCCCGGTGAGCGGTGAGGTCCCGGTCTATTGAATAAGAAAGGCCGCAGCACCCCCCGATGCCGCGGCCTGCTCCCGGCGACCGGGGAGCGGTAAATCTTGGAAAAATCAGGCGACTTCGGCGGTTGCCAACATCTCGTCGGGTTCGCGCAGGACGTAGCCGCGGCCCCAGACGGTTTCGATGTAATTTTCGCCTTCGCAGGCCATCGAAAGCTTCTTCCGAAGTTTGCAAATGAACACGTCGATGATCTTGAGTTCGGGCTCGTCCATGCCGCCGTAGAGGTGGTTAAGGAACATTTCCTTGGTCAGCGTGGTGCCCTTGCGCAGCGACAGCAGCTCGAGCATCGCATATTCCTTGCCGGTCAGATGGACGCGGGCGCCATCGACTTCGACGGTCTTGGCATCGAGATTGACCGCGAGCTTGCCGGTGCGGATGACCGACTGGCTGTGGCCCTTCGAGCGGCGCACGACGGCGTGGATGCGCGCGGTCAG
>JAIXZV010000128.1 GCA_027489365.1 Sphingomonadales bacterium
AAGATATTCACACCGTTCTGGCGGGCGCTGAAGGCGACGATGCCGCCCGCTCACCCGACCCATACGCCTGCGACAATTCCTTCGCCCGAGCATTGGCCGAAGAGCGATAAACTGGGTGATTGGGATTTGCTGCCGATCAAGCCCGACTGGTCGACCGGCTTTGTGGAGGAATGGACGCCGGGCGAGGAGGGCGCGCACGCGCGGCTGACCGCGTTCAAACGCCATGCCGCCAATTATGACGAAACCCGCAATCTGCCGTCGGTCGAGGGCAGTTCGCGTCTGTCGCCGCATCTCCACTTCGGGGAGGTTTCGGCGGCGCAGGTGTGGCACGCGGTCGCCGATTCGGGCGGTTCGGTCGATACCTTCTTAGGCGAGATGGGCTGGCGCGATTACGCGCAGAACATCATTCGCGAATTCCCAGATTACGGCTCGAAGAACGCGCGCGATACGCTCGATGCGTTGCCGTGGCGCACCGGCACGGCTGCGGACGCCGATTTGAAGGCGTGGCAGCAGGGGCGCACCGGCTACCCGATCGTTGACGCGGGGATGCGCCAGCTCTGGGCGACCGGGTGGATGCACAATCGCGTGCGGATGATCACCGCGAGCTTCCTGATCAAGCATTTGCTGATCGACTGGCGCGCGGGCGAACGCTGGTTCTGGGATTGCCTGGTCGATGCCGATTACGGGTCGAACGCGGTCAATTGGCAATGGACGGCGGGGACGGGGGTCGATTCGAACATGTTCGTGCGGATTATGGCGCCGCTGGTGCAATCGCCGAAGTTCGACGCGGGCGACTATATCCGCCGCTGGGTGCCCGAATTGGCGGACGTGCGCGGCGCGGCGATCCACGATCCCGACGAAGCGGGATGCCGCCCGCGTGACTACCCGGCGAAGATCATCGGCCACCGCGAGGGCCGCGAGCGCGCATTGGCGGCGGTTAAGCAGTTGCGCTGAAACCCCGTTGCGGCGCGGGCGCGTCGGTGCGAGGGGGGGCGCGATGCTTGGGGCCTTCGCGACACAGTTTCACCGCCTGCTCGATCGGATCGACGCGGGGCTTGCCCACGGCTCGCTGTCTGCGACGCTGCCCGATGGGCGTGTGCGGCTGCTGGGCGGACGTGCGTCGGGGCCGGCGGCGGTCGTCGATTTGCGGAGTTGGCGTGCGCTCTTGCGGCTGGCGACCGGCGGGTCGGCTGGATGGTATGTCGCCTGGTCTAAGGGGGAGTGGGCCAGTCCCGATCCGACGGCGCTGTTCGAGCTGTTCATGCGCAATAGTCGGACGCTTGGCGGGGCCGCGCGGTCGAGTGGATTGCTGCGGATGTTACGCAAGGTTCGCAACAGCTTGCGCGGTAATTCTCGCGCTGGTTCTCGCAAGAATATCGAGTTCCACTATGATCTCGGGAACGACTTTTACAGCCTCTGGCTCGATCCTGGTCTGACCTATTCGAGCGCGCTGTTCGACGAAGCGGGGCAATGCCTGGAAGCCGCGCAGGCCGCCAAGATCGACGCGATGCTCGATCGGCTGGCGGTCGCGCCCGGCGACACGGTCCTGGAAATCGGCTGCGGTTGGGGCAGCTTTGCCGAGGCAGCGGCGCGGCGCGGCCTGTCGGTGCATGCGATCACGCTGTCGGCAGAGCAGGAGCGCGCGGTCGCGGACAGGATCGCGGCGGCGGGGCTCACGGACGTCAAGGTCTCGCGCACCGATTATCGCGACGTGACCGGCCACTATGACGCGGTCGCCAGTATCGAGATGGTTGAGGCGGTCGGGCAGGAGTATTGGCCAACGTACTTGGCCGCGATCGCGCGGGCGCTGAAGCCCGGAGGTCGCGCGGCGATCCAGTATATCGCGATCGATGATGCGATCTTCGACGCCTATGCCGATAACGTCGATTTCATCCAGCGCTTCATCTTTCCCGGCGGGATGCTGCTGTCGGAGAGCCGCTTCCGCGCACTGGCGGAGGCGCACGGGCTCGAATGGCGCGATCACCGCAGCTTCGGCCTGCACTATGCCGAGACGCTACGGCGCTGGCGCATCGCCTTCGACGCGGCGGTCGAGGCGGGCAAATTACCCGCACGATTCGACCAGCATTTCATCGACTTGTGGCGCTATTATCTGATGTATTGCGAAGGTGGGTTTCGCGGGGAGGGGATCGATGCCGCGCAAGTCACGCTGGTGAAGCGCGCTTAATCCACCCGCTCGAAATGCCCGGTCGCGAAATCGTCGGCCAGCAGCGCGACGATCCGGTCGGCGACCACCGACGGCTCCTTGACCGAATTGGGGTCTTCGCCGGGATACGCCTTGTGCCGCATCGCGGTGCGCGTGGCGCCGGGATCGACGATCGCGGTGCGGACCTTGCTGATCTGCTCCATTTCGTCGCCATAGGATAGCAAAAGCGATTCGAATGCCGCCTTGGACGCACCGTACATCCCCCAATAGGCGCGCGGCTTGCGCGCGACGCTGGAGGTGAGGCCGATCACACGCCCATGCGCCGACTTGCGCAGCATCGGATCGAACGCCGCGATCAACGCGGCTTGCGCGCTGACGTTGAGCGTCAGGACTTGGGCCAGTTCCTTCGGATCGATTGCCGGAACCGCCCCTAGCTGCCCCAGCATCGCGGCGTTGAGCACGAGAATGTCGAGCGCGGGCCAGCGTTCGCCGATTGCGGTGCCGAGCCGGGCGATGCTGTCGGTTTCGGTCAAGTTGAGCGGGGCGATCGTCGCCGAACCGCCTGCGTCGAAGATCGCATTCTCGACGTCCTCAAGCCCCTTGGCGGTGCGCGCGGTCAATACGACGTGCGCGCCCGCAGCGGCCAGTGCGAGCGCGGTTGCCGCGCCGATCCCCCGGCTGGCGCCCGTGACGAGCGCGATCTGATTGGCGAGGGGTTTGTCGGTCATTCCGCTAGGCTCCATCTTGAAGCCCCTCCCCTTCGGGGGAGGGGTTGGGGGTGGGGCCGTGCCTCAAACGCAGCCTCGGACTCGCGGAGAGGCCCCACCCCAACCCCTCCCCTGAAGGGGAGGGGCAAATGTCTGTTAAATCACCCGTTCGGCCAGCAACGCGAATTGATCGACCGACGACACGTCGTCCTGATCGGTCAGCGTCGTCGGATAATCGCCGGTGAAGCAGGCATCGCAATGGCTCGGGCGGATGGCGTTGCGCTGCGGCTCGCCGAGTGCCTTATAGAGGCCGTCGATCGAGACGAAGGCAAGGCTGTCGGCCTTGATATACGTTGCCATTTCCTCAAGATTCTTGGTCGCGGCGAGCAATTTGGCGCGCTCCGGCGTGTCGACGCCGTAGAAGCAGGAGTGCGCCGTCGGCGGGCTGGCGATGCGCATGTGCACTTCGGCGGCACCCGCTTCGCGCATCATCTCGACGATCTTCAGGCTGGTCGTGCCGCGCACGATCGAATCGTCGATGAGGACGATACGCTTGCCCGCGATCAGCGCGCGATTGGCATTGTGCTTCAGCTTGACGCCAAGGTGACGGACCTTGTCGCTTGGCTGGATGAAGGTGCGGCCGACGTAATGCGAGCGGATGATGCCCAGTTCGAACGGAATGCCCGATTCCTGCGCATAGCCCAAAGCTGCGGGCGTGCCCGAATCGGGGACCGGAATGACGAGGTCGGCCTCGACCGGGCTTTCGATTGCGAGCTGCGCGCCGATCGCTTTCCGCACGGTGTAGACGCTGCGATCCTCCGAGATCGAATCGGGGCGCGAGAAATAGACATATTCGAAGATGCACGGCCGCGGCGCTTGCGGTGCGAACGGGCGGTGCGAGGTGACCTCGCTGCCCTTTACCATCACCAACTCGCCGGGATCGATCGAGCGGACGAAGCTTGCGCCGACCACGTCGAGCGCGACGGTTTCGGAGGCGAAGATGATTGCGCCGTCGCCATCCCCCGTGTCGAGTCGGCCCATCACCAGCGGACGGATGCCGAGTGGATCGCGGCAGGCAATCATGCCCTCGGGCGTCATCACGATCAGCGAATAGGCGCCTTCGACGCGCTTCAGGGCGTCGATGAACTTGTCGACCACGGTGCGATAGTTGGACGTGGCGACCAAATGGATGATCGTCTCGGTATCGCTGGTCGACTGGAAGATCGACCCGCGCCGTACGAGATCTCGCCGCAACCGCATCGCGTTCGAGATGTTGCCGTTATGCGCAATCGCGAACCCGCCCGAGGCGAGATCAGCGTAGAGCGGCTGCACGTTACGCAGCGCGGTTTCGCCTGTCGTCGAATAGCGCACGTGCCCGCACGCGACCGTGCCGCGCAGCGGGACCATCACATCTTCGCGGTCGAAATTGCCAGCGACATGGCCCATCGCGCGGTGGGTATGGAATTCGGTGCCGTCGAAGCTGGTGATGCCAGCCGCTTCCTGCCCGCGGTGCTGCAACGCGTGCAGCCCGAGCGCGACAAGGCGCGCCGCATCGGTCGCGCCGGAAATTCCGAAAATGCCGCACTCTTCGTGCAGCGTGTCGTCTTCGTGGGGGTTCGTGGTCAGCATGACGCCCTTCAGCGGGGGGAGTAGAGCTTCGACGGGCATATAGGGACGGAGCGGGGGTTTGTCGCGCTTTTGTCACACGGTCCGGCGTGATTAGCCGCATTTTGTTTTTTGGGCTTTATTCCATAGGGTTGTGGCGAGTTGATCGGGCGATTGGCAGGTCGGCTCGTCCATTAGCCCCGCTGGGGTGACGAATGGGCCTGTGAGCGGCTACATCCATTTCATGCCCGATTCCCGCGAAACCGGCCTTGCGCTGGACCCGAAATATGATGCCGCCGGCCTGATCACGGCGGTAGCGAGCGATCGCACCACCGGCGAGATGCTGATGCTCGCGCATATGAATGCCGAAGCGTTGCGGCTGACGGTGGAGACGGGCGAGGCGCATTTCTGGTCGCGCAGTCGTGGGGCGTTGTGGAAGAAAGGCGAGACGTCGGGCAACGTCCTGCACGTGACCGACATCCGGATCGATTGCGATCAGGACGCGGTGTGGCTGATCGTCGATCCGGTCGGCCCGGCGTGCCACACGGGGCGGCGGAGCTGCTTCTACCGCCGGATCGAGGGCGATCGGCTGGTGCCGGTCGCGTGAAGCGTGCCGCGCTTCTGGCCGTGCTGACGCTCGCCGCGTGTGGCCGCGACGATCGCAAAGCGCCAGCGGCCCCGCCCACGCCACAGGGCCTGGAAGCGGCCGCGATCGAGGCCGGCATCATCCCCGACCCTGCCAGCACAGACATTACAGGGCTCTATGCCCGCGAGACCGACCGTGTCTGCATTGTACCGAGCGCGACCGCGTATCGGATCGGCATCTTCGTCGATTATGACGAGCAACAGAATTGTGGCGGGTCCGGGACGGTCACGCACGACGGCGAGACGCTCCATGTTACGCTCGGCGAATCGGGCGGCGATTGCAACTTTGACGCCCGCTTCGAGGGTGATCGGATCGTGTTTCCAGCGCGTTTGCCCGAGGCGTGTCAGAAGGTGTGCGTCGGCCGCGCGTCGGTCGCGGCGCTCGACGTGACGCGACTGAGCGCCTCGGTTTCGGAGGCGTCGACGTTGCGCGATGCGAAGGGACGATTGCTCTGCGCGGGCGGCTGACGCGCTTGACGTTCACGTAAACGGCACCTAAAATAGCGTTCATGCCCAGCAGCGCCGCTTACGCCGTAATCGATCGCCATCCGGACCGGGATCATTTCTCGATTTCGGACCTGTCCGCCGAGTTCGGCGTCACCGCGCGAGCTCTTCGCTTCTATGAAGACGAGGGCCTGATCGCACCCGAGCGGCGCGGTACGGCGCGGATCTATTCGCAGCGCGATCGTGCGCGACTCGCCTGGATTTTGCGCGGCAAGCGCGTGGGCTTCAGCCTCGGCGAAATCCGCGAGATGATCGACCTGTACGACATTGGCGATGGCCGTAAGATCCAGCGTGCGACGACGATCGCGCGGTGCCGCGACCGGATGGCGCTGCTCCAGTCACAAAAGAACGATATCGATGCGGCGATCGAAGAGCTCGCCGATTTCGTCACCCTGCTCGAAACAAATGGCGCGCAAGGGCGCCTGAAGGACTGAACCAATGCCGAAATATACGCCTCCCGTCCGCGATACGCGCTTCGTGCTCGATCATGTCGTGGGCTTGCAAAGCCACGCGAACCTCGCCGGTTTCGCCAATGCCACGCCGGATGTGGTGGACGCGGTGCTCGACGAAGGCGGCAAGTTTGTCGCCGAAGTGCTGTTCCCGCTCAACCATTCGGGCGATCAGGAAGGCTGCACGCGGCACGCCGACGGCACGGTCACGACCCCGGCCGGGTTCAAGCAGGCCTATGACGCGTTCGTCGAATCGGGCTGGGGCACGCTGTCTGCGCCGGAGGAATTCGGCGGGCAAGGGATGCCGCACGTCGTTTCGACCGCGTTCCAGGAGTATATGATTTCTTCGAACATGGCGTTCGCCATGTATCCCGGCCTCACGCACGGCGCGATCGCTGCGTTGCTTGTGAAGGGTTCGGATGAGCAGAAGGCAAAGTACGTCCCCAACATGGTCAGCGGCAAATGGGGCGGCACGATGAACCTGACCGAGCCGCAATGCGGCACCGACCTCGGCCTGATCCGCACCCGCGCCGAGCCGAATGCCGATGGATCGTGGTCGATCACCGGTACCAAGATTTTCATTTCCTCGGGCGAGCATGACCTGACCGAGAACATCATCCACCTCGTGCTGGCGAAGACGCCGGGCGCGCCGGAGAGTTCGAAGGGGATTTCGCTGTTCGTGGTGCCGAAGGTGCTGGTGAATGACGACGGATCGCTCGGCGTGCGCAACGCGGTGTCGTGCGGATCGATCGAGCACAAGATGGGCATTCACGCCAATTCGACCTGCGTGATGAACTATGACGGTGCGACCGGCTGGCTGGTCGGCGAGGAAATGAAGGGCCTCGCCGCGATGTTCATCATGATGAACGCGGCGCGCCTGGGCGTTGGTCTGCAGGGGCTGGCCGTTGCGGAAGTCGCCTATCAGAACGCCGTGCAATATGCGCAGGACCGGCGTCAGGGCCGCTCGATGACAGGCGCCAAGGAGCCCGGCGAGAAGGCCGACACGTTGTTCGTCCATCCCGACGTGCGCCGCATGTTGATGGAGGCAAAGGCGCTCACCGAGGGGCTGCGTGCGCTGTGCCTGTGGGGCGCGCTTCAGGCCGATCTCGAACATGGCGCCCCCACCGAGGAAGAGCGGCAGCTCCACGGCGATCTGCTCGGCATCCTGACCCCGGTGATCAAGGGTTATGGCACCGACAAGGGCTATGACATCGCGACCAATGCGCAGCAGGTTTATGGCGGCCACGGCTACATCGCCGAATGGGGCATGGAGCAGTACGTCCGCGATGCGCGGATCGCGATGATCTACGAAGGCACAAACGGCGTGCAGGCGATGGATCTGGTCGGGCGCAAGCTCGCGCAGAACGGTGGCCGCGCGGTGCAGGCGCTGTTCAAGGTGGTGGCGGATGATGTCGCGGCGGCCAAGGCCGATCCCGCCACCGCAGATTTCGCGGCGGCGCTGGAAAAGGCCAATGGCGAATTGCAAGCGGCGACGATGTGGTTCCTGGCCAATGGCATGAAGAACCCTGACAATGTCGGCGCGGGCGCACACAGCTATATGCATCTGATGGGGATCGTCGCGGTCGGCCTGATGTGGCTGCGGATGGTTTCGGCGGCGCCGCGGTTGAAGGCCGCGGGTGAGGGCGATCTGGCGTTCCTCGATGCCAAGCTGGTCACCGCGCGCTATTTCGCCGAGCGGATCATGCCAGAGGCAGGCGCGCTGCGCCGCAAGATCGAAGCGGGTGCCGAGGCGATGATGGCGCTGCCGCCGGAGATGTTTGAGGCGGCTTGAACCTAAAATCCTCCCCCGCAGAGCGGGGGAGGATTCTGCTATCGACCCTCGGCGACCGGCGTAGCCTTCGCCACCGGCGCATCCACCTTACGCCGCACACCTGCGAGCTCCGGGACCGTCGGCACCACTGGCGGGGCGCGAGTCGCGCCGGGCAGCGCCTCCAGCTTGAACTCTTCGCTGCGACTGCTCCGCGTCACCGGCACATAGATTTGTTGCTTCATGCATTGCGACGGATCGGCGCGGCGGAATTCGGTGCAGTTCCATAGCGCCTTTTCGAAGCCGCTCGGGCGGTCGCGGAGATAGCTGAACGCCATCGCCTGAATCTGCGCCGGCTGAAGCGGCAGTGCGGCGGGTGTCTTCGCCTTTTCGGCCCAGGCCATCACCTTGCAATAGGGGCGATCGCCGCAGGTCCGCGCCGCGAGCTGCGCGAAGCCATCGGGTGAAATGCGCTTGGTATCGAGCGTTAGCAGGAAGCTGTTCTCTTCGCTCGCGATTGCGGTCGGCAGCGGCATCGTGGCGGCGATGGGATCGACATAAAGCGCTTCGTTCGTCGCCAGCGCGAGCCCGCCTGCGCCCTTGTGCGCGTCCGAATAGGCCGCAAGCGCAGCGATCACGGGCTCGTCCGCCGAGACGTGGCGATTGAACGCGGGTGGGGTGCCCCACCAGCCGGTCCAGCGGAAGAACAGGTGCGTGTTGACTGCGGCGATCTTGTCGAGGCTCGACTGCCAATAGGGGACGACCCAGTCGGTATGGTAATGCGTGGCATAGCCGACCGGCTTGTAGACCGCACCTGACAGCGCTGCTGTCGCCACTTGCCGGGCGCGCGTCCATTGCACGTCGAGCCAGCGATGCCGTACCAGCGCAGCGTCGCAGGTGAAGGTGAATTGGCACCCGGTCGAGCGTTCCGACCCCTGAAACACCACGCCGCAGATCGTCTTGGGGAAGGCGGGGTGGCGTACGCGGTTGATGACGACTTGCGCGACCGCGCGCTGCCCGGCGGGATCGTCGCCGGCTTCATAGAGGACGGCGGCGGCCATACAGTCGATCGCGCGGGCGCGCTGAAGATCGTCGCCGGGCAGTTTGAACGGGCGTGCGGCGGGGGTGGGACCCTCGACGAAGGGCACGCTTGCGTTGAAGGCGCGGGCGTCGTCGGGGTCGAGGTCCTGAAACGCGACCGGTTCGACCGGGGGAAGCTCGGCCTTGGATACGATGCGTTGCGGCACCGCGCGCGGCGGCCGGTGCCGCGCGACCGGCGGCGCGGTCAGGACGATCAACGACGGTGCCGCGATTGCCAGTGCGGCAATCGCAGCAGCGACGCCGCGCAAGGCGGCACCGGGACGGGTAGGCATCATCGGAAGCGACGAATCAGCGCTGGATCAGCTCTCGGGCAGGAAATCGGGCACCGACAGATAGCGCTCGCCCGTGTCGTAATTGAAGCCGAGGATGCGCGAGCCTTCGGGGAGATCGGGCAGCTTCTGGAGGATCGCGGCGAGCGTCGCGCCCGAGCTGATGCCGACGAGCATCCCTTCCTCGGCAGCCGAGCGGCGCGCCATGTCCTTGGCGACGGCGGCATCGACCTTGATCGCACCGTCGATCGCCTGGGTGTGCAGATTGGCGGGAACGAAGCCTGCGCCGATGCCCTGGATCGGGTGCGGCCCGGGCGTACCACCCGAGATGACCGGCGAAGCGGCAGGCTCGACCGCATAGACCTTCAGATTGGGCCATTCCTGCTTCAGCCGCTCGGCGACGCCCGTGATATGGCCGCCGGTTCCCACGCCGGTGATGATCACGTCGATCGGCGAATCGCGGAAATCGTTGAGGATTTCGAGCGCGGTGGTGCGGACATGCACGTCGATGTTCGCGGGATTCTCGAATTGCTGCGGCATCCACGCGCCCGGCGTCTGATCGACGAGTTCGAGCGCGCGTTCGATCGCGCCCTTCATGCCCTTTTCGCGGGGAGTGAGGTCGAAGGTGGCGCCATAGGCGAGCATCAGGCGGCGGCGTTCGAGGCTCATGCTTTCGGGCATGACGAGCACGAGCTTGTAGCCCTTGACCGCCGCGACCATCGCGAGGCCGACGCCGGTGTTGCCGCTGGTCGGCTCGATGATC
>JAIXZV010000160.1 GCA_027489365.1 Sphingomonadales bacterium
CGAGGTGGTCAAGGACCGCGAGGCGCTGATCGACTCGATCTGCGCGTTCTGCGGCCCTTTCAGCACTTCGATCTGGCGCATCGTGCCCTGATTCTGGTTGAGCGCGGCGGTGTTGGTCTTGAGGATGCCGTCGACCACCAACGCGACCGAGCTTTCCGCGTCGCGGGCGCCGTTGATGCCGCGGATATTGATCTGGGTGTCGCCGGCCTCGGCCGTGCTCGACACGATCGTCACGCCGGGCGTCAGTTTCACGAAGTCTGCGGCGCGGGTGATGCTGGCCTTGGCGATCATGTCGCCCGAGAAAGCGGTGATCGAGGCGGGAACGTCGAGCGCGCTTTCGTTGACGCGGCGGGCGGTGACGATGATGTCGCCGGGATCGGGCGCAGCGGCGGGTTCGGCGGGGGCAGTTTGGGCGGGGAGCGTCTGGGCGCTCACGCCGGTGATCGGCACCAGGACGCAAGCGGCGCTGCTCATCAGAATCGCGGCTGTTCTGTATCCCATTTCGTCCCCCTTTTTGACATTCGTGACACGCGACCCCTCGTCGTCGTCCCGAACTGCGGCGCTATGCTGCCGTATGAGGGCAGACTATTGTATACACGGTTGGCGTCAATCCACATAATTCGCAAAAGCGAGCTCGTGATAAATCCGCCACATCCCAAGGCCGGTGACCGGGCGACTGCTCTGGCGTTTCGGCAAGATTTCGGCGCGCCACGATCGTCCGAGAAACCTGTTGGGATCGCGTGCGCTGTATACACCGCACGGGTCCGGACCCTTTGGCGCGAGTCCCGCCGATCCGGTGATGCGGTTAGGCAACGGTAGGTCCACGCGCGACACCGGGTATGCATTTTGCGTTCCAACCTGCCGCGCCGCGCGCTAATGCCTTGCCATGTCCAAAGCCAGCGACCGCGCCTATGAGCAAATCCGTGCCCGCATCCTGAACGGCGACTTGAAGCCGGGGAGCCAGCTCAAGGAAGAGGAACTGGCCGAAAGCTGTGGCGTGTCGCGCACGCCGGTGCGCGATGCGATGACCCGGCTGCAGAACGAAATGTTCCTCTACCGCTCGGAAAGCCAGCGGTCGTTCGTCAGCGAATGGTCGGGCGACGATGTCGAGGAAGTGTTCACGCTGCGCACGATGCTCGAAAGCCACGCCGCCTCGCGCGCGGCGGAGCGCGCGAGCGACGCGATGATCGAGGCGTTGCGCGCCAACAATGCCGAAATCGGCAAGGCGATCCGCGGTACGACGCCCGACGTCGACGCTTTCCTGCGGCTCAACCGCGATTATCACGCGATGGTGTTGGAGGCCGCCGCATCGGACCGGCTGGCGATGATGCTCAACCGATTGGTGCTGCAACCGATCGTTCATCGCACCGCGCTGCGCTACGATCGCGCGCAACTCGAACGCAGCCTGTCCGAACATGAGGAAGTCGTCGCGGCGATCGCGCGGCGCGATCCGCAATGGGCCGGTGCGGTGATGACCTCGCACATCCGCCGCGCCTACCATGTCTATGTCGACAACAGCGGCGCGAACACCGACGAGCCCGAGCGGGCATAAGCGTGCGGCAGCGCTAAGCGAGCAACGCGATCGCTTCGTCCAGCCCGATTACTTCGGCATATTTGCGCTCGAGATCGAACAGATTGGCGTCATGCGGACGCGGGTCGCGATCGCCGCACGCCTCGCGCACCACGAACGGCGCAAAGCCGTGCTGCAATGCGTCGAGCGCGGTGGCGCGGACGCAGCCCGAGGTCGAGAAGCCCGTCACCAGCACGGTATCGACGCGCAATGCCGTCAAGGTCGAGGCGAGCGAGGTGCCGAAGAACGCCGAGGCATAGTGTTTGGTGACGATCGTATCGTCCGGGAGAGGCTGCAACGATGGCGGAAAAGCCCCGAGCGGGGACCCTGCATCGAAGCATTTCAGCGCGGGCACCTTGCGGTAGAACAACCCGCCATCCACCCCGCCCGGCCCATAGACGACGCGCGTGAACACCACCGGCACGCGCCCTGCGCGCGCCGCCGCCACCAGCGCGACATTGGCGGCCAGCGCGTCCTCGACCCCGGCATAGAGCGGCGATGCGGGATCGAGATAGGCCATCACCACATCGACGATCAGCAAGGCGGGATTGCTTCCGAACGGCAAATGCCCGTCGAACCCGGCCCCGGCATAGGCATCGTCGAGCGACCGGTTGGTCATCAGATCGCCTTGCGCTCGGCCAGCCCGGCGATGTCCTCGGGGCTCAGCCCCAATTCGCCGTAAACCGCGTCATTGTCCTGCCCCACGCTTTGCGGCGCGATCGAGCGGATCGTCCCCGGCGTACGCGACAGTTTGGGGAAGACGTTCTGCATCTTGAGCCCCTTCCAGCGCGGATGCGGCACATCGACCAGCGCCTCGCGCGCGGCGAAATGCGGGTCGTCGAGCATTTCCTGCGCGCGGTAGATCCGCCCGGCCGGGATGCCATGTTCGAGCATCTTGTCCTCGACCTGCTCGACCGTCAGCGTCTGCGTCCACGCTTCGATCAGATCGTCGAGCTCGACCTGCCGCTGCCCGCGCGCGACATGCGTCGCATAGCGCGGATCGCTCGCCAGCTCGGGCCGGTCCATCGCCGCGCACAGCCGCCCGAACACCGTGTCCTGATTGGCGCCGATCAGATAATCGCCGTCCGCGCATTTGTAGACGTTCGAGGGCGCGATGCCGGGCAGCTTCGATCCCGAGCGTTCGCGGACATAGCCCGAAATCACATATTCGGGAACGAGGCTTTCCATCACCTGCAGCACGCTTTCGTACAGCGAGCTGTCGACCACCTGCCCCTCGCCCGTCAGATCGCGGTGGCGCAAAGCCGCAAGCGCGCCGAGACAGCCATAGGTGGCCGCAAGGCTGTCGCCGATCGAGACGCCCATCCGGCTCGGCGCGCGGTCGGGGTCGCCGACGATGTGCCGCCAGCCGCCCATCGCCTCGCCAATCCCGCCGAAGCCGGCGCGATCCGAATACGGCCCGGTCTGCCCATAGCCCGAGACGCGGACGATGATCAGGCCGGGGTTTTCGGCGTGGAGGACCTCGGGGCCCATGCCCCATTTTTCCAGCGTGCCGGGGCGGAAATTCTCGATGAGGATATCGGCCTTGGCGATCAGGCTGCGGGCGAGCGCCTGGCCTTCGGGCACGCGGAGGTTGGCTGAAACCGCC
>JAIXZV010000126.1 GCA_027489365.1 Sphingomonadales bacterium
CGTCCGCCGCGCCCCAGCGATTCGCGCACCACCGCCGCCGCCAGCACCGCCGATCCGTCCGCCGCTGCGGTATTGAGCGCGGCGAGCAGAACCGGCTCCATCAATTTGTCCCACACCGCCCCGCGCGTCGCGATCCGGTCGCCGACGGTCTGCCCGGGCTTGCCCGACAGCAAACCGGCAAGCCGCAGATAATCCCACATCCGCGTGCCCGGCACCCGCCTGCCGTCGCGGAAAATCCACCACGGAACCGGCCCGTCATTGGCACGCACCGACCAGCGTGCGCCGGTCGCGCGATCGACAAAGGCGAAATCGGCGTGGAGCGGGCCGCTCAGCCGGTCGCTCGCGCCGATCGTGGCGAGATACTCGCCCACCGCGCGATTCCCCGACAGGACGAGGTGATTGCCATTGTCGATCGTGCGGCCAAGCTGCGGATCGTGATAGCTGCGGCAGCGCCCGCCGGCTTGCGCCGCGCCGTCGCTCAGCTCCGCCGCGATCCCGCGCCGCGCCAGTTCGACCGCGGCGGACAGGCCAGCCATCCCCGCGCCGACAATCCGGACGCGCGGGCTCACCGGAACAGCCACAGCCTCAGGGCGGTGAACAGCAGAGCGGGCTTGTTGGTCTTGATCCGCTTGCGTGGCGGGGCCCAGCCGACCGCCTCCATCCGCCGCAGGATCGGCGCATAGACCGCCGCCATCAGCCGCGGTGCGATCAGATGCCCTTGCGGTCGCTGCGCCAGAATCGCCTCGGCCGCGCGGAAATGCTCGTGCGCCTTGGCCGCCAGAAAGCGGCACGCGGCGTCGACGCGCGGATCGCCGACGACGGTGATCGGATCGAGCAGCTCGACGCCCGCCGCGACCAAGGGTTCGGACGGCAGATAGACGCGCCCGATACCAGCATCCTCATCGATATCGCGCAGAATATTGGTGAATTGCAGCGCGCGGCCAAGGTGATAGGCGAGGTCGATCCCGACCGCGTCCTCCATCCCGAAAATCTTGACCGACAGCCGCCCGACCGCCGAGGCGACGCGGTCGCAATACAGATCAAGCTCGTCGAAGGTTGGCCATCGCACGTCGCGTTCGACATCGGTCGCCATGCCGTCAATCACCGCGATAAAATCGGCCTTGTCGAGTGCAAACTCCCGCACCGCCTGCGCGACCAGCGCGGCCTGCCCCGGAGGACCGCCAGCATAAAGCGATTCGATATCCGCACGCCACGCCTCAAGCTGCGCGGCGCGCTCCTTGCGGTCACCAATTTCGTCATCGGCAATGTCGTCGACCGCGCGGCAAAAGGCGTAGACGGCGTACATCGCCTCGCGCCGGGCCTTGGGCAGCACGCGCATTCCGGCGTAGAAGGAACTGCCCGACACCTGTGCCTGCAAGGCGGCGGGAGTGGAATTCGGGTTCATCCCCGGCCCTTAACCAGTTGCGTGGCCGCCGCCAATGTCGCGAGGCCGAGCATCTCCACCTTGCCGTGATGCACGCGCTGCGACAGCGGATCGTGCGTCTTCAGCCGCCGCGTCAGATCGGAGGCAAGGCGGTGAATAATCGCCACCTCCACCGCGAGCCGCCGATCGCGGATCGCGCGCGCAAAGCCCGCCGATCGCATCAGCAGAATCTCGGTCCGCGCGACCAGATCGCGCAACGCGGCGCGCAATTGCGGCGTCGCCTCGTCCTTGCCGAGGTCGCTCACCGCCACGCCGTGCGCCGCCAGCACGTCGAGCGGCAGATAAACCCGCCCGATGCT
Organism: Sphingomonadales bacterium; assembly: GCA_027489365.1. Lineage (GTDB taxonomy): Bacteria > Pseudomonadota > Alphaproteobacteria > Sphingomonadales > Sphingomonadaceae > Sphingomonas. Next base: position 1,744 of record JAIXZV010000126.1, read on the forward strand.
GCGATAATCCTTCCCGCAATCCTGCAGATGATTGATCACCTGCAACGCCGCGCACAGCGCATCGTTCGCCGCCCAGGTCGCCCGGTCCTCGCCATGCACGTCGAGCACGTAGCGCCCCACCGGCATCGCCGAATAACGGCAATAGTCGATCAGAGCGGGCCAGTCGGCGTAGCGATCGACGCTGCAATCGCGCTCGAACGCGGTCAGCAGGTCGAGCGCGTGCTCCGCGCTGATATCGTGCGCCGCCATCGTCTCGCGCAGTGCAGCCGAGGGCGCATCGGCATCCGCGCTCCCCGCGATCGTCGCGCGCATCGCGCCGAGCAGCGCGAGTTTGTCGGACGCCGAAGCCGTCTCGTTATCCGCCACATCGTCCGCCGCGCGGGCAAAGCGGTAGAAGGCCATCACCGGCGCGCGATGTTCGCGCTTCAGCAGCGCCGAGGCGACCGGGAAATTCTCATCCTTATGCCCCTTGCCCGAGGCGAGTTGGGCGGCGGCGGCGGTCATGCGGTGACGTCCTCGTTCAGCGCCGCCTGGACGCGCCCCTTCCACATCCCGCCGCGCCCGCGCACATGCTGCCATGCCGACAGCAAGGTACATCCCGCATAGAAAGTCGCGATCAACGGCAAGGCTGGTCCCCAAAGTGGCGAGCGACCGTAAAAGCGCAACATCGGCTGAAACGCCAGCGCCATCAACGCCCAGGCACCGATCGCGGCATATTGCGCGATCCCGTGCCCGAACAGCGCGACCAGCGGCGGCACGAGATAGGTGAGCGCGAGGCCCAATGTCGTCCCCGCCAGCAGGAGTGGTGAATAGTTGAGCTGCGCATATGCCGAGCGCGAGATCATCGCGGCGACAGATTCCCAAGTGTCGTACCGCCGGATGCTGACGGCGCGATCCGTCAGGCCGAGCCACACCGACCCCTGCCGCTTCATCAGCGCCCCAAAAGCACAATCGTCGATCAGCGCCGACCGCACCGCCGCGATCCCGCCTGCAGCCTCCAGCGCGGTCCGCTTCACGAGCATCACCCCGCCCGCCGCCGCGCCAAAGCCGTTGCCGCGCCGGTTCACCTTGGCGAACGGATAGAGCATCTGGAAAAACCA
>JAIXZV010000278.1 GCA_027489365.1 Sphingomonadales bacterium
CGAAGCCGCGGATGATGAAGTTGGTGTTGGCCGAGCTCTGCAACTGGTTGACGCGGAGCGACGGCACCACGGTCTGCAGATCCTTCAGATCGCGGATCTGCGCTTGCTCGATCGTCGCGCCGCTGGTCACCGACACGGCAACTGGCGTATCGAGCAGCGTTTGCTCGCGCTTGGTGGCGGTTACGATGATGTCAGTGTTTTCTTCGCTATCTGTTGCTATCGGCTCCGCCGGGGTGGCGGGGGTCGTCTGCTGCGCCGGGGTGGTGGTCGCTCCGGTCGTCTGCGCGAAGGCCGGCGTCGCCGCCAGCAGCACGACGGCAGACGCGGCAAGCAATTCGAATTTCTTCATGATGGCATCCCCTATGAGCGGCCGGTCCTAGTCTAAAGGCTAGGTTCCGGTTTTTTCGAAAGATCGGTAGCTCGAAATAGCGTGTCGCTAAATGACGCGTCAATGACATAATCTTAGGCAATCTGCGGGGTTGCGCGGCCGTTGCGCAAATGAGACAGTTTTGATTCAAGACCAGTTGCATGTTGCAGTACGGCAAAACCCGCGTGCCGTAACGTCAGCGGCGATTCACCCAAGAAGGAATGAAGATGGACGACAGCTCTGACGGGCTCAGCAATGGCGACCTAGTCGCAGCCCCGGCGAAGATTCCGGTTCCGGAAGAGGTCGCCGATGCGGTCCGCACGCTGATCCGCTGGGCCGGGGATGACCCGACGCGCGAAGGGTTGCTCGATACGCCGCCGCGAGTCGCGCGGGCGTGGAAGGAGTATTGCTCGGGCTATTCGGACGATCCTTCGGTGCATCTGTCGCGCATCTTCGAGGAGGTCGGCGGTTATGACGAGATCGTGCTGCTGAAGGACATTCCGTTCCAGTCGCACTGCGAACATCACATGGCACCGATCATCGGCAAGGCGCACATCGCCTATTTGCCGAGCAATTGGGTGGTGGGAATCTCCAAACTGGCGCGCGTGCTGCACACCTATGCGCGGCGGCTGCAAGTGCAGGAACGCCTCACCGCCGAGGTGGCCAATTGCATCTGGGAGCATCTGCGCCCGCACGGCGTGGCGGTGGTGATCGAGGCGAGCCATGCCTGCATGACCGCGCGTGGCGTGCGTACCCCGGGCGTCACGATGGTGACGAGCCGGATGATGGGCGTGTTCCGCGACGATGAGCGCAGCCGCAAGGAAATCCTCGCGCTGATGGGCTGCTGAGGCGCGATGCGCACGGTGTTGGTGACGGGCGCGGCGCGGCGGCTGGGTGCGACGATCGCGCGGCATCTGGCGGGTGCGGGGTGGCGGGTGGCGATCCACCACCTCCATTCCGCCGACGACGCCGATGCGCTGTCGGCGGAGCTGCCGGGATCGATCGTGCTGGCGGGCGACCTGGCCGATGCGGAGGTGCCGATGGCGCTGGTTGCGGCGGCGCGGGCGGGCTTTGGCGGGCCGCTGGCCGCCGTGGTCAACAGCGCGTCGCTGTTCGAGTACGATACGCCGCCTACGCTGACGGCTGGATCGCTGGAGCGGCACTACGCGGTTAATCTGTCGGCACCCGTGCTGCTGGCATCGGCGCTGGCGGCGCAGGACGATCTGGCGGAGGGGGCGGTGGTCAAAATCCTCGACCAGAAGCTTGCCAATCCGAACCCGGATTTCTTCTCCTATAGCTGCGCCAAGTTTGCGCTTGGTGGGGCGACAACGATGCTGGCGCAGGCGCTCGGGCCCCGCATCCGCGTCAATGCCGTGTCGCCCGGCCTATCGCTGCCGAGTGCCGACCAGACCGAGGCAGAGTTTGCCGCCGCCGCCGCGCGCAACCTGCTGCGCCGCCCGGTCGATCCGCAGGACATTGCTCGCGCGGTGGCGTTCCTGCTGGAGGCGCGGGGGGTGCAGGGGCAGAACCTGTTCGTCGATTGCGGCCAGCGCTTCCTGCCGCGGACCCGCGATGTGATGTTCGAAGACCGCATGAGGGCACAGGCATGAGCGTCCGTTTCAGCACGATCCTGGAAGGGCTGGAGGTCGTGATGGGCCTCGGCATCCACCCCGAGGAGCTTGCCGCCCCGCAACGCGTGATCGTCTCGGTGCGGATGGACGTGGTGTATCCCGACGCACCGGCCGAGGACCGGATCGATGCTGTGCTCGATTACGATTTCGTGCGCAGCGGCATCCGGGCGCTGATCGCCGAGCGGCACTTCCATCTGCAGGAAACGCTGTGCGAGGCGATCGCCGCCCTGTGTTTGCGCGATGCGCGGGTCGAGCAGGTTACCGTGCGGACGTCGAAGCCGGATATCTATCCCGATGCGGCGGTCGGGTGCGAGGTGGTGCGGGGGCGCGGGTAAGGGCTTCAACCGGCGTAAAGTCGCATAGAGTCGCACCAACGACGGTGGCTGGGCGGTTGGAGATGCCTGTTTTTGTGGCTAAAGTCGCAAAGGTCACACCATCCGCGCTGATTTCACGCGAGCCGGCCAGCGAGAAAATCGACGGTTGGAAAGAGCGGACGTGCCGAGGATGGCACGTTGCCGCGGTGTAGGACAGCGCGTGTCTGGTATTGGTGGGAAACCGACCGGCAGTATTTCAACGCAAAAGCTTGATAGCGGTCATGGTAGCTTCGCTGGGGATTTTTAGGGCTTCAGCCATTACGACGTACCAATCGAAACTGTTGAACCGCCGCACGCGCAAACCACAACGGAAAGACCAGCTTCGTGAGAGCTGCAAGCCCATCCCAATCCCAACCTAGGTCGTTCAATATACGATCATAATCGAACGCTGCGATTAACGCAAAAGAGATTGAGGCCAATCCAAAGATGCACCCAAATACGAGAGCAGTTTGGCGGGTCTTGCGAAGTTCTTCCGCTTCGACCCAATTATTCGGACTGCTCATCGATCGCACCTCCCGAAAACCATATCCATCATCGTCGTTCCAAATCGAGATTTCAAGGCCCAGCGCTGCAAGGGAGCTTATAGGCTTCAACTGAATGGCTGCGCGTTTACGACAGCCGAGCCCAGCTGGGTTCCAGGGACTACCCTCAAACCCTGTTCGCCGCACTCAGCACCGCGCGCACGCTCGCCGTCGCGATATCCGCATCGATGCCGACCCCGAACACCGTCCGCCCATCACTGGTGCGGCATTCGACATAGGCGGCCGCTTGCGCGTCGGCGCCGTGGCCGATCGCGTGTTCGCTATAATCGACCACGTCTAGCGCCGGTCCGGTGCTCTCGCCCAGCGCGGCGATGACGCCCGAGATCAGGCCGTTGCCGCGCCCGGAGATCGAGCGTTCCTCGCCATCGACCGCGACGTGGCCGACGAAGAGGCGGTCGCCGACGCTGCCGCTCTCATTGTAATCGAGCAGGCGGAAACGGTCTTCGGCGCGCGCGAGATAGGTGGTCTCGAACAGGCTCCAGATATCGGCGGCGTTGAGTTCGCGGCTGGTCTCGTCGGCCATGCGCTGGACGTGGCGGCTGAAATCGGCCTGCAGGCGCTTGGGCAGTTTGAGGCCCTTGTCCTGCTCGATCACCCAGGCGACGCCGCCCTTGCCGCTTTGCGAATTGACGCGGATCACCGCTTCGTAGCTGCGGCCGAGATCGGCGGGGTCGATCGGCAGATAGGGGACTTCCCACAGCGGATCGTTCTTGGCTTCCTGCGCCGCGAAGCCCTTTTTGATCGCGTCCTGATGGCTGCCCGAAAACGCCGTGAAGACCAGGTCGCCGGCATAGGGCGTGCGCGGGTGGACGGGGAGTTGCGTGCAGTAATTGACGGTGTTGACCACCGCATCGATGTCCGAGAAATCGAGCTTCGGGTCGAGGCCTTGCGTGTACATGTTGAGCGCGACGGTCACGAGATCGCAATTGCCGGTGCGCTCGCCATTGCCGAGCAGGCAGCCTTCGACGCGGTCCGCACCCGCCATCAGGCCGAGCTCGGCGGCGGCGACGCCGGTGCCGCGGTCATTATGTGGGTGGAGGCTCAGCGCGACGGTATCGCGGTTGCGGATGTTGCGGCCGAACCATTCGATCTGATCGGCATAGACGTTGGGCGTCGCGCATTCGACCGTGGCGGGCAGATTGAGGATGAGCTTGTGGTCGGGCGTTGGGCGCAGCACGTCCATCACCGCCTCGCAAACCTCGAGACTGAAATCGAGTTCGGCGGTGGAGAAGGTTTCGGGGCTGTATTCGAAGAACCAGTCGGTATCGGGCTGGGCGGCGGCCTGATCGCGCAGGATCATCGCGCCGTCGATCGCGATCTGCTTCACCTCGGCGCGGGTCATGCCGAACACGATCTTGCGCCATGCCGGGCTGACCGCGTTGTAGAGATGGACGATCGCGCGCGGGGCACCGCGCAGGGATTTGAAGCTCGTCTCGATCAGATCGCGACGCGACTGGGTGAGGACCTGGATCGTGGTGTCATCGGGGATGCGGCCCGATTGGACGAGGCCGGAGATGAAATCGAACTCGGTCGCGCCCGCCGCCGGGAAGCCGACTTCGATCTCCTTGATCCCGACCTTGACGATCAGATCGAACATGCGAGTCTTCTTTTCCGCATCCATCGGATCGATCAGCGCCTGATTGCCGTCGCGCAGATCGGTCGAGAGCCAGCGCGGGGCAGTGGTGATCGTCTGCGACGGCCAGCGACGGTAGGGCAAAGCGATGGTTGGGAAGGGGCGGTATTTGGTCGACGGGTCACGCAGCATGGTCGGTCTCGCTCGGCAATCGCGGTTTTAGGGGCGCGGTTTCTGGGGGCGCTGGTCGCTAGGGGCGGTGGATCCTCAGGCGCGCCGCGCTGGCCGGGGTCGGCGCGCGGCAGTGTACACGCCTAAGGGCGCGTAAGTCGAAGCGCGGAAAGGGCCAGAGCGAGGGACACGCGCGTTGAATAGCGCCCTGAAGGCGCGGCTGTCCAGTGCGAACACCAAGTTGATCGACATCATTTTCAAGGGCCGCGGCGTTCGCGTAGGAAGCCACTATGCGACAGATTATCTATACCAGCGTCACGACCAATCCCAGCGGTCGCGCCGAGGATGACGTCGTGGCGATCACGCGGCAAGCGTCGCTGCGCAACGGTCTCGATGGGATTACCGGGCTGCTCTACACGCAGGGTGCCGATTTTCTGCAGGCGATCGAGGGGCCGGACGACAGCATCGCCGATCTGCTCGCGAGTCTGGTGGTAGATCCGCGGCACCGCGATGTGGGCATCCTGATCGACCGGCAGACCGAGGAGCGCGAGTTTGGCGACTGGATGATGGTGCATCGCGGGCGCCGCGAGACGGTGGATGATTTCGACCGGCGCTTGCATGGGTTGCTGCTGGGCGTCTCGCACGAAACCGCAGGCTATTTCCGGGCACTGGTGCCGGCCTGAGCGGCGGCATC
>JAIXZV010000227.1 GCA_027489365.1 Sphingomonadales bacterium
CGCCCACCCCTACCCCTCCCGCAAGCGGGAGGGGAATGAAGAAATGACCGACACCTTTGAGCTGCAATCCATCCCCCTCCCCACCGGCGTCACCCTCGACGTCGCCACCGCAGGCGACCCCGCGCACCCGCCGATCATCCTGCTCCACGGCTTCCCCGAATCGCACCGCACATGGCGGCACGTGATCCCGCAGCTCGCGACCGACCATTTCGTCATCGCCCCCGATCAGCGCGGCTTCGCGCGCTCCTCCAAACCCGAGGGGATCGAAGCCTACAGACCGGCGAACATCGTCGCCGACCTCCTCGCCCTCGCCGACCATTTCGGGCTGACGACCTTCACGCTGGTCGGTCACGACTGGGGCGGCGCGATCGCGTGGATGGCGGCGCTCAACAACCCGGCGCGCATCACCCGCCTCGTCATCGTCAACGCGCCGCATCCCTTCATCTTCCAGAAGACGCTGTTCGAGGACATGGCCCAGCGCGAAGCGAGCCAATACATCACCGCCTTCCGCAACCCCGATTTCGAAGCGCACGTTGCGCGGATCGGCTTGCCCGCCTTCTTCGAATCGAGCTTCCTGCGCCACACCGACTTCGACAAGATCGCCGACGAAAAGCCAATCTATCTCGACCAATGGGGGCAGCCCGGCGCGCTGACCGCGATGCTCAACTGGTACCGCGCCAGCCCGATCATCGTGCCGGCAATGGACGAGACGCCCGATCGCCCGGCGTTCCTCGACGGCCCCTTCCCGCCCATGCCACAGCCGGTGCTGGTCGTGTGGGGCCTCGGCGACGCGGCGCTGCTACCGAGCCAGCTCGAGGGATTGGAGCGCTACGTCCCGGACCTCACACTGGTGAAGGTTGACGCCGGGCATTTCGTGCCGTGGGAAGCCCCCGACGCAGTGGTCGCGGCGATCCGGGAGTGGTTGCCTTAATTCCTCCCCGGCACGGGGGGGACCGCCAGCCTTCTTCAGACTGGCGGTGGAGGGGGGCCTCCACGAGCGGTCCGCCTGCGGCACGCCCTCCACCATTTTGCCAGAAGAGGCAAAATGGTCCCCCTCCCCGTGCCGGGGAGGAATTACACGCTAACCCGCGCCGCCTCCGGCAAATCCACCGCCGGAAGTGCATCGCCCTTCACCCCGCTCGCATCGACCCAAGCCCCATGCGCATGGCTCGTGCCCAGCGTCACCCACGCACCATCCCCCGGCCAGGAGCGCGCGCGGATCACCTGGTGCCCCAGCGCCCGATCCGGCTCCATCATCACCCACCCAAGCGGCCGCTCCGCCGTGGCGCGCTCCCCCGCCGTCTTCATCGCGACGCGAATCCGCTCGGCCACCGGTTCGGGCAAATATTGCCACACCACCGAATGCAGCAGCACGCGCGTGACGCCAGCGGCCTGCGGCTCGGCCAACCGCGCCTCGATCCAGTCGGCGGCATCGGCTTGCACCAGATCGACCCCGCGCGCGACCTGCATCGCGATCGCCGCGCGCACCCGCGTCAGCCGTTCGGGCGTCTCGGGCCAAACATAGGCCGCCAGCCGCGCCCCCACCGCCGGGTCGGTCGCATTGAGCGGGTTCACGTCGCACCCGCGCACCGACACGATCTCCAGCGGGACGCCTTGCGCCGGTGGCCCGGCCCATTTGGGCGTGATCGTCACCGGCGAATCCTCCGGCCCGTACATCGTCCCGCCCAGATCGAAGCGATAACGATCGATCAGCAAGTTCAACCCCGCGCTCGACCCGATTTCCAGCAGCTCGATCTTCGGGCCATATCGACGCGCGATCTCGATCAGCCCCAGCATCAACGCCGCCGAACGCCCCGGTTCATTGGTCTGCGGCGGCCCGTCTAACCACGGCAGCAGCGCCGCCTCCTGCTCGGCCAGCACGCGCTCCAACGTGGCGATGATCGCACCCTGCTCGGTCACCGCGCCTGCATAGACCGCCGCCAACCCCGCATCCGCACCGCGCAGCACCAGCGCATGAAACCCGCCGAACAGCCGCAGCGGCAGCGCATCGCGCGTCGGCTCGCCCGGCCAATCGAGCACCCGCGCGCCCACCGCCGTGTCGCGCGTCAGCCCCGCCGCCGCCGCCCCCGCCATCCGGCCATAGATCGGCGCGGCATTGGCCTCGCAATACTGCTGCTGGATCAGGAATGCGCCGCGATTGGTTTTCTCATCCGCCATTGACCAAGCTCCTCTCGCTCCGTTCGTTTCGAGCGAAGTCGAGAAACATGTACCGGGAACAGGTTTCTCGACTTCGCTCGAAACGAACGGTGGTGGCAGTCGCTGTTGTTGCGCCCACCCCGCCCCCCAAGTAAAGCCCGCCCATCATGGCCCAACCGATCATCATCGCCGTTCCCAAAGGGCGCATCCTCGCCGAGGCGGTTCCGCTCCTCGCCGCCGCCGGAATCGTGCCCGAGCCTGCGTTCAGCGACGAGGATTCGCGCGCTTTACGCTTCTCGACCAACAACCCCGGCATCGACCTGATCCGCGTCCGCGCGTTCGATGTCGCCACCTTCGTCGCGCACGGCGCCGCGCAATTGGGCATCGTCGGGTCGGATGTGCTGGCGGAGTTCGATTATTCCGAGCTCTACGCGCCGGTCGATCTCGGCATCGGCCATTGCCGCCTGTCGGTCGCCGAACCCGCCGATCTCGCCGCGACCGATGACCCGCGCGGCTGGAGCCATGTCCGCGTCGCGACCAAATATCCGCACGTCACCGAAGCCTATTTCGCGCGTCGCGGCGTTTCGGCTGAGTGCGTAAAACTGAACGGCGCGATGGAACTCGCCCCCCTGCTCGGCCTCGCCCCGCGCATCGTCGATCTGGTCTCGTCGGGCCGCACGCTGAAGGAAAATGGCCTGGTCGAGGTCGAGACGATCATGGAAGTCACCAGCCGCCTGATCGTCAACCGCGCCGCGTTCAAGACGCGCGGCGAAGTGGTCCCGCTGGTCGAGGCGTTCCGCCGCGCGGTTGCGCAGGAGCGTGCGGCGTGAGCGGCTTCTTCTTCCTCCCCTCCCGCTTGCGGGAGGGGCCGGGGGTGGGCTCGCGCTCACCTCAGACGCAACGATCGCTGATAGCGCGCGCCCACCCCTCAATCCCCTACCGCAAGCGGGAGGGGAGGACATCATGATCCGTCTCAC
>JAIXZV010000024.1 GCA_027489365.1 Sphingomonadales bacterium
TATCGAGCAAGCAGCGGATCGGTCGCCCGTCGAGCAACACCGTCGCGCTGATCCTGCGCGATCCCGCCGTCGGCCCACCGTCGCGCGGAATCTCCGAATCGATTGCGACGAAACCGGGCCGATCGCCACGGCCATCGGGATAGAAGCGCATCTCGCCCGCATCGAAATCCACATCGGTGTCGATCGCGGTCACGATCCCCGCCGCCAGCGCGCCGTAAATGTCGGCATTATAGCCGAATTTGAACGCGTCGGAGAACATCACGTCGCGCTGCCGCAAGCCCCCGCCCATCAGCACGTCCTGCGCCAGATACAGCGTGTAGATCCCGCCGCCACCGACGCCGCGCGTTCGTTCGGTCGCGCGGGTCTGCAGCTTCAGCGTCTTGGCCAGGTCCGGGCGGATCAGGCTGAGATAGGTGCCGGTGTCGATCATGAAGGTATACGGCCCGCGCCCGCCAAACATCACCGCCATGATCAGTCGCTCGTTCTCGACCGCGATGCGCGAGACGAACACGCGCGGCTCCGCCCCGATCGCGATCCCCGGCATCGCCATGCCGCCCAACACCGCCGCCACCACGTCCCGCCGACCGATCATGACCCGACTCCGTATCGCACCGGCTTCCCTTTCACCTGCGGCAGATGAACGTACGACAACGGCAAAGGTTCGGCGATGGTTCGGCTTGCCCGCCAAGCACCCGTTCCCTAAGTGTTCACGCGTGACTCAGCTCGATACCCTGCCCGCCGATCCCCCCTATCTCCGCGGCCTCAACGCGCCGCAGCGCGAAGCCGTGCTCACCACCGAAGGCCCCGTGCTGGTCCTCGCGGGCGCGGGCACCGGCAAGACCGCCGCACTCACCGCCCGCCTCGCGCACCTCCTCAACACGCGCAAAGCCTGGCCGAGCGAGATCCTCAGCGTCACCTTCACCAACAAGGCAGCGCGCGAGATGCGCCACCGCGTCGGGCGGCTGGTCGGCGATGTCGTCGAGGGGATGCCGTGGCTCGGCACCTTCCACGCGATCGGCGCGAAGATGCTGCGCCGCCACGCCGAGCTGGTCGGGCTGCAAAGCAACTTCACCATCCTCGACACCGACGATCAGCTCCGCCTGTTGAAACAACTCATCCAGGCCGCCGATCTCGACGAGAAACGCTGGCCCGCGCGGTCGCTCGCCGGGCTGATCGACGGGTGGAAGAACAAGGGCCTCACGCCTGCGCAGATCGATGCAGGCGAGTCTGAGCTCTACGCCAACGGCCGCGGCCAGGAACTGTACGCCGCCTATCAGGCCCGCCTGATCGCGCTCAACGCCTGCGATTTCGGCGATCTGCTGCTGCACATGCTCGTCATCCTGCAGCGCGACCGCGACGTGCTCGCCGACTATCAGCGCAAATTCAAATACATCATGGTCGACGAATATCAGGACACCAACAGCGTCCAATACCTCTGGCTCCGCCTGTTGGCCCAAGAGCGCAAAAACATCGCCTGCGTCGGCGATGACGACCAGTCGATCTATTCGTGGCGCGGCGCGCAGGTCGAGAATATCCTGAAATTCGAGCGTGATTTCCCCGGTGCCAAGGTCATCCGGCTCGAACAGAATTACCGCTCCACCCCGCACATCCTCGGCGCAGCCAGCGGAGTCATCGCCAACAACACGGGCCGCCTCGGCAAGCAGCTCTGGACCGAGCTCGACGCGGGCGAGAAGGTCAAGGTGCTCGGCGTATGGGACGGCCCCGAGGAAGCGCGCCGCGTCGGCGAGGAGATCGATTCCTGCCAGCGCGCCGGCAAGAGCCTCGACGACATCGCCATCCTCGTGCGCGCGCAGCACCAGACGCGCGAGTTCGAGGACCGCTTCATCGCCACCGGCATCCCCTATCGCATCATTGGCGGCTTCCGCTTCTACGAACGCGCCGAAATCCGCGACGCGCTCGCCTATCTCCGCGTCGTCGCGCAGCCCGCCGACGACCTCGCCTTCGACCGCATCGTCAACGTCCCCAAACGCGGCCTCGGCGACAAAGCGGTCGCGCGCGTCCACCAACTCGCCCGCGCGCAAGGCGTGCCACTCGTCACCGCCGCCGCGCGCATCCTCGACACCGACGAACTCACGGGTGCTGCCCGCAAAGCGCTCGGCAATCTCGTGATCGACATGGCGCGGTGGCGCGCGCAAGTGACCGAAATCCCGCACGCCGACCTCGCCCGCATCATCCTCGACGAAAGCGGGTATACCGGCGTGCTCCAGGCCGAGAAATCGGTCGAGGCCTCGGGCCGCCTCGAAAACCTCACCGAGCTCGTCCGCGCGATGGAGGAATATGAAAGCCTCGGCGCGTTCCTCGAACACGTCAGCCTCGTGATGGACAATGAAGCCGCCGCCGAGGAACCCAAGGTCACAATCATGACGATCCACGCCGCTAAGGGCCTCGAATATGACACGGTCTTCCTTGTCGGGTGGGAGGAAGGCCTGTTCCCCTCGCAACGCGCGCTCGACGAAGGCGGCACCAACAGCCTCGAAGAGGAACGCCGCCTCGCCTATGTCGCGATCACCCGCGCGCGCCGCCGCGCGATCATCCTCCACGCCGCCAACCGCCGCATCTACGGCCAATGGACCAGCAGCATCCCCAGCCGCTTCGTCGGCGAATTGCCGCTGGAGCACATCGAATCGGAAAGCAGCATGGCCGGCGGCGAAAGCCTTTGGCGCGCCAATTGGTCCGAACGCGCCGACCCCTTCGCAAACGTAGCGCGCGGCACCGGGAGAGGCCCCGGCTGGCAACGCGCGGCGGGCAATTTCTCCGCCGCCCCCCAGCGCATCGTCGAGGCGCGTGGCCCCGCGATCAGCCTCGGCAACAA
>JAIXZV010000246.1 GCA_027489365.1 Sphingomonadales bacterium
CCTCGACCATATCGACCAGCTGCACCACCACAACGACACGCACGCCCATTTCGGAGCAGGGCACACCGATCACCGCCACATCCGCCACACGCGGGTGCGTGATCAGCCGATTCTCGATTTCCTGCGGATAGATGTTCACGCCGCCCGAGATGATCATGAAGCTCTTGCGGTCGGTCAAATACAGATCGCCGTCCGCGTCGATCCGCGCGATATCGCCGAGCGTCGACCAGCCGAGTGCGTTGCGCGCCTCCGCGGTCTTGGCTGGATCGTTATGATATTCGAACGCGCCGCCGCCTTCGAAATAGACGAGGCCTTCCTCGCCCGGCGGCAGTTCGGTGCCATCCTCGCCGCAAATGTGCAGCACGCCATACGCCGCCTTGCCGACCGATCCCTTATGCGTGAGCCACTGCGCCGAATCGATTGTGGTCAGGCCATTGCCCTCGGACCCGGCATAATATTCGTACAGCACCGGCCCCCACCAATCGATCATCGCTTCCTTGACCGGCACGGGGCAGGGGGCGGCAGCGTGAATCGCGACCTTGAGGCTCGACAGATCGTAGCGCGCGCGTGCCGCTGCATCGAGTTTCAGCATCCGCACGAAATGCGTCGGCACCCATTGGCTGGCGTTGACGCGGTAGCGCTCGATCGCGGCCAGCGCCGTTTCGGGGTCGAAATGCTGCAGCATCACCACCGTCCCGCCCAAACGCTGCACCGTCATCGACCAGCGGAGCGGCGCGGCGTGATAGAGCGGCGCGGGGCTGAGATAGATGCTGTCGGGCCCGAGGCCATACAGCCCACGCGCGAGCATCATCAGCACCGTCGGCGCGACGACGTCGGGGTCTTCGGGCAGCGCGACGCGCACGCCCTTGGGTCGCCCGGTCGTGCCGGAGGAATAAAGCATGTCGATCCCGGCGCGTTCGTCCTCGATCGGCGTGTCGGGCAGGGCGGCGACCGCATCCTCCCAGCCTTCCCATCCCGGCACCGAACCGCCCACCACGAAGCGCAGCGTCTCGGCACTTAATGCGCCTGCGGTGCCGGTAAGGCTGGCCGAGACGATCAGCATCTTCGCGCCCGAATCGGCGACGATATAGTCGAGCTCGGCGGCGGTCAGCTTGGTCGAGATGCACACGAAGAACAGCCCGGCGCGCTGTGCCCCCCAGGCAATGTCGTAAAATTCGGGGGTGTTCTCCAGCATCAATGCGATCGTATCGCCTGCCACCAGCCCGCGCGCGCGGAACAGGTGGGCGGCGCGGTTCGATCGTGCGTCGAGTTGGCCGAAACTGATCGTCTCGCCGGTTTCCGCGACGATCAGCGCGGGCTTTGCTGGATCGGTCCGCGCATGGATGCTCGGGTGCGACATGGATGGCCTCTCCAGGCTTTTGGTTTCGTTTTGAAACCCGATGCTAGCCGCCCGTTTCGGGCACGGCAAGCCGGTAGCCGACGCCCTTTTCGGTATGGAGCATGGGCGCGTCGAAGCCGCGATCGAGTTTCGCGCGCAGGCGCGAGACATGCGCCGCGACCAGGTTCGTGCCGGGGTGAAAGCGCAGGCCCCACACCGCGCTGCGCAACGCGTCATGGCGCACCACTGCACCGGCATGTTCGGCAAGATAGAGCAGCAGGCGATATTCGCGCGGCAGCAGATCGAGCGGGCGAGCGTCGCGCATTGCGGAGCGCTCGACCCGATCGATCGTCAGCGGCCCGATCCGCAACGCGGTGGGCACGCGCCGCACCAGCGCCGCCAGCCGCGCCGCGATCAGCCCATCGCTGGCCGACAGCGCGACTGCATCGTCCGCGCCCGCATCGATCGCGGCGGCGACCGCAGCATCGCCGCCGCGCACCACGTGCAGCGTGGGGAATAGCGCCACCGGCTCGGCCCCCGCGCCGTCGCCGACGAAACGCAAGCCCGCGCGCACGACTTGCCCGGGTGAGACTAAGTGCAGGCCGCGCTTGGCGATTTCGGCGCTTAGCCCCGCGCGCACTGTTCCGAAGGCAAGAACGGGTTCCACAACCCATCGCTATACCGTCCGCGTTATGCGCAATTGCCGCAATGTTGATCCGTTACGGATCAAACAGTGAACGCGTCCGCTCGGCGACATAAAGGTCGGGATCGTCAGCACCGCGTTCGAGCACTGCTATGCGCGCGGCGCGATCGGCCTCGCACGACGCGAGCGCCCGCAATGCGGTCAGCCGCATCCGTGGGGCAGGGTGGCGCAGCGCAAGTTCCGCCGCCAGCCCGCGCCCGGCCTCCCCGCCATACTGCACCGCCAATGCGACCAGCGCCTCGGACGGTGCGGTGGTTAGCCCCTCGGCGATCGTCCCCGCCGCGACATCGAAACGGAACTGGTCGCACCACGGTTGCGCGCGGTCGAAGGTCAGGATGTTGAGAGACACCGACAGGCTGTCGGGCGGCAATTGCACATGCACGTCGCGCCGCGCGCGGTAGAGCAGGACCTTGCCCTCCTCCAGCCGCGATCGTTCTACGAAGCGCAGGCCAGCCGCTTCGCCCGGCACGCCAACGATCGCGTCCACATCATACTCGTAATAATCGCTCCAATAGCCTGGCCCCTGATAGCCGACCGTCAGGAACGAGAAATTATGGTCGTGCGGCATGTCGTAGAAGAAGGGCGCGGTGCCGCTGGCGCGCACCACCGCATCCGCGCGCGCAGGCCAGAAATTGGCGCGCAGCACATAGCGGCCGTTCGGTGGGCGCAGCATGAACACTTGCGCGCCATAGGCATTGCCCGCCGACTGGCCCGAACAGCGATCCTCCAGTTCGGCAATGACGAGATCGGCAAGGAAGCTGCGATTGCGCCCGAGCCGGGCGAGCAAGGGCCCGAGTTCGGCGAGCGACTCCTCGTCACGCGGATCGAACGCGCTGGCGTCGAGTGCTTCGGCCAGATCATCCAGCCCGATCGCGTCGCTGTCTCCGGAATCGAGCACGCGCGGCATCAGGCGGCCAGCCGCTGTTCGATCATCGCGAGCGTCGTCTTGGCGGCGGCGCGGACCTCTCCATTAGGATCGCCCTTCGCCATCTCGCGTAATCTCGGCAGCGCGGCACCCGCGTCGCTTGCCAGCCATTCGCGCATCGCCGCCCAGCGCAGGAAAAACGCCGGGTCGCGCGTCGCGGCGGCAAAGCACGCTTCGCTCCCCCGCCTTCCGGCAAGCCGCAGATAGGCCAGCAGCATCTGCGTCCGCGCCGCGCGGTCGTCATTCGTCGCGACCCGCACCAGCGCGCCGGTGTCGATGGCATATTCGCGCGCGTAAGGAATCGTCTGCCGCCGCAGCGTCGCGCTCAGCGTCACGACGTCGCTGCTCGCGTCGGCGAGGATATGCCCCTGCGTCCGCCCGTCGATGCGCACGACCTCCCCATCGGCCAGCCGCAGATCGGGCAGTGCCACACACGGCTTGGCGGTCCCCGCCGAGAAATCCGCGTCGATCGGCTCGGCCTCCCACAGCCGCAACCGCGCGTGCCCCGCGCGGACATAGCGCGTCACCGTCACCCGGCCCGGCACCACCACCGTTCGCGGCGGCTGTACGGTGGCGAGCGCATCGGCCGACAGCACCGTCGCCGCGATCGACACGTCCGCCGTTTCGAAAAGCACCGTCCCGATCCGCAACCCATCGCGCGCCACCCGAAACGGCGGTTCGAACCACGGATCCTCGGCCAACGCGGCGATCAGCGGCGCGATCAATTCGCCGACCCAGCCGTGATCGCTCAGCAGCGTCGAAATCGCACGCTCCGTTGCAACTTCGGCGAACAAATCCTCCAATCCGCGATACGGCGCGCTCGCCCGAAAAGCGGCGGCAGCGGCAAAAGATTTTGCCGCCGCCGTCTCCAGCGTGGCCCGGTCGGGCAGCCCTGTCATACGAAGGGATGCACCTCATAGATCAGGATCGCGACCCCGATGATGTAATCGAACACGTCATCGCCAACGAGCTCGAGCGACCGGATCGCGCCGCTCGTCCCGACTTGCGTCGTCAGATCGGCGATCTGATTGATATCGATGCTGAAAATGTCCATCGCTTACCCCCAGGATGCGGGTGAGTCCGCGCTTCGGAGGCTAAGCCGGGCACCCCGCCGCCGCTTAGTTAAATCGCTGTAACATTGGACGCGCACCGCCCTCTTGCGCCGATGCTGCATTGCGGTACGGAAGGCGCATGTTTCCCGACCAGCCCCCCGCCTTCGATCCGCACCGTTTCCTGCGCCACGGCGTCGGCGGGCATGGCGGCTTGCTGGGCCTGACCTACCACGCGCACGGCCCCGATTGGGTCGAGTTGCATTTGCCCTATCGTCCTGAATTGATTGGTGATCCCGACAGCGGTGTGCTCGCCTCCGGGCCGATCTTGACGATGATGGACATGGCGACCAGCCTGGCGGTGTGGACCCGGCTCGGCCGTTTCCGCCCCCACGCAACGCTCGATCTGCGGATCGATTACCTGCGCCCCGCAACGCCGGGCAAGGCGGTGTTCGGGCGCGGCGAATGCTATCGCATCACGCGTTCGATCTCGTTCGTGCGGGGGCAAGCGCATGATGGCGATCCGGCCGATCCGCTCGCGCATGTCGCCGGCACTTTCATGTTCACCGACGCGCCGGTCGAGCCGACCGCTGGAGCGGGCGCATGACCTTGCCACCCTATGCCGATCTGCTGGGTATCGCGCCGGTGGGTGGTGACGATCCCACGCTGCTGACGATGCCGAGCGCCGACACCGTGCTCGGGCGGCCGGGCTATCTCCACGGCGGTGCGATCGGCGGCTTGCTGGAGATGGCGGCGATCGTCGCGCTGCGCCACGCGCTTGCGGCGGATGGCGGCGGACAGATCAAGCCGATCAACGTCACGGTCGATTTCATGCGCGGCGGCCGCGAAAAACCGACCTTCGCGCGCGGCAGCGTCACCCGGCTCGGCGGGCGCGTCGCCAATGTCGAGGCGATCGCGTGGCAGGACGATGCGGCCAAGCCGATCGCCGCGGCGCGGATGAACTATCTGATCGTGCGGGGGTGAGGCCGCGCGCGTTAGCGCGGGACAGGTCCCAGTCCGTTCGCCCTTAGCTTGTCGAAGGGCTGTCCTTCTTGCTCGAAAGGAAAGGGCAGGGCTTCGACAGGCTCAGCCCCAACGGAACAAAGGGATAAACGCTAGCGCCGCACCTTATGCGCTTCCAATCCGGCGCGGAAATCGTCGGGCAGGGTGGTGATGCCGCCACTCGCGCTCATCACGATCACCACGTCGCAGGTCGCGACGCATTCGCCTTTCTGGAACGCTGCTGACAAAATATGCCAGCTGCGATTGCCGATGTCGCCGATGCCGGTGGCGATCTCGATGTCGGCGGGGAAGAAGCTCTCGCCGATATAATTGATCTCGACCTTGGCGACGAGCCAGCGATGCCCGGCCCAGCCGGCCAGGTTCATCGACCGGTTGAAGCGCACCCGACCGCTTTCGAACAACGCTGCCATCGCGACATTGTTGATATGACCGAGGACGTCGAGATCCTGAAAGCGCGTCTGAATCGACTCGCTGTGCGGATAGGAAGCGGGGTCGAGCCGCCAGGAATCGGGTTTGGCCATGGATTTGAC
>JAIXZV010000068.1 GCA_027489365.1 Sphingomonadales bacterium
AAGTATGCCGTGCAGATCACCGTCGCTGACGTGCGCGACGGTGCCTGCTCGTCCTCGACGCTGCAGGAAGCGGCATCGTGGGGCAAGGTCAACACCGGCATCGAACAGATGGTGTTCGCCGAAGCCGGTTCGGTCATGCCGCTGCTGGCCTCCGACGCCTATCACCGCGGCCTGTGGAAGACCCGCGTCAAGCGTCGCTGGGGTGCCAGCTTCGACTGATCGGTTGCAATTGCAGACCTGATGAACGACCATCCCCCCGGACACCAATCCGGGGGGATTTTTTCATGCACAGCCCAATCATCGCGCCCGTCGTCGCGCTTGTCGCCTGGTCGCTCGTCATCTGGGTGTGGATGTATGCCAAGCGCATCCCGGCGATGCAGGCCGCGAAGATCGACGTGAAGAATCTACGCGGCGGCAGCGGGGCTGATCTGAAGGCGATTCTGCCCGCGCCAGTGCAATGGTCGGCCGAAAACTACAATCACCTGATGGAGCAGCCGACGATCTTCTACGCGATCGCGCTGAGCCTGGCGCTGCTGGAGCAAGGCGCTGGTTTGAACGCGACGATCGCCTGGGTCTATGTCGCGCTGCGCATCGCGCACAGTCTGGTGCAGGTGACGGTCAACCGCGTGATCGTACGGTTCGCGCTGTTCACGCTATCGACGCTGTGCCTTATGGCGCTGACGCTGCATGCGGCGATTGCGCTGATGGCGGGGTAGTGCTCCGCATCATTTTGGTTTCAATAGAGGGATAAGCGATGGAAGTTCTGATTGTTGATGACTATGCGACGATGCGGCGGATCGTGAAGAACCTGCTCAGAGACCTGAGCATCACCGCCAACACGACCGAAGCGGACAGTGGCGCGACCGCCATCGCCCAATCGCGCGCGCGGACGTTCGACCTGATCATTTGCGACTCCACGCTCAACGACATGACCGGCTTGGAGGTCCTGCAATCCGTCCGAGCGGAACCGGCGCAAAAGAACCTTCCGTTCGTGATGATCATGCCGACCAAACCGTCCCCCGCAGACGCCGCTGCCATGCAAACCGCCGGTAAATGCACGGTCCTCATCAAACCGTTCACCAGGGAGCAGCTCAAGGCAAAAATCGATGCGGTGATGCCGTAGGCTGACCCCAGACGGGCGTGCCTCGGCGTTCAGCCGAACAGCCGCGCCATCGATCGTTCGAGCATCACCAATTGCCACAGCGTCCGGCCGTGGTCGGCGCGACCGCTGCGGTGATCCTCGGCGAGGCGCGCGATCGTGGCGGGATCGAACCAGCCGGTGCCGGTCAGCACGCGCGAGCGTGCCAGCGCTGCGGCTTCGTCTGCAAGCGGCCCGCGGAGCCACGCGCTGATCGGCGTGACGAAGCCCATTTTCGGGCGGTAGAGGATGTCCTTGGGGAGATAGCGCTCCAGTGACTTCTTCAGCAGCCACTTCCCCTGCCCGCCCTTCAAGCGCATGCCGACGGGCAGTTTCGCGGCGAATTCGACCAGGCGATAATCGAGCAGCGGCTCGCGCGCCTCCAGGCTGACCGCCATGCTGGTGCGGTCGGCCTTGGTCAGGATGTCGCCGGGCAGCCAATGCTGGAAATCGGCATATTGCGCGCGGTCGAGTGCGTCGCGTGCGGGGGCATCACGCATCGATCGGATATAGCGATCCTCGGCGCGGTGTCCGCCGAGCGCGCTGCGGGCGGCATCGCTGAACAGGGCCGCACGTAACGCTGGCGTGGTGACGCCGACCGAGCGGGCATAACCCTCCGCGCCATCCTCGGCGAGCGCGAGCAGCGTGGTTTTCGCGCGTAAGGGGCGCGGTGCCCAATCGGCCTTGGGGTAATAGCGACCGAGCGTGCCGAACAGATTCTGGCGGATCGACGCTGGCACTAGGCCGCGAACGCGTTCCTCTGCGGCTTGAAATTTGTAGCGTCGATAGCCGGCGAAGGCCTCGTCCGCGCCGTCGCCCGACAAGGCGACGGTAACATCTTCGCGCGCAAGTTCGCATACGCGGTAGGTGGCGAGCGCCGAGGCATCGGCGAAGGGCTCGTCGAACGCGTGGACGAGCGTGTCGATCAGGCTGAAATCATCCGCCGCGACGATCCGCTCGCGGTGCTGCGTGGCGAAGCGGCGCGCGATCTCATCGGCATAGCGGCGTTCGTCGAGGCTCGCTTCGTCGAAGCCGATCGTACAGGTGCGCACCGCACCGCGCGACGCCTCCGCCATCAGCGCGACCACTGCCGAACTATCGACCCCGCCCGACAGGAACGCGCCGAGCGGCACGTCCGCCACCATGCGCGAGGTGACGGCATCACGAAGCAAAGCGAGCAACTCTTCTTCGAGCGCCTTGGCCGATCCGGTCGCGCGGCGGCTGAAATCCACGTCCCACCAGCGCGATGGCGCGGGCACGGCCTTGCCGCGTTCGATCAGCAAAGAGTGGCCTGCGGGCAGCTTCTTTACGCCCGCCACCAGACACGTGTCGTCGGGGACGTAGCCGAAGGCCAGATAATCCTCGACCGCGCTGATCTGCGGCGCGCGGCGCAGCAGCGGGTGCGCGAGCAAGCCCTTTAGCTCGGATGCGAACGCCACCGCGCCATCGGACAATTCGGCATAATGCAGCGGCTTCACGCCCAATCGGTCGCGCGCGAGGAACAGGCATTGTCGCCGCGCATCGTGCAGCGCGAAGGCGAACATGCCGTTCAACCGATCCAGCATCGCCGGGCCCCAGGCCGCCCAGCCGTGGAGCAGCACCTCGGTATCGCCCGCCGTCACGAACACGGCACCCAGTGCCTGCAATTCGGCACGCAATGCGGCGAAATTATAAATCTCGCCGTTATAGGTGACCGTCAGCGCGCCGTCGGCGCTCGCCATCGGTTGCGGCGATCCGGCGACATCGATGATCGAGAGGCGGCGATGGCCGAGGCCAACGCCCGGCGCGGTCCAAACGCCCGATCCGTCAGGCCCGCGATGTGCCTGCGCATCCGCCATCGCCTGAATCCGCGCGGGATCGACCGGCTTGGGGGTGGAGGGATAATAAAGACCGGCGATGCCGCACATCAGGCGCGCTTACCGGTCCCGGCGCGATCCGTCACCCCCGCGCTCACGGCATTCCCGCCGCGTGATCGGCCAGCCGCTCGATCGGGCCGAGCGCCGCGACGAAGCGCGCCATTGTCGCGCGCGGATCGGAACCGGACTGCGCCTCGGCCGAGACATGCACCGCCACCGCACGTTGCGGCCCACCGAGCAGCTTGGCTTGCAAGGTCGCGAGCTTCACCACTGCGGGGCGGTGCGTGAGCACGTCGCCGACGCGATACCACGTCACGACGTGCCGTTCGACCGGTCCGGGCGCGGTGATGCGCATCGCCGATCCGCCGTCCAGATCGGGCAGGTCCGACACGCGGACCCAGCGGTCATCCTCGCGCAGCGGCCCCACCCCGAACGCGACGAGCTCCTTGCCCTCGCGCTGGCTGCCATAAACGGCGATCGCCAGATCGACCGACTCCCCGCGCCCATCGGTGTAGCGACCGAACAGGAAATGGTCGGCATTCGGATAGTTGGGCGACCACGCCGCGCGGATGCTGGTCGCGCTGCGGTGCCAGCCGGGAACCTCCGGCAGCGCGATCCGATCCGGCAACGCCTGCGCGCGCCCGGCAATTGCCGAGGACCACGCCGGGAAAACCGCTGCGGTCGCCAGCACCAACGCTGCTGCAATCAGCGCATCGAGGCAAAACCGAGGCACCGTCTGCAACCGCGCCGGATCGAACACCGGCGCATCGGGCGCGCGATCGAACCAGCGCCAGCCGATCGCGATCACCGCCGCCATCACCACGCCGAAAAAGACCCAGCCATAAACGATATGGTCCATGCCCGTCGCTTGCTCGACCGAGGTGAGATAGGCGGCATAGATCGTCCCGAACGCCCGCAGGCCATTGGCGAGGATCGGCACCACGATCGCGACAACCATGAAAATCGCGCGCCGCCGCCACGAGACGAAGCAGACATTGGCGACGAGCGCGCCATAGGCGATCATCGCGATCACGAACTTCGCGCCCGAACACGCCTCGGCCACTTCGAAATAGCCGTTCGGGATGGTGATCAGCACGCCATCGACTTGCGCGGGGACGCCGAACAGATGGAGCAGCGGCATCGTCATCGCGACAGTCGCGGTTTGTAGCGGTTCCTCCAGCCCCTCACCGAAGGGCACGAGGAACACCGCGTAGCAAAGCGGAAACAGCAGTGCCCGGGCGACATTGGGGCCGAGCAGCGCGACCACCGCGCCCTGCAGCATCAGCACGATCCCCAGATGCCGCGCGAGCGCCACGCCACCAGCATCGCCGAGCAGCCAGCCCAAGCCGCCGAGCGCGACCAGCAACAGCCCCGGTGCCCAGGCGACCGGGGTAAGCTGCGCGAGGCCCGCGCGACGTTGCCACACCAGCCACGCCAGCACCGGCGGGATGAACAGACAATGCCCGAAGGTCGTACTGGTCCACCAGATCTTCGTCAGCGCGGTGACATCGTGCCAGAACAGCCCGATCAGCAGCAGCGCCACGCCGCCGAGGATCGCACCATGCCGCCGCCATGCGGACTGCGCGGTGGCGTCGATCGCGAAGGCAGTCGCGGGCATTGGAATGGTCACCGCGTCACGCCTCGACGCACTGCCGCGGAGCCGCGACCGCAAGGCCGAGGATCGCATCGAGCGGCGCGAGCCGCGCCTCCCAACTATAGCGTGCCTGAACCTGTGCGCGGGCGTCCCGGCCCATTTGCGCAGCCCCGTCGGGATCGTCGAGGATCGCGACGATCTGCGCGGCGATGTCTTCCCCGGTTCCGCCGACGCGGATCGTGTCGGCATGATCGATGCCCTCAGCCGCCGGGATCGACGCGACCACCGGCCGCGCCATCGCCATCGCCTCGAGCACCTTGTTCTGGACCCCGCGGGCGAGCTTCAGCGGCGCGACGACGACCGATGCTGCCGCGAGCCAGCCGCGCACATCGGCGACCTCGCCGGTGACCACGACGCCGGGCCGCCTGGCGAGCGCCTGGACCGCATCGGTCGGCGCGCGCCCGACGATGACGAAGCGCGCGTTCGGGTGGCGTTGCTGCACCTGCGGCAAAATCGCCTCCGCGAACCACGTCACCGCCTCGATGTTCGGGCGGTAATCCATCTGTCCGGTGAAGACGATCAGCCGGCCGGTGGTGTCGATCGGTGCGAACGCGGCGGCAGGATCGAAGAAATCGGTGTCGATGCCGTTCTCGACCGCATGGACGCGCTCGGCCCCGGTCTTGTCGCGGAACAGGCGCGCTTCGGCTTCGCTCACGAACAGGCTCGCATCGGCGACCCCGGCGACATTGCTTTCGTAGCGTTGCAGCAAGCGGGCTTCGCGCCCCATCATCCACGCCATCGGCCCGCGCGATTGTTTGGCATAGTCGGCGAATTTGGCCGAATCCATGTCGACGAAATCCATGATGACCTGCTGCCGCGGGTTGGCCGGCAGATATTGCGCCATCTGGCTGGAAAAGACGTAGATCGTGTCGATCGCGTTCGTGGAGAGGGCCGCATCGACCGCCGCGCGCAGCGACGCATCGTCGAACGCGGTCAGCGACACGGGTTTGCGCGACAGCAGCGCCTGCACCGCCGCCGTCGCCCGCGACTTCGCGCGCCAGATGATAGAGGGATTGCCGGTCACCTCGGCCAGGCCATCGGCCGGCTTCATGTCGCGCGCATCGTCGGCAAAGGCGATCAGATGCACGCGTTTACGCGCCGCCAGGAACTTCAGGATGTGAAAGCCACGAATCTTGTCGCCGCGATCGGGCGGATAGGGCACACGGTGGCCCAGAAACAGAATGTCGCCCATCAGCCCAGGCCGCGCGCGATATGCGGCCCCACGCGGTTGGCGACCCACAGCGGCAGCTTCTTCCACAGCTCGACCTTGCGGGCGTAGCGGGGGTCGAGCGGGTTGATCTCGCGTACCGCCTCGCCCGGCGCGGCGCGCTTGCCATAGGATAGCGGAACGCCCTCGAAGCCCCAATTTTTCTTGAACGCGGCGGGGCCGGTGCCGGCCTTGGACCGGCCGAAATCGAAGCGCGTGCACCCCTTTGCGCGGGCGTGCGCCATTAGCGCGAAATACATCCGGTCGTTGGCGCGAAGGCCACGTGCCGCCTGCGTGCCGCCGCCCCAATAGGGATAGACCGTGCCGTTGAAATACAGGCTCAGCACGCTCGCGACCGCGCATCCTTCATGGCGGACGGTGAGGATATCGGCGGATTCACCAAATTCCTGCAACACCGCGCGGAACAGCGCCGCCGGGAACACCGGCGTGCCGAGATTATGCACCGATTCGGCGTAGACTGCATAATGCGCCTTGAGGTCATCGCGCCCATGCCCGACCGTGATCGCCAGATCGGCGTCGAGCGCCTTGCGCACCTCAGCGCGTTGCTTGCGCGGGATGGCGAGGAGTTCGGCCTCGTCGCTCTCGGCGAGCGGGCGGGCGAAGCCGAGATAGGTATCGGTATCGATATGCCAAACATCGCCCGGCAGCGGCCCGCCGCGCAGTTCGAGGGTCGGGCAGTTCAGCCGTTGCGCCAGCGCCCAGGCGGCATCGCCCAATGCGGTGACCGCCGCATCGCTTTCGGCCAAAATCCCCCCGCCGACCGCAAAGCCGTTCGAGACAAGAGCCCGGCCGAACAGTGGCGAGCGGACCTCCGTCAGCGGCACGAACCCGGCAAGCCCCCCGTCCGCGCGTTCGGCAACGAGCGTGTGGCTGGTCTGGCCGCAGCCCTTCGCGACGCCGCGGCTCCATGCCGTCAGATGGAACGGAGTCGCTTCGGGATGGGCGCGCACGAAGGCGTCGATCCGCGCGCATTCGCCCGGATCGCGCAGATCGGCGGCGCGCACCGCGACCAGCGCCGAGAGCGGCTGGATCGTCATGCGGCGAGCGCGACCGGAGCCGAAATCGGATGAAGATCGCGCACGACCTCATCCACCCGACCCCAATCGTGCCGCGACAGCAGGCCGCGCAACTTGCCCGCCATCGCGCCCAGGCGACTGTAATGGCGCAGCTTCGATTTGGCGGGGGCGTTGGCGACGCGTGGCTGGCCGGGGTCGATTTCCCACGGGTGGAAGTAAAACACGGCGGGCTGTCCCTGCCCCGCCACTTGCCGCACCGCATAATCAGTGAGCGCGGCGGGGAACAGCCGGAAGAAGCCACCCCCGGTCGCCATCCGCCGTGCGCCAAGTTCGGCGACCGTCACGGGCAGCTCGATCAGATCGGCGTCGGCGAGCGGGCGGAAGGCGAAGCGCGGCGCCTCGGGCCAGCCATAATGATCGTGGCGCAGCGGCGCGACGCTGGAGGAATAGGCATAGCCCTCCTCCGCCAGGACCTCATGTGCCCAGGGCGTGCGGGCATCGATCGAGAAGCTCGGCGCGCGATATCCGGTAATGGCGACCCCGCCGGCATCCTCCAGCGCTCCCCGCGCGCGGGCGATGTCGGCGCGGAAACGCGCGGCGTCGAGGGTGAAGACGCGGTCGTGATCCCAGCCGTGGCTGGCGAGTTCATGGCCCTGCTCGACGATCCGGCGGATCATCGCCGGATAGCGCTGCGCCACCCAGCCGAGCGTAAAGAAGGTCGCCTTGGTGCCGCTTTCGGCGAACAGCGCGAGCACGGCGTCTGTGTTGCGCTCGACGCGCGGCAGCAGCGAATCCCAATCGTCCTTGGCGATCACCTTTTCGAACGCGCCGACCTGAAACCAGTCTTCGACATCGACCGACATGCCGTGCAGGGGTTGGCCGTGCCGCATGGGCTCAGCCCTCTGCGGCATGGGCGGCAGCGGCATTCGGGCTTTGCCCGCCCTCGGCCCAATCGACCAGCAGCGTCAGCACGCGGCGCAGTGCCACGTCCTGTTCGTCCACCCGCGCTTCGAGCGCGGCGATGCGGGTTGCCATGTCGTCCTGTGCAGGTTCGGGCTCGGGCGCGACCACCGGTTCCGCCTCGGCTGCCGGCTCGGTCGTGGGCGCAACT
>JAIXZV010000254.1 GCA_027489365.1 Sphingomonadales bacterium
GACCCAGCTTCCGCCGACGCACAGCACCGGATCGAACCCGAGCCATTCCGGCGCGCTTGCCTCGGTGATGCCGCCAGTCGGGCAGAAGCGGCACTGGTAGAAGGGCGCCGCGAGCGCCTTTAGCGCCTTCAGCCCGCCATTCGCCTCGGCCGGGAAGAATTTGAAATGGGTGAGGCCGAGATCGAGCCCGGTCATGATATCGGCGGCATTGGCGATACCGGGCAGGAATGGCACGCCGCTGTCGATGATCGGCCGTGCGAGCCGCTCGGTCAGGCCGGGCGAGACGATGAATTCCGCACCCGCGTCCATTGCTTGCGCGAACTGATCGGGGTTCACGACGGTCCCTGCGCCGACGATCGCGCCGGGGACCTTCTTCATCTCGCGGATCGCATCCAGCGCGGCGGGGGTGCGGAGCGTCACCTCCAGCACCTTGAGGCCCCCCGCGACCAACGCCTGGGCGAGCGGCAGGGCGGTGGCGGCATCGTCGATCACCAGCACGGGGATCACCGCGCTGGTGCGCATCACGGTTTCGATACTCATCGGGCATTTTCCTGTGCAAAGGCCGCGGCCGCGCCGAACAGGCCGGGTTGCGGGTGGGTGATGATTTTGACCGGCACCGACTTCATCAGGCCCTGGAAACGACCCTTGGCGGTGAAGCGCTGTTCGAAGCCGGATTGCAGCAACCGGTCCTTGAGCCGCAGCCCGAGGCCACCGGCGATGACGACTGCGGTCGGCCCGTGCGCCAGTGCGAGATCGCCCGCCACGGCGCCGAGTGCGAGGCAGAAGCGGTCGAGCGCCGCGAGCGCGAGGCTGTCGCCGCCCTCCAGCGCCAGCGTCCAGATCGCCTTGTCGTCGATCTGCTGGATTGCGCGGCCCTCGATTTCGGCGAGGGTCTGGTAGATCGCGACGATCCCCGGCCCTGCCACCACGCGCTCCATCGATACGCGCGTGAAGGTCTTGCGCAGTCGCTTGAGCAGCGCATCTTCAATCCCGTCGAGCGGGGCGAAATCCTGATGCCCGCCTTCGGTTTCGATGACGTGATAGCCGTCCTTCGCGCGCAGCACCTGCGCGACGCCGAGACCGGTGCCGGGGCCGCAGACGGTGATCGCGCCGCTTTCCGGCAATGCGACGTCGGGACCGCAGACATGCGTGAAATGCTCGGGCGCGACTTGCGCGACGGCATGGCCGATCGCGCCGAAATCGTTGATCAGGACGTAGGTGTCGACGTTGAGCCGCTCCGGAATCAGCGCGGGGCGGATGATCCACGGATTGTTGGTCATCTTGATCAAGTCGCCACCGATCGGTGAGGCGATCCCGATCGCCGCCGCGCGGGGCAGGGGGCTGCCGACCTGCTGCTCGAATGCCTGCCAAGCGGTTTGCAGGCTGGCGAATTCGGCAGTCTTGAGCGTTACCGGTTCGCCGAGCGACACAACGCGGCCCTCGGCCACCTCGGCGAGCGCAAAGCGCGCGTGCGTGCCGCCGAGATCTACGCTTACCAACTGCATTGCGCTCACCAACTCATTCCCGTCAGCAGCGGTGAGGCGCCGCGCTCGGCCTCATTGGCGTTCGCACGGAACAGGCCGAACAGTTCGCGGCCCATACCTTCGGCTTCCGCCGGTGCGGTCGCGGGCGTGCGCGCCGCCCATTCTGCCGGATCGACGCGCGCGAACAGGTCGCCCGCATCGGCATCGAGCCGGATCACATCGCCGTCGCGCACGCGCGCAAGCGGACCGTCGCCGAGCGCTTCGGGCGAGCAATGAATTGCTGCAGGCACCTTGCCGCTCGCCCCCGACATGCGTCCGTCGGTGACGAGTGCCACGCGAAAGCCGCGGTTCTGGAGCACGCCGAGCGCCGGGGTGAGCTTGTGCAATTCCGGCATCCCGTTGGCGCGCGGCCCCTGGAAGCGCACCACCACCACCACGTCGCGGTCGAGTTCGCCCGCCTGGAACGCGGCGAGCACCGCGCCTTGATCCTCGAACACGCGCGCGGGCGCTTCGATCGTCCAGCGGTCGCGCTCTACGGCGGACACCTTGATGCACGCGCGGCCGAGGCTGCCGGTGAGGATGCGGAAGCCGCCTTCGGGGGCGAAGGGCGTGGCGGGAGCGCGCAGGATGCTGTCGTCGCCGCTGCCGCCTGGATCAACCCAGGCAAGGGCCTCGCCCTCATCCAGCGCTGGCTTGCGTCCGTAATCGGTCATGTCCTCGCCCGCGACCGTCAGCAGGTCGCGGTGGAGCAGCCCGGCATCGGCCAATTCGCGGATCACGAAGGCCATGCCACCGGCGTGCTCGAACCCGTTCACATCGGCCGATCCGTTGGGATAGACGCGCGCAACCAATGGGATCGCCTTGGACAGGCGATCGAAATCCTCCCAATCGATCACGATTCCTGCGCACGCCGCGATGGCGGGCAGATGGAGCAAATGGTTGGTCGATCCGCCGGTCGCGAGCAGGCCGATGGCCGCGTTCACGATCGCTTTCTCATCGACGCACAGCCCGAGCGGACGGTACGAATCGCCGCTCCATCCGATCTGCGGCAAACGATGCACCGCCGCGCGCGTCAACTCCTGCCGCAGCTTGGTGCCGGGATTGACGAACGACGCACCCGGCATGTGCAGCCCCATCATTTCCATCATCATCTGATTGGAATTGGCGGTGCCGTAAAAGGTGCAAGTGCCCTTGGAATGATAGGCGCCGATCTCGGCCTCGAGCAGTGCGTCGCGGCCGACTTTCCCCTCGGCGAAGGCCTCGCGCACCGCGACCTTCGCCTTGTTGGCGAGACCGGAGGGCATTGGCCCGGCGGGGATGAACACCATCGGCAAATGGCCGAAGCGGAGGGCGCCCATCAGCAACCCTGGCACGATCTTATCGCAAATGCCGAGCAGCGCCGCACCTTCGAACGTGCCGTGGCTCAGCGCAATCGCGGTCGACAGCGCGATCGTGTCGCGGCTGAACAGCGACAGTTCCATCCCGGCATAGCCCTGCGTCACCCCGTCGCACATCGCCGGCACGCCGCCGGCGACTTGCGCGGTCGCCCCCGCCTCGCGCGCCCAGACCTTCATCTGTTCGGGATAGCGGTAATAGGGCGCGTGCGCCGACAGCATGTCGTTGTACGAAGTGACGATGCCGATGTTCATCGCCTTGCCGGTGACGAGCGTCGCGCGGTCCTCCTCAGTCCCGGCATAAGCGTGCGCGGCGTTGGCGCAGCCCATCGCCGGGCGCGCGATATGGGTATCGCGTGCCCGGCCAATCAGCGCGAGATAGGCGTCTCGCGTCGGCTTTGACCGGGTGATGATCCGATCGGTGACGGCGGCGATTTCGGGGTGGAGGGTCATGCGGATCTTCCCGAGGGTTTGGAGATCATTCCGCCGCCCAGTGGATATCCACCGGCAGCTCGGCGTCCGCCAGCACGCGCCCGATCGGATATTTCGACGACGGGCCTTGCTTGATCGCGTCCTCGATCACCTTCTTCTTGGCGTCGCCGGTCACCGCGATGATCAGCGCACGCGCGGAAATCATCGCCTCGCGGCTGAGCGTGACGCGCGCGACGGGGGCGTCCTTTGGCATCGGATCGGGCATGACGCCGAGCGCGCGGCGTTCCTTCGGGCCGGACAGTGCCTCGTCATAATCGGGGCCGGGGAAGATCGACCCGGTATGCCCGTCCGCGCCAACGCCGAGCAGGCACAGGTCGAGCGGCCAGTGCAGATCCTGCATCAGCGCATCGGCCGAGCGGCCCGCTGCCTTGTAATCGGCGGTCGCGTTGGGGACGATCGGCATGACGCGCGCGCCCTTGGGCAGGAACGCCTTGGCGATCATCGTGACGTTCGACAGCGGATCACCCAGCGGCACGATCCGTTCATCGACCGGGACGATCGTTACGCGCTTCCAGTCATGCTTTGCCGCGGCGAGCTTGGCATAGATCGGGATCGGCGTCTTGCCGCCCGACAGCGCGATCACCGCCGCGCCGCGCGCATCGATCGCGCTGTCGATGATGAAGCCGATGTCGCCCGCGACGGCCTCGGCCATCTCGTCGGCATCCTCATAATCCCACCATTCGATTTCGTGATCGTCGTCGCTCATTGTTCTTCTTTCTGTTCTCCCCCTCCCGCGGAAGGGGGAGGGGGCTCATAACCGCTATTCGTCCTGCCACGTCACCCCGTCGCGCTCGGTCAGCGCGATGGCGGCGCTCGGGCCCCAGCTTCCCGACGCGTAATGCTTGGGCTTCATGTCATTGGCCACCCAGCCGGCGCGGATCGCGTCGATCCAGGTCCATTGCGCCTCGACCTCGTCGCGTCGCACGAACAAGGTCTGGTCGCCCTCGATCAGATCGAGCAGCAGCCGTTCATAGGCGATGCGGCGCGGGCGTCCGGCAAATTCGGCATCGAGGCTCAGGTTCAGCGGCACTTCGCGCAGGCGGATGCCGTCGCGGTCGAGCCCCGGCTCCTTCGCCATCACCAGCAGCTGGACATATTCCTCGGGCTGCAGGCGAATCACCAGCACGTTGGGCTGCAACATGCCGCCACGGTTCGAGAACATCGAATGCGGCACCGGTTTGAACTGGATCGCGATTTCGCTGGCGCGCGTGGTCATGCGCTTGCCGGTGCGCAGATAGAAGGGCACGCCCTGCCAGCGCCAATTGTCGACATGCGCCTTGATCGCGACGAAGGTTTCGGTGTTCGAGGGTTTGCCCAGTTCGTCGATATAGCCCTTGACGATTTCGCCCCCGCTGGCCCCGGCGGCATATTGTCCGGTGACCGACATCAGATGGGCGTCGGCCGGTTCGATCGTGCGCAGCGAGCGGAACACCTTGGCCTTTTCATCGCGAATCGCGGTGCCGTCGAAGCGGGCAGGGGGCTCCATCGCAATCAGCGCCAGCAACTGCAGCATGTGGTTGGCGACCATGTCGCGCAAAGCGCCCGCGCCGTCATAATAAGCCGCGCGCTCTTCTAGCCCCACGGTTTCGGCAATGGTGATCTGGACGTTGTCGATCCCGCGCGCATTCCATACCGGTTCGAAGAAGCTGTTGCCGAAGCGCAGCGCGAGGATGTTCTGGACGGTTTCCTTGCCGAGATAATGGTCGATGCGGAAGGTGCGCTCCTCGGGGAAGGCCGAGGCGACGGTGTCGTTGATTTCCTTGCTCGAGGCGAGATCGTAACCGAGCGGCTTTTCCAGGCCGATTCGGACGGTCTCCCCGGCGAGGCCGGCCGATTCGAGCCCGCGGATGACCGGCTCGAACAGCGATGGCGCGGTCGACAGGAAGATCGCCAGTCCGCCCGAGACATCGCCGACCTTTCCGGCCAATTGCTTGTAATGCTCCAGATCGGTCGCATCGAGCGATTGATATTGCAGCCGCTCGAGAAAGCTCTTCGCCGCCTTTTCGTCCTTGCGGTCGCTCGGCAGGAATTGGTCGAGCGCTTGCTTGGCGAATTTACGATAGCTCGCGTCGCTATGTTCGGAGCGCGCGGTTGCGGTGATTGTCAGGCCTTCGGGCAGCAAACCGTCGGCGTGCAGGCCATAGAGCGAGGGCAGCAGC
>JAIXZV010000322.1 GCA_027489365.1 Sphingomonadales bacterium
CGCGCGTCAGCGCGCCGGCGCTGGACGCCGGGGTCGGGAACGTGGGCGGCGGGACGGGATCGGGCTGCCAGGCGCGCCGCTGGAGGCAAGGCACGGGATCGCGGCCGGAGACCGCGCCGACGAGGCGGACGGTGGCTTCCTCGAGCGCCGTGCGGATGCCGAGCTGGAGCGGTTCCTGTCCTTTGGCGCCGATATTGATGTCGAACAGGTCGGAGCCGAAGAAGCGGAAGGTGTTGAAGCCGACTTCGTAGCCGGAGAATTGCTTGGTCAGGCTGATGGTGCGCACTACCAGCAGAGAGCGCGTATCGACGATGCGCAGATCGACGGCGACCGATTGGGTGAAGGTGCGCGCCTTGGGGCCGACCGAATTGACGCGCGCTTCGACGCCGCCCGAGCGGACATTATAGTCGAGCTCGGTGATCCCGCCGACGATGTAATAGTCCGAGGCCGCGACGCTGCCGCCATAATATGGAAGCCAGGCGACGCTGGCATTTCCCGACGGGCTCTGGACGGGATGGGCCTTGCCATCGCCCAGTTGCCGCCGGTCGAGATAGGCGAGTTCGCGTTCTCCGACGGACGGGTCGAAACGCTCGGCCAGGGTGACGGGGCCGCCTAGCTTGCCGAGTGCGGAGGCGACCATCAGCGCGCCGCCTTGCGTCACGGCGGTGCCTTCGGTGACCGAGTATTTGCCAGTATAGTCGCGCACGTCCCCCACCGCGATGACGAGCGGACGCGAGCCGGGCCGGGTGAGCTCGCTTGCAAAGCACGTGATGACCGGGTCCATCGGCGTGCGATTGTCGCGCACCGGCGGCCCGACCAGGATCGGCACCTCGCCCTTGCCGAGCTGAGTCTGGTGGAACGAGACGCAGCCGGACAAAGCAGCGGTCGCGCAGGCAAAAGCGGTGAGCCGGGCCATACGGAGATCGGACGGACCCGGCATCAGTTGACGGTACCGAAGCCGCAGGCGGTGCTGCCCTGGACGGAGGCCGACTGGGCACCGCTATTGGCCTGGCTGCTATTCTGCGCCTGCCATGCCGAGCCGTTGACCGGCACATTGGTCGCGCCGATCGCGGTCGAGCCGATCGGTCCCGAATTGCGCTGGTCGGTCGTGACGCCGGGGCGGCCGTCGCTCGCGACCTCGGTGGTGTCGGCATTGCCGGTCGAGGCGGCGGCGGCGCCGGTGACGGTGGGCGAATTGGCGATCGCGCTCTGTGCGCTCTGATTGCCGGTTGCGGTTGCGCCCACCGAGCAATTGTACTGGCGCGCGATGGTCGCGTTGTAGACGGGCGCTGCGTAGACGCCGGCGCGCTGCCGGGCGATCATGTCCGCGATGGCGGCGCGCGCGGCGATTTCTTGTGGGGTCTTGAACTGCCAGGCGCGGTTCTCGCTCGCATCCTGCGCGAACGCGGGCGCGGCGAGGACGAGGGCCGCGAGCGCTACCGCGCCGCGTACCGGGCCACACCCAAGTGGCCAGGACAGAATTCGCATGCTGATACCTCCTGTCGCCGCGGGGGTGCGGCGTCGGGAGCAAGCAAGAGAAGCGCGGAACGCGTCGGCGCAACAGATATCCGCGCGCGTCGTAGCGTAGCGAAGAAAGAGAAACGGGCGGCGGATCGGCCTTGCCGAAGACCCCGAGCCAGGGGCTCAACGTCACCCCCACAAAGCGATCGGAGCCAGAGTGAAGTGGCCCGATTCGCGGTTGATCAGCGCCGCGTCGGTCGCGGCTTTCCGGGCTTCTTCAGTGTCGCCTCCTTGCGGCGATTGGCTTCGACGATCGGGCAGCCCGGTGCATGCGGAGGCACCGTCTCACCGCAGGCGTCGCAGCGGCGATCATCTCTACCCATGGCGGTTCCTACTCATCGTCGCCGTCCTCGTCGTCTTCTTCGTCCTTTTTCCAATAGGCGAAGTTGAAGAGCGCATCGAGTTCGCTGAAGTCGGCCAGCCCGAGACTCTGCCGCAGGCGCTCGGCGTCCGCTGCGAACCGTGCGTAGCGCGCCCCGTCGACCGAGCGCTTGTCCGGGGCGCGAGGATAGCCGGTGATGTTGGCGAGAGCCATTCCAGCGACCGAGTTCTGGTTCATGACGGGGAACCGGCTGGGGTCGCGGGCGTGAAGAATCTCGGTCAACACGTTGGTGCCGGCGCGCGGGATCTTATCAAAATGCTCCTGGAGAAGGTCGAACAGGATCGCCGGGTCGTCCGATGGCTCGGCGGCGAGCGCGCGCAGCGCGGCCTGGAACCGTGCGGACCTGTTTGCGACCTTCGTCTTGCCCCGCGCGATGCCGCCCGAGTGCCACAAGCCAATGAGCTTCTCGTATGCCGCCAGAAAGTCGCTGCGCCTGAGGTCGGGCGTTCGGGCGAGAACGGCGATCTGTGCGCGGGCCATTGGCAGGTTCCGCCGCCGCTGCGCCGTGGATTGATCGAACCCGTCGCGACCCTCGTCGCCACGCATCTCGACGAGAAGCGCTTCCAGCGTAATGGTGTGGCCGGCATCCGCCTTCATCGAGCGCGCTGCCTGACGCTCGGCATTCTTCATCGCGGCCTGGTAGATGTTGCGGTCCTTCTCATAGTCCTTGATCATGCCCTCGGTCGCTTCGACGATGTCCTTCGCCTTGATGCGCGCGGCGATCCAGGCTTCGAGCCATGCCTGGTGCTTGGCGGCTGATCCGGAGAGCTGTGCCGAAAGCTCGTAATTGCCGGACAGACCGCCCGAAGTCATGTTCGCCGACCCGACGATCAGGGCCTGGCCGGCCGGTCCCTTGAACCAATAGACCTTGGGGTGAAGCGTATCCCGCCTGGGGCCGCCGCCGAGATAGAGGTTGATCACGCCATTGCTGGCCGCAGCTTTCGACTGCAACAGCCGGATCGCGCGAAGCACCCTTGGCTCACTTTGATAGAAATCGAGACCGACGACGAAGGTCGCCTTCAGGCCCTTCGACGCCCGCTCGGTCAAGGCATCTCTGATGAGCTTCCAGCCCGAGAATTTGGCAAAGGCGACGATGCAGATGAAGTGCGTCGCGCGCTCAAGATGACGACGGATTTCATCGCCATGACCCTCGTCGGCATTTTCCAGCAGCGATACCAACGTCTTGGGTGCAATCCCCATCTTCTTCCCCTTTCGATCTGACCGCAATTCGGTCGATCAGCTCCGGGCGCTTTTGCCCCATCGCGGCAATTCGCCGGTCTGATATTTGGTGTGGATCGACTTGTTCAGCCTGGCGAGGTCGCCGTCGGTCAGGCCGATGGTTTGATGAATGCTGCGGTTCACGGTCATCGACCGGATCGACACGTTGAAGAAACACTGCTTGCGCCCCCGGATCCAGCACTTCTTGGGGGCAAAATCGGAGAGTCCGCGCGCGTTGAGCTTCACATAGATGATGAAGCCGCCGACGCTGAACCATGCCATCCGGTGCGAAGTTTTGTTACCCCGCAGCCCGGTCGACGGCGTGCAGTAATAATAGACTTCGTTCGGATCCTTGAACGCCGCGAAGGAGAGTAGGTCGCGCTCGATGAACGCATCGACGCCCTCGGGAATGTCGGCCCCGCGAAAGCAGATGTCCTCGAAGAGCGCTCTGGCATCGCCGATATCGATGTGCGCCGCATCGTCCGGAGGGATCGATGCGTATTTCCACAGGACCCCACAGGCAAAGCGAATGAACTCGTTCACGACGGTGACGCGGAACGGGTATGTTCCCGAATGCACGACGCAGTCCGTCCCCTGCTTCGAGCCCACTTTCATGGCGCGGAGCCGCTTGATCAGCAGGAAGGCGGATTCCTCGTACCGGCCGAGTATGTTGTCGCAGGCTGAACATAGGATACCCTTGTCGAAGCGGCCGGTGTTCGACTGGTATTTTTGACCGGTCTCCGGATGGTGGATCACGTGCTTTTCGTCGGCTTTGGGCTCGTGAAAGATCTCACGGACGAAACACTCGGGCAGAAGATGCGCCCGGATCGCCGGCTCCTTTTGGCAGATGAGACAGGTCGGCGCAGATGCCTTGGTCACACTTTTCGACATTGCGCACAGATATGCTCGCAGTCGCGGGCCCGTCCAGTTGCCGAAGAAGTCAGCGGGGGAGCAAGTAGGCGACACGTTTGATTTTTGGGCGAATATAAAATCCGTTCATTTTGGCGCTTTCTCTCTATTCGCGCCGCGTGAAATCCAAGCTATCCTCACGAACGAGTAGTTCGGTGCGTCACGAGTCGCGACTGGTAAAATCGATAATCCTGGGGCGGATATCTATGAGTTCAGTCCGAAATCATTGTGATTAGTTCGCCAGGCAACCGCATGGCGAAGCGCCAGTCGGGGGGCGAACACATGAAACTGATGCTTGCGGCATTGTCTCTGATGGCGCTGGGCGCCTGCACCACGACGCGCCCGTTCGAGGCCGCATCGATCAATTATCGGCTGCCGAAAACAACGGCGAAGGTAACGCTCGCGGTCGACGTCACCGTCTGCGATCCGGCGGGCGCGCAGACGAAGGCGACGCTCAAGCTCGACACCGTCGCTGCCAGCGGCGACACGCTATATCGGTTAGAAGGCAAAGATCTGGCCTCCGGGTCGATCAAGCGCGCCATCACGGTCAGCACTGACGACAACGGCGTGATAACGTCGGTCAATTCGGCTGCGACGGATCAGACGTCGGTCATCCTCGGCGACGTGATCAAGATCGCGGCCACCGCCGCGGCCTTCGCGGCGAACGGCGACTACACGCCCGTTCTCCTTTGCAACAGCAAGACGAAAGCCAACTTGATTGCGGCTGATGCCCTGGATGCGCAAATCACGACGCTGCGTGCGTCGATGGCGTCGGCGGCGGACCCCGCGGCAGTTGAAGACAAGATCCAGAAGACGCTGCCCAATCTGGTCGCTTTGCGGACCAGCCTGCATCGTGAGGTGACGGCGGACGTGACGATCGATCGGGCTAGTCTCAATCAGGATGTCGCGCTCAAGTTCGACTTCAAGGCGTTCGAAGACTTGTTCGAAACGGCCTGGGTCGGGCCGCCGCCGGCGCCCGCGACGGTGCCTGGTATCGCCGACAAGACAGCGCCGTTCGCGGTGTTTGCCAACCTCACCGAAGTTGCCACGGCTCCTGCGGTTGCGCGCGCGCCGGGCAAGTCGGACGCCAGCCTCAATGACTGCAGCGTCTGGATGTACGTTCCCCAAGCGACCCCGGTGAGTGTCGCGCTGAAGCCCAATGGGCCGATGTTCGATAAGAAGAACCTGAAACCCGAAGCGCTGACCTTCCCGCTCGTCGCGGCGCAGCTCAATGGACCGGCGAAGCTCTGCCTGTCGGTCGGCTTTGGCGAGAACCGCACGATCGCGCTCAAGTTCGACAAGTTCGGGCGAACGACGGAATTCACCTGGACCTCCGACGCGCGCGCCGCGAACGTTGCAAACGCGCTCGCCGGGGCTGCGCCTGACATCAAGTCGACCGTTTCGACGATCCAGGGCGCGAGCCTGGCTTCGGACAAGCTCGCGCTCGACAAGCTCAACACGGCCGAGGCACTTCGCAAGGCGCGTGCCTGCGCGGCGCTGATCGAACAAGGGGCTGCGTCTTGTCCGAAGGAGTGACGGACGAGGCGGACCAGACAGCGCCGTCCTTCGATCAGGAGTGGCGGTCGGGATGGCGCCCGCCGTCGAAAAGGCTGCTCGCTCGTCTCGCGAAGCTGCAGGATCGCAACTTCGCAGTGCCGTTCACGCTGCAGAACTCAGCGGACCTGCGCGGTGCGATGCCGCCGATCTACGACCAACTCGATAGCGCGACCTGTTGCGGCAACGCGGTCGGTGCGCTCGTCCAGTATCTGTGGATGCAAAAGGGCATCAACCCGAACGATGCCTCGCGCCTGTTCCTGTACTGGAATGCGCGGGTGATCGATCATTCCACGACCGTCGATCAGGGGACCTCAGTCGCTGCCACCATGCTTGGTGCCTACCAGCATGGATGCTGTCGGGAAGGATTTTGGAATTACAGCCAGCAACATGTGCTCCAACAGCCATCGGGCGAGGCGGTCGCCGATGCGGCACAGCATCGATTCGCGGCGCCGGTTCAAGTGAATGGGCTGGACGCCGTCCGCGCGCATATCGCAGGGGGCCGGCCGGTCGCGTTCGGCATCAACATCCAGATGTCATTCTATTTGGGCGACACGCACCATGGCATCGTGCCAGTCCCCAATCCCAACGATCCCGCAAAGAGGCACGCAGCGTTGCTTGTCGGGTATGATAACGGATCGCAGCTTCTCATCATGCGAAACTCGTGGGGTTTGCAGCATCCGAACGGGCAGCCGTGCGGTGACGGCGGCTATTACTATCTGCCGTATGCCTATATCGACCCTCACTTCACGACCGACTTTTGGACGCTTGCCGCGATGTAGATGCGATCCAGGGGAGGACCGCCCCTCAACGCGACGTCAGACGAATAGGCCAGCGCGCCCGATGCTCGGATTCTTCGTGAACTGATAGTTCGCATAGGGCGTAACGACGTCCTGATCGGATTTGTGATTCTCGATCACGATGAACTGGGCGTGCTCGGCCATTCCCTGCAGATACCGGTAAAAGTGCGTCGCCACATCGGCTTTGCGCAATTCCAACTCGTCGGCAGCGAGATCCTCGAACCGCTCCTCTTCGGCGGGACGATATGCAAAAAGCGGCGAATCCAAGATAACGAAGCCCGGATGGGGCCGGCCCTTCTCGATGCAATAAACGAGCACGCCGACTTTGAAGGCGGCATGCAGAAGGGCACGAACCCCGGCGCCATTGTCGCGACGGCGCTTGCCATCCACGATGATGTCCTGGTCGCTCTTCTCGAAATGTACTGCGTCGGCGCCGGGATAATTCCACGCTTTCAAAACTTGCTTCACCACGTTCGACAGCTCGTGCGCTTCGCTGTTCGAGAGATCGAGATTTACATCGATTCCATCGGCGCGTTGTCGCGACTGCACGGCCGTGGCCTTGATACGCGCGATCCGCGTCTCGAGCTCGCCAACTCGACGCCGATTGTCCATGTCGGACTCGAGCTTCTCACATCGAGCGCTTGCGCTAAGGAAGATGGACCGCGCCGATATTTCACTCTGCGCAGCCTCGACGCGCGCGAGGCGCGCTTCGCTCAGATTCTCAAGTGCCACAACGATTAGGCGCTCTACCTCCAGGATTTCAGCGTCGGCGTCAGCGAGCGCCGCAGCAAGATCTCGTGCCTCGGCTCGGATTTTCTCCATTTCCAGCTCTACAGCGTGCCGTTGCTCCTCGATGCCGCCAAGACCATGGTCGTGTTTTTGGTGGTCGGGAGAGGCCCCGCATAGGGGGCAATTGATCGTGGCGAAGCGCTGCAGGAGAAAGCCGCCCTCCTCCAGACCTTCGAGGCGATCGATATCGGACGAGTAGACGCGCGCGAGTTCATCGAACCGCACCTTCAGGGCCTTCAGCTCCGCGATCCGCGCCTGGTAGCTTTGAATGTCATCAGAAAGGCCGCGCTCCTTGGCCGCCAGCGCATCCAGACCGTTCTGGCGCTCTTCCACTGTGTCGAGAAGCTCGGCCTTCTCTCGCTCGGCGGTGGCCAGATCTGCAATGACCGATGAGGTTTCGACAGTTTCGTTGATTACCTTTCGCAATTGCTCGGCCATCTGAGAGAGGAGCTCGATTTGCCCCTCCTTTGCAGCCTTGAGCTGATCGCCGGATCGCACCTGCGGGATCGATGAGCCATCTACGCCGGTTAGGAGGAACTTGAGCAGCCCCTTGTCTTCCGAAGTGACCGTGGTGTTGTGCGCGAGCAGCAGGCTCTTTTCGTCGATCATCCTCGTTTCGTCGATGAGGAGGTAGCGCATGACGACGCGTAATGAGAACGGAGCTTTTTCCGCTCGTTCGTTCTTCAACAGCTGCGCTTCGCGGTAGCCAACGCTCGACAGCAAAAAGCGCGAGACGTTCGGCGAGCTGACATGCTTTCGTGAAAAGACCTCATATCCGGGCGAGCCCTCATCGACGCCTTGGAGATGCCCTTCGGCCTTGTAGATGTCGCCGCCCAACGCGGATGAGCGCAGGGTCACTTTCTCATCGTCTGGGAGTGACAGCCACAGGAGATAGTTATCCATGCCCTTGCCTTCGGGAGGCAGGGTCGGAAGTTCTCCGCCAAGAAGGTAGTCGATCGACTTGCGCACGAACGATTTGCCCGTGTTCGAAGCACCCCAGATGATGTTCACGCCCGAGTTGAATTGAACCGAAACCGGGGGCCGCTCGGGACCGGTGAACATCAGCTGGTCGATGATGATCCTGCGTCGATCAGACATTATCAGCGGCCCTGCCGACGATCTCGTGAGACCAGCGCTCTAGGCCGTCCTTCAGACCTTGGACGAAAACATCGACACCTTGGGAGGCGGCTTCCTGAGCCAGCCATCGAGCCGCTTCGGCGAGCCGGCGATTATAGGCGCTTCCGAACAGATCAATCATCGCCGTTGCCGTTTCGTGCGCCCGAAACGCGATGCCGCTGCCCGTAAACACCTGTTCGACGAGCGATGCGCGGGCCATCAGCAGCAGGCCCTCTTCGACCAGGTGGCGGCGCACGAAATACTCGCCGGCACGGGCGTTGATCTCGGGGTGAAGACTGGGTGGACCGCCAGCGTCGCCGGTATGGACGATATAATAATCAAGTAGCGACATGGTGGCGAGGTCAAAGGCGTGGGGTGCGAAGGCATCGAGAATGAGCAGCGCCCGCACGCCGGCTTCGAGCGGTGTGTTGAAGAGTTGCGGCTGGGCTATGGGCAGGCTCAGGCCCACGGCATGCGTCCGACATTTGCGAAATGGTGGCACGCGCCCTGTTTGACGCTGGGAGTAACGCGATTGTGCCGCCCAAGCGCACCTGTAACCTGGGCGGTGGAGGCGACCTCCATGATCTGCGTAAGCCTCTCGTAAAGCGGAGCCGTGCCCAGCGTGTGGTACCGATCGATTACGGTCTCGTGCACGTCCTCGTCGACATTGTCGATCTGGCTCGCTGGCAGGTTGTCGCGAAAATGGCGTCGAAACGCCTGACGCTCCAGGAACCGTCGACGGGCGTTGACGATTTGCGGGCCGTAGGTCGCGTTGGCAACGACCTCCGCATAATTGGCAAAAGCCGTGCCGCTCGCTGCGGCGAACACCGCCACAAGCTGGGTCACATATGCGGACTCTTCGTCAGCAACATCCTCCGGCACGTCAGCGATCCGCAACCGCGGGGCTTCGCCCGGATCGATGTCGAGATGCTCGTGCAAAACGGCCCGCATCTGCGGCCTCTCCACCAGCTCGCTTGCCTTCCAGAGTTCGACATTCTCGAACGCATACGCGCGGATAGCCGTCGTGAGCGCCGGGGTGAGCGGACATGGCGTCGTCGATATGCCGTTGAGGCAATAGGCGTCCCAGTTGTTGATCAGAAAGTCCGCGATGAGCGACGGTCGGTCGATCACCCTCTTGACGTCCCGGACCGCCGAATTGGGGCAGACGAAAATGTATTTGGTGGGCAGCGTGAATTCGCCTTGGTCCGCGTAATAGAAGATCTTGCCGAGTTCAGTGACAAACTCGGCCTTGCCCAAAGGCGCCTTAAGATGCTTGCACTGATAGTTGTGCCAGTCGCCGTCGTACCGGCGGGCCGAGAGAAACCCGACGGCATCGCGACCCATGTCCGCCGACCCAGTTGGACGTTCGAATCCGACATAGGTGTCCGCAAGCTTCGCGAGCCACTTCTTGATCAGATCTTCGAGCTCGCTGTCCGTTAAATTTAGGATCTGGCGATCTTCGTTGAATGCCATCGTGCGCTATTTCCCCTCCGCGCCCGTACGTGACCTGACGGATATTTTCTCCCTTCTCAAGCACTATTGGATCAGGTGTGGCGACCGTAGGGCTCGTCTGCTCGACCCTAGCGACGCCTGAGCTTCAGGAATTCACGGTCGCTCGCCATGAACTGGACCAGCATCGGGACAATGATCTTGCCCGGACCGCCCGACGGCTGGCCAGTGGCCGCAGCATGCGTTTCGGCATAAGCGGCAAGATCGCGGTGGACTTCGGCCGGCACGTCGAGGGTAACGCGGACCGGCTTGTCGTCGGCGATTGGCCCGAGCTTGAGCGCCGTCACTTCCCGTCCCCCGGGGCGAGCACGAGGTCGCGGGTCACGATCACCCGCAACACGAAACCGGGTCTCACGGTCAGTGTCGGCTGCACGTTCATCTCCCGCCGGACGAGGTCCTGCCCGGTCCGCGCGATCGAGTCCGAGCTTCCCTGCCTCAGCGCGCGGACGAGATCGTCGTCGCTGCCGTCGCCGACCTGCGTGCCGACACTCAACAAGGTCGAGATGAAGGCAGCGCGCAACATCCCGCCCCAGTGCTGGTCGACGCGATCCTGCAATCCGGCAAAACCGCCGACGTCGGCACCGGGCAGACGGTCAAGCTGGATGGAGCGACCATCTGGAAGAATCAGCCGGTCCCAAGCCAGCAGCACGCGGTTCTGCCCGAACGATACCTGGGAATCATATTCGCCAAGCAGTCGGCTGCCCTGCGGGATGAGAAGATGCTGACCCGTCACGCTGTCGTAGACATTCTGCGTCACTTGAGCAGTGATCTGCCCGGGCAAGTCCGAGCGGATGCCGGTGATCAGCGCAGCGGGAATAATGCTCCCTGCCTGGACGATGTAGGGCGAGGTCGGCGTGGCAAGGCGGAAGCCGCTCTCGGTAGGCGTGGTCTGGCCGGTTCGCATGAAGTTGCGCTTTGTCGCCTGATCGCTCGTACCGCCCGGTGACGATGCAGCCCCACCGTCAACGGGCGCGCTCACTGCAGGCAAAGCCAAAGGCTGAGCGGTGGGGCTCACGGCGGCGACATTCTCGCCGCCTGTAAACACCTTGCTGGTGCGCGCAGCGTCCCGCTCCTGGCGGATTCGCTCACGGGTCGCCTTAGCGGCATTGGCGGCTGGGCTCGCGGACGGTGGGGGACTCGTCGTGCCCATCGGTGGCGCGGGCACGTCCTTGCCGCGTTCCTGCGCCGAGAGGATCGGCCGGCCGAGGTCGCCCGGGAGTGGCGGCCCGAGCTTGGGGACCTGCGAATAATCCTTCGGAGCGCCTGCAAGGCTATCCGTCGGCGCGCGATTATCGGTCTCGTAGAGTTCCTTCTGTGCCGAGGGCGTAGAGGGCTGCAGTGCATAAACGAGCGCGCCGCCGATCCCGATGGTGGTGACGAGGCCGATGCCGGCAAGCGTCTTGCGTGACAGCCGCATCACGCGGGGCAGCTCCCCGCGCAGGCGCAATTCGGCCGGCTGAAGCGAAGCGGTATCGTTGCCGGTCACTTGGTCTTCTCCGGGATGGCTCCGTCGCGCACCACGCGGACACGCTTCTCGGTCTTGCCCGCACCGAGACGCAGCTCGGCGACGGCGAACAGGCGATCGACCACAAGGTATCGGCCGCGCACGCGGTAATTGACGAGTTCGCCCTCGCCCTTGGCTCCTGCGATGAAGAGCGGGGGCATGTCGCTCTGGGCGACACTTTCCGGGAATTCGATGAACACTTGCCGGCCGTCGTCAAAGGCACGCAGCGGCCGCCACGCGATGCGGTCGCCGTCGATCCGGTAGCGGAAATTGAGCGTGTCAACAGCTACGCTGGTCACGACAGGTGCCGCGGCGGCGGCCTCGCGGGCGCGGGCCGCGATCGCGATCAGGGCGTCCTGCGGGTACGTCCAGGAAATGGACGCCATGTAGGTGTCGGGGGTCGAGCGCAGCTCAATATGATAAGTCCGCCGATCGGTGTTGATGACTAGATTGGTGATCAGACCGGGGCGGGTCGGCTTCACCAGGATATGAACTCGCTGGGTCAGACCGGAGCCGCTCACCGTGTCGCCGATGATCCAGCGCACCGTATCGCCCGCGGCGACGGGGCCCGGGCCGACCAGTTGCTCGCCTTCCTGAAGGGTGATGTCGGTGACCTGGCCCGGCGCGCAATAGAGCTGATAGAGCGCGCCCTCTGCCCAAGGGTATTGCTGGATGGCGTTGAGAAACCCGTCGCGCGCCGGTTGCATACGGGCAGCCGCGTTTGCGGTCCCGATGCGCAGCTTAGGATCGACGGGCTCAGGTGCTGCAATCGTCGGCGCGGGCTTGAGTTGGCCGGGCAACGGCAGCGGTACCGGCACGCGGACAATCTCGACCTTGGCGGGCTTGTCCGGTTCGGGGGTCGCCGGCGTCGCGGTGTCGAGTGCGGCTGGCCGGGTCTGGGCGTGTGACACGCTGCAGGCGGCGAGCGGCAGGGCGAGCACCAGGAGCGGTGCCTTCCGGGCATTAATCATTGCGTGAGTTCCTTCGACCAGTTGAGGGCATTGACGAAGACGCCGAGCGGATTGCGGCGAAGCGCGTCAGGGGTGCGGGGCGTCTGGATCGCGATGGTGACGAT
This sequence comes from Sphingomonadales bacterium, assembly GCA_027489365.1. Taxonomy (GTDB): domain Bacteria; phylum Pseudomonadota; class Alphaproteobacteria; order Sphingomonadales; family Sphingomonadaceae; genus Sphingomonas. The sequence goes on from JAIXZV010000322.1 coordinate 12,378, forward strand.
CGCCGACCAGCGTTCGGTCGCGGCGAGACTGCCGTCTTGGTAGCGACGCTCGGTCCAGGCGATGCGGAAGCTGTCGTTGGAGGCGCGGATCACACTCGACAGATCGACGGCGACCTGAAGCTTGCCGATCTGGCTGAACGGATCAGCGTTGCGCGCATAGTCGTTGAGCGCGAGCGCGCCCTTGGCGGTGGTGAAATCGTAGGCGCGCAGCCAGTTCTGGCGCAGCACCACGGCGTCGGCGGGGATGCCACGGACATTCTCGATGAAGCGCGCGAGATGGAATGCGATCTGCGGATCGTTCGGTCGGTAGCCGGCGTCGGCGGGCGCGACCGCCTGGGCCTCGCCGAGCTTGTCGACCTGAACGATCCAAGGCGTGATCGTGCCGCGTGAGGCCTGCCAGATCATCCCGGCCGCAAGCACGCTCGAGAGGCAGAGCGAGCCGAAGGCGGCCAGCCGCCAGCTTCGCGCCTGAACGCGCGCCGAGCCGATGCGGTCGTCCCAGGCCTGACCGGCGCGCTGGTAGGGCGTTTCGGGTTCGGGCGTAGTGCCGTAGCGCACTGTGGGTCGTCGAAACATGCATTCACTCCTTGTCGGTCACACTGGGGGTGGCGCCGGCACCGCGACTGTCGCCGCCGCGCAGCGTGTGGGTGGCGACGGTGGCGCCGTGGGAAATGGCCTGGCTGCGGCGCATCGAGCGGGCCCAGGCAGGCGGCTCGTTTTTCGGCGCGACAGGGGGTGGTTCGTCGGCGGAGCCTGTTGCGGCCGACGTCAATTCACTCGAAGCGGAGGTCGGCGTTTCCGCACCTGCTTGCGGCTTGGGCACGCCGCCGCTGTCGCGCTCGACCGGACCGTCCCCGGTCTGCGGGATCGGCACGCCACCGCTGTCGTGGGGAGCGTCGGCCGCAACATCGGGTTTTGCGACCCCGCCGGTGTCGTGTTCGACCGGGGCACTCGCCTGCACAGGAGCGGAAGGGGTCGATCCGCTGCCACTGGCAGGGCTCGGTGCTGCGCGGCCCGATGTCGACGGCCCGGCCAGTGCGGACCGGCGGAGAGGCGACACGGCGTTCGACGCAGCCGTCTTGCCGACGTTGCCGAGACCCGATGCGACCGCCGATGCGCCTGACTTGCCAGCCGCGCCTGCCTTGTAGGCGGTGGTCGCCGAGCCGACGGTCCTGCCGGCAGCCGCCATCGCGCCACCGGCTGCACCAATCGCGGCGCCACCAACGGCTGCGCCTGCTGCGGCCACGCCGCCTGCGGCCAGTGCCGTGCCGGCAGCAGCGCCAGCGCCCAGCTGCGGACCACCCGAGACAATGCCGCTCGCGATGCCGGGGCCGAAGATGCCGAGACCCAAGAGGCTGACGGCGGCGAGGACAATCGCCATCGCGTCCTCGATCGTCGGTTCGGCATTGCCGATCGCGTCGGTGAATTGGGAAAAAAGCGTCGACCCAATGCCGATGATGACGGCCAACACCAGCACCTTGATGCCGGAGGACACGACGTTTCCGAGGACGCGTTCGGCCATGAAGGCGGTTTTGCCGAACAGGCCGAAGGGGATGAGTACGAAGCCGCAAAGAACGGTGAGCTTGAACTCGATCAGCGTCACGAACAGCTGCACCGCCAGAACGAAGAAGGCGAGCAGCACGATGACCCAGGCGAACAGCAGCACCGCGATCTGGATGAAGTTTTCGAAGAAGCTGATGTAGCCCATGAGCCCAGAGATGGACTCCAGGATGGGTTTGCCGGCGTCGAGCCCGACCTGGGCGACCCTGCCCGGCTGAAGCAGCTCGGCTGTCGTGAAGCTCGTCCCGGATGCTTTGAGACCAAGGCCGGCAAAGCTCTCGAAGACGATCCGGGCAAGGTTGTTCCAGTTGCCGATGATATAGGCGAAGATGCCGACGAAGAGGGTCTTCTTGACCAGCCGGGCGATGATGTCGTCGCCCTCGCCGAAGGTCCAGAAAAGCGCCGCCAGCGTGACATCGATGACGATCAGTGTCGTCGCGATGAAGGCGACCTCGCCCCGCAACAGGCCGAAACCGGAATCGATGTATGACGTGAAGACTTCGAGAAAGCGGTCGATGACGCCGGTGCCGCCCAAGTCAGTTCTCCTGAAGGTTGAGTGCGGGATCGGCGCCGCTGCCCGCGGAGGCCCGCCAGTCGCCGTGATCGCGGCCGGTGCCGAGGAAGCGGCGCCGATTCTCCGCCCAGGCAGCGAGGCAGGTCGGGTCGGAGGCGGCGGCCTGACCTTCGAGCTGACAGTCGGCGAGCTTGGCGCGCAGCGGATCAGCAGCGGCCACCACCGCCGGAGCAATCGGCGGAGGGGTTGGCTTCGGCTCCTCGCGCAGGGCGAGCACCGCCATGGTGGCTGCAACACCGAGGCACGCAAATGCTCCGATGCGAGCCGAAAGCCTGATCGTCATGAGCCTCGGTCCTTAGTTGTGGAACATCGAGACCGGCGACGAATGGTAGCCGGTGCTGGGGGTGAGGAAGCGGCGGAGCTGCTCACGCGCCTGGTCCTGCGCCGCGGCGCGCTGGGCGGCATCGAGCGTCTGTGCTCGGCCTTGCGCCGCGATCAGCGCGGTCAGGTCCGATATCTGCCGCGACTGAAGTGCGAGAAGCTGATTGCCGGCCTGCGCGGCCTGAAGCGCGCCGGTCGCCGACTGGCTGGAGCCAACCAGCCGGTCCATGACGTCTCGCGACCCCTCGATATTGCCGACGACGCCGACCTGTACCTTGAGCGCATCTTCGAAGGCGGCGACGCTGTCCTGCCAGCGCGCGCGTGCGTTATCGACCAGCGACCGGTCCGAGCCGGACATGCTCGAGCTGCGGTAGCGCGCGTCGAAGACCTGATCGATTGACTGGACAGAATAGGCGATGCGCTGGGCATTGGTCAGGAGTTGCTGGGTCTGGCGGACCTGTGCCTGGAGGTCTGCCAGCGCCGAGGTCGGCAGCGTCGCGAGGTTGCGCGCCTGGTTGATTAGCGACTGCGCTTCGTTCTGAAGCGACTTGATTTGGTTGTTGATCTGCTCGAGCGTCCGCGCGGCCGTCAGGACATTCTGCGAATAGTTGGTCGGGTCATAGACGATCCCGCCGAACTGGGCCTGGGCCGGGCTGGCGAAGACAGCGAGGGTGAGTGCGGCCGCGCTGGAAAGCGCGAGCCGGCGAAGCGACAGCTTGGTCATGACGGGTACTCCGGGGTTACTGTGGGGAGGAGATCCGCGGCCCAATCGAGACCGCGGGCGCGTAGCCACGCTGGCGCAAAGCCGGCGGGACCATGGGCTTCGAGAAGTTCGGCGATGCGGCGCTGGTCGGTTCGCGAGGAGGCGGCGGCAAAAGCGAGCGCCACTTCCCCTAGCCCGAGATCGAACAAGCGGTTGCCGCGGCGCGACTGACAGTAATAGTCGCGCTTGGGTGTCGCCCGTGCGAGTATCTCGATCTGCCGATCGTTGAGACCGAAGCGTCGGTAGATCGCGGCGATCGGGGGTTCGAAGGCTCGTTCGTTCGGCAGGAAGATCCGGGTCGGGCAGCTCTCGACGATCGCGGGCGCCACGCTCGATGTCTCGATGTCGGCGAGGCTTTGCGTTGCGAAGACGACGCTCGCGTTCTTCTTGCGCAGCGTCTTCAGCCATTCGCGCAGCTGAGCGGCGAAGGCGGGGCTATCGAGAACCAGCCAGCCTTCGTCGATTATGATCAGCGTCGGCGCGCCGTCGAGATGGGCTTCGATCCGATGGAATAGATAGGAGAGCACCGCAGGCGCTGCGGCGCTACCGACCAGTCCCTCGGTCTCAAACGCCTGGACGCGTGCTTCGCCAAGATGTTCGCTTTCGGCATCGAGCAACTGGCCGAAAGGTCCGCCGACGCAATAGGGCGCGAGCGCCTGCTTGAGGGTCTGAGACTGGAGCAGGACGGCGAGTCCGGTCAGGGTTCGCTCGGCAATCGGCGCGGACGAGAGCGATTCCAGCGCCGACCAGATGTGCTCCTTCGCCTGCGGATCGATCGCGACCTTTTCAGAGGTCAGGATCGCCGCAAGCCACTCAGCTGCCCAAGCGCGCTCGGCGAGCTTGTTGATCCGGGCCAGCGGCTGGAGGCGGACGGCGCCTCCGCTTTCGTCCTGGGCATGGCCGAGGTCCTGCCAGTCGCCACCCATGGCGAGAGCGGCCGCACGGATCGAGCCGCCGAAGTCGAACGCGAAGACCTGCGCGCGGTCGTAGCGCCGGAACTGCATCGCCATCAGCGCGAGCAGCACAGACTTGCCCGCTCCCGTCGGGCCGACGATCAGCGTGTGCCCGACATCGCCGACATGGAGCGAGAAGCGGAATGGGGTCGACCCTTCGGTCTTGGCGAAAAAGAGCGGCGGCGCCTCGAAATGGTCATCGGCCTGGGGACCGGCCCAGACGGCCGAGAGCGGCACCATATGCGCCAGGTTGAGGGTCGAGATCGGCGGTTGGCGGACGTTGGCGTAGACATGGCCGGGTAAGCTGCCGAGCCACGCCTCGACAGCGTTCATCCCTTCGGCGATGACAGTGAAATCCCGTCCTTGGATGACCTTTTCGACGAGCCGGAGTTTCTCGGCAGCGATGCCGGGGTCGGCGTCCCAGACGCTGATCGTGGCGGTGACATAGGCCTGCCCGACCAGGTCGCTGCCGAGCTCCTGCAAGGCGAGATCAGCATCGGCCGCCTTGTTTGACGCGTCGCTGTCGACCAGCGCCGACGCCTCGTTCGTCATCACCTCCTTCAGGATCGCGGCGATCGACTTGCGCTTGGCGAACCATTGGCGGCGGATGCGGGCGAGCACTTTCGTCGCATCGGTCTTGTCGAGCATGATGGCGCGCGTGACCCAGCGATACGGAAAGGCAAGCCGGTTCAGATCGTCAAGCAGCCCGGGGAATGTCATGGTCGGAAAGCCGATGATGGTCAGCGTCCGCAGATGCTGGCTGCCAAGTCGCGGTTCCAGGCCGCCGACCAAGGGTTCGTCAGCGAGCAACGCGTCGAGATGCATCGGCGTCTCGGGCACACGGACGCGCTGGCGCTTGGTCGACACGGTCGAGTGCAGGTAAGCCAGCGTTTCGGCGTCATCGAGCCAGCGCGCTTCGGGCACGAACCCTTCGAGCAACTGGAGCAGCCGGGCACTTCGATCGGTAAAGGTCGCGAGCAACTCGTGCGGATCGACACCGGACTTGGACCGGCCCTCATAGAGCCAAGCCTCGGTGCGTGCGGCGTCTTCGGCCGGCGGCATCCATTGGAGCGTCAGAAAATAGCTGCTCTCGAAATGCGCGCCTTCTTCGGCGAATTGCTCGCGGCGCTCGAGATCGACCAGTGCCGAGGCGGCATCGGGATAGGCGCTCGCCGGATAGTCCTGCGCCGGAATCCGTTGTGCCTCGACAAAGATCGCCCAGCCGGATCCGAGCCGGCGAAGTGCGCTGTTGAGGCGGCCGGCGGTAGCGACCAGCTCGGCAGGAGTGGCGCTATCGAGGTCGGGCCCACGGATCGCGGCCGTGCGCTGAAACGATCCGTCCTTGTTCAGGACGACGCCCGGCCCGATCAGGGCAGCCCAGGGGAGATAGTCTGCAAAGCAAGCGGCGCGTTGCCGATATTCGCGAAGTGGCATCATGGCCGCCTCACGCGCGCAGATAGGTGGGGTAGCGCATGTGGCGTCGCCCGACTTCGAGGAAGAGGGGATCCCGGCGTGCCGCCCAGACCGCGGCAGCATGGCCGACCGCCCAGACGAAAAGGCCGACCAGCCAGAGGCGCAGGCCAAGTCCGAGGGCTCCCGCAAGCGTACCGTTGACGATCGCGACGGAGCGCGGTGCGCCGCCGAGCAGAATCTGTTCGGTCAGTGCGCGATGTACGGGCGCGAGATAGCCGGGGATGGCGACACCGGGATCGAGCGTGTCCATCAGATCAGCGCTCCACCGCCGAAGCTGAAGAAGCTGAGGAAGAAGGAGGATGCGGCGAACGCGATCGAGAGGCCGAACACGATCTGGATGAGGCGCCGAAAGCCGCCCGAGGTCTCGCCGAAGGCAAGCGTCAGGCCGGTCACGATGATGATGATGACCGCGATGATCTTGGCGACCGGACCCTCGATGCTTTCGAGGATCGACTGGAGCGGAGCCTCCCAGGGCATCGAGGAGCCCGAGGCATAAGCGGGGCCGGTGGCGAGCGCGAGGATCGCCGCGCCGGCCAACAAGGACGCGCGGCTGCGGCTCAGGACAAAGCGAGTGGTCATCGGGATTCTCCGTCGTTGAGGGGGGCAAGGAGGTATTCGCCGGCTGCATCGAGGCCGGTGACGCGGGCGAGTTCGGCGAGACGACGTCCGGCACCGTCACGCACGAGCACGGCGATCAGCCCGATCGTCTCGGCGATAAGCGGGCGCGGGACGGTGGTGACGGCTTCCTGGATCAGCTGCTCGAGCCGACGAAGGGCTCCGAGAGCAGTGCCGGCGTGGATCGTACCGATGCCGCCTGGATGACCGGTGCCCCAGGCCTTGAGCAGGTCGAGCGCTTCGGCCCCGCGGACTTCACCAATCGGAATGCGATCGGGGCGCAGGCGCAGCGAGGATCGGACGAGATCGGATAGCGTGGCGACGCCCTCCTTGGTGCGCATCGCGACGAGGTTCGGCGCGGCGCACTGCAGTTCGCGGGTATCCTCGATGAGAACGATGCGGTCGCTGCTGCCGGCAATCTCGGCGAGGAGAGCATTGGTCAGCGTCGTCTTGCCGGTACCGGTGCCACCGGCGACCAGGATGTTTTCACGTCCGACAACGGCTGTGCGAAGCCAAGCACACTGAGCCGCGGTGATGATGCCGGACGCGAGATAATCGTCGAGGGTGAAGACGGCGACCGCCGGTTTGCGGATGGCGAAGGCCGGCGCCGTCACGACCGGTGGGAGTAGCCCTTCGAAGCGCTCGCCCGTTTCGGGAAGCTCGGCAGACACGCGCGGGGCGCGGGCGTGGACCTCTGTCCCCACATGATGCGCCACCAGCCGGATGATGCGCTCACCATCCGCGGCTTCGATGGTCATGCCCGTATCGGCGAGACCGCTGCCGAGCCGATCGACCCACAGGCGACCGTCGGGATTGAGCATGACTTCGACGACCTGGGTGTCGTCCAGCCAGGCGGCGATCGAAGCGCCGAGCGCTGTCCGAAGCATGCGCGCACCGCGGCGCGAAGCTTCGGATCGTGAGGAAGATGCGCTCACCTGGCTGGACCCTGTTCAAGGACCGGGGCGGGATGCTCCGGCGACAGGGCTGACTAAGGGGACACGAAATTTGCTAAGCGCAACAGATACTTGTCGCCGTCGTAGAATGGCGAAGAGGTAGAAAGGATCGGCGGCCTTCCATTTCGCACGAGCGACTATCGAGGGCCCTCATTGCCTGCCGCGCAGCACAAATTCGCTCGGTTGCGATTCGATCAGACCGTCGTATCGGTAACCGCCAAGGCGACCGTGTTGAGCGGCGCCACCAATCGACGTGATCCAACGAGCTCGTACTGCTTGAGACTGGTCTGGGTTGGGCACTCGATGGTGATCTGGTCGAGGATCGAGTTGCTCGGCGAGACGATCCTTTCGACGTCGATCATCAGATGAACGTTTCCGTTGTGCGAGATGAGCTCGCGAACGGAATGATCGAAATGTTCGACGCTGACGTCGCGAAGGGCAATCGCCAAGCCTGGTCTGTCGTGCATGAGAACGGTGGTGCACGTCGCCTTCTGATCGACATGCGCGACGTCGTACTGCGCCGCGAGGCGGAGCGGCGTTATGCCTTCGACAGCAAAGTAAGAGGGGTCGAAGGTTACTCTGCCGGTTGTCGGGACCTGAGCCGGATCGAGGCTCTCCCGGATCTGCGCCATCACCGCGTGATAGCCGTCCTTACCGGCGCACTCGAAACTCGGCGACAGGGGAAGGCTCATCGTCATGCCCTTTGCCATCGTGGCAACGATATCCAGACGATTGAATTGGAGAAAGCGCGTCCGGACAAACGAGGCGCCAGACCAGGAGGCGATCTGGGTGTTGGTCAGCGCCTTGAAGTCGTAGAGCGCAATGCCGAATCGCGCCGCCTTCTTGGCGGCCAGCGGCCTGAAGCCGTTCATCGCCACGGCGATCATTCCGTCGAGACCAAGGCTCTCCTTCCTGCCGGCGAGTTCCTCGATCCACATGACTGTCTGAATGCCAGAGCGGTCGCGACATTCGACCGCAATTCGCCGACCATCCGCAGTGGTAATCAGGACATCGATCTGACGCAGATCCTTGGGTGAATCGGGGTCGGGAATTTTCCCATTCCACTCGACCGACGCCTCGCTGCCCATCACCAAGCTTCGGATACGGGCGTTCAGCTTTTCGAATTCGTCGGATTTTTTAGTCACGGATAAGCTCCAAATTCGAAGCTTATAGGTCGAAGGCTCTTCATTACGAAGCCGCCCCTCAGTCGCCTATTCCAACGCTTGAGCAACCGATCGACCGAAGCGGGGGGCGGGACGGGCGGGATGACGAAATCAGACGCGTGGCGTCCGCTGAACGTCACATCGTCGGATTATTATTCACCTCCACCCGGGCGTTACCGATCGAGATCGTGGGCGCTGACTTAGAGATATCCGCGCCTGGTGCGATATCGGCGACGAGCGAGACGACAATGTCACGGGAAGCGGCGGCGGCGCGGAACTGGCTGGTGGCCGGAAACCGCAGCTCTGACGCCATGGGCATCATCATGTTCATCGCCGGATCCCAATGCTGGACCTTGAGGTCGAAGATCGAGATGCGCCCGATCTTGAACGGTCGGGAATTCTCAGTCGAGCCTTCGGGGAGGTTGGCGAAGACGTCGAAGCCACTCAACCCTTCCGGCAATCTGTCGCTAATCGTGACGTTCTCAAGAACGACGGTCATCTCGCCGGCCTGCGCAAGCGGAACACTGTTCAGGAAGTTCTTCAGCTTGGTGTCGTTGGCGCGCGGTACCGCAAACGCAAGCGACGCACCGCCTGCCGGTACGTCGACCGATATCGGCAGGTTCAGCGACAAGACGCCCTTGTTGACCGAACTGCGAGACGCGATGCGGCGAATGATGGTCGGGCGAACGGTTGGCTTGGCGACCGGTGTCTTGAACGGCGCGTCGAGACTTTGATAGCCGCCGAGCGGAGTCGTGCTGGCCATGTCGAGGATAGCAGCCTTGGGGAGCAGATCCGCTGCGTTCTCGATCGGAAACTTATATCCGGCTTTGTCGAACGTCCCAGATTGATCGGGGATGGTGTGCTGCTGACCGAGCCAAGCCGCGAGCAGGCGATCGACATTAGCGTGGTGCGCCCAGAAGACGGGATCGCGTGCCGCGGTGCTTGGATCGCCCATATGCCCGCCGATATTCACGTGGATGCGTCCATGCTCGTTGCGATCGAGCGTGAACTGAAACCCGCCGAAATCGGGATCGTCGATAGCGCCGGAGGAGATCGGATTCCAGACGACGCCGCCATTGGCGACATAGGGACGTCGCCCAGCGTGGAACAACGGGTTGTCGACGCCGCCGACCTTGTCGCCGAGATAGGCCGCCGGGATTTTTGGGTTCTTGTACCAGTCCCAATAGGGAAGGCGCAGCGTTGCATCCCCGGCCAGCGCCTGGAGATTGCGCTCGAAGGCCAGCAGATAGGCGCGGTGCCAGATGAAGAAGAGCTTGTGGTCGCGGTGGCACTGGTTCCAGTAGGTCGCCAACGGTTTGGCGGCGCCCAGCGCATCGGCGTCGTCAGGAAAGACGCCATGGATCGCGGCATAGTTGAACCAGCCCACCGGCTTGTCGACGGTGCGATCCTGCAGCGCCTTGAACGCCTTGCGCAACGAAGCGACTTTGGCGGGATCGGCCGAGAACGTTTCGATGTCCTCTCGGGGTGTGGTCGGCGCGGCCCATACGGGCATCGGAATTCCGAGCGCGGCAATCAGGCTGAGTGTTCCAGCAGATGCGACAAAGTTACGGCGATCCATCGAAATCCTCTCCCAAAAAGACACCCCGATGATAACAGGTCGTAGCGAAGTCGCAGAGTCGTATCGAAACCGTTCCTGCACTATTCCGAGAGTGGCCGCGGATCCTAAATTTCGAGTGAAGGTGGCGAGATCTAACGCGTTTCTAAACTTCCGGCCGCGTCGACATCTTCCGATATTTCGTTCTTGAGTCTTGGACCAAATTCCATTCGGCGGTTGAGCGTCTCGATGAAGCGCTCCCAGCGCTCCTTTCCCATTGCCTGCGCGGCGGCCATTGCCGTGTCGGGCAGTGGCGGATTGTTGACGAGCCAGAAGCGGATGAAGAGCGCGAGCGTTTCGTTGGTCAATTCGACATGCCAAGCGAGCTTTTCCGACTGGCGCGTCATCCGGTCTAGCCGCCGGCTGAGGACCGCCTCGAGATGTTCGGCGCTGTCACCGGAGAGGAAAGTCGCGAGCGCGGTTTCGACCACCAGCGCCTGGGCGACCCGCTTGCGTGCGGCATAGTCGGCAAGTTCTGCAGACAGATCCGGCGGCAAGCGAAAGGTGTGCTTGATACGAAGCGCGCTCATAGATTCATACCATCGCCCGGATCGAGCGACGCTTGTCGCGCCGAGCCGCGCATCCGGTCGTTGAGCCGCTTGGCCGCGATCGCCTCGTCGCCATCTCCTTCGTCAAATGCGAATTCGCTGATGGATGGTGCTGGTGGGGGAATGATCTCCTGTTCGACGGGTAATTCCGGCTCCCGGCGAATGCCGCCATTGGCAGGGTCCCCGTCACGATCAGGTTCGACCCGTGACGAGAGGCGTGCCGGCGTCGGAAGCGCCGACCAGTCATTAGGCCGGTCGAGGCCTGAGCGAGCACCCGTCGGTGGCTTCTGGATCCGCTCGCTCAACCGCCGGTCGGCATAGTAGCGGACTTTCGTCGCGCGAATGGGATGGACGCCGGCGACCATGACGATCTCGTCGTTGGGCGGAAGCTGCATCACTTCGCCGGGGGTCAGCAATGCGCGGGCAGTCTCGGTGCGCGAGACCATGAGGTGGCCGAGCCAGGGCGATAAACGGTGCCCGGCATAGTTTTTCATCGCGCGCATTTCGGTCGCCGTGCCGAGCGCATCCGAGATACGCTTCGCCGTGCGCTCGTCATTGGTCGCGAAGCTCACTCGGACGTGACAATTGTCGAGGATCGCGTTGTTCGGCCCATAGGCTTTCTCGATCTGGTTGAGCGACTGTGCGATGAGAAAGGCCTTGAGCCCATAGCCTGCCATGAAAGCGAGTGCGGACTCAAAGAAGTCCAGGCGACCGAGTGCCGGAAATTCGTCCAGCATCAGGAGGACGTTTTGCCGACGCGCGTCGGGCTTCAGTTCCTCGGTGAGGCGGCGTCCGATCTGGTTGAGCAGCAGACGAATTAGCGGCTTGGTCCGGCTGATGTCGGAGGGAGGCACCACGAGGTAAAGCGTGACCGGCCGGTTGGCGTCGACCAGATCGGCGATGCGCCATTCCGAGCGCGAAGTGACCTTGGCGACAACGGGGTCGCGGTAGAGACCCAGGAACGACATGGCGGTCGACAGCACGCCGGATCGCTCGTTCTCCGACTTGTTAAGCAATTCGCGCGCGGCCGACGCCACGACCGGATGAATGCCGGCATCGCCCAGATGCTGGGTCGACATCATCGCCGCGAGCGTCGCCTCGATCGGTCGGCGTGGATCGGAGAGAAAGGCAGCCACCCCCGCAAGGGTTTTGTCCGGCTCCGCGTACAAGACATGGAGAATGGCGCCGACGAGCAACGCATGGCTGGTCTTCTCCCAGTGATTGCGGCGCTCTAGCGAACCTTCGGGATCGACGAGCACGTCGGCGACATTCTGGACGTCGCGGACTTCCCACTCACCGCGGCGCACCTCGAGGAGTGGGTTGTACGCTGCCGATGCCGGGTTGGTCGGATCGAACAACAGTACGTCGCCGACCCGCGCGCGAAAGCCCGCGGTGAGCGTCCAATTCTCGCCCTTGATGTCATGGACGATGGCCGAACCGTTCCACGTCAGGAGCGACGGAATGACGAGGCCGACACCTTTGCCCGATCGGGTTGGCGCAAAGCACAATACATGCTCGGGGCCGTCATGGCGGAGATAGGCGCGATCGAGCCGGCCAAGGACGACGCCGTCATCGCCGAGCAGCCCCGCGGCTTCGACCTCGTGCCGGTTCGCCCAGCGCGCGGAGCCATAGGTCTCGGCGACCTTGCGTTCGCGTGCGCGCCACACCGACATGGCGACAGCAACGACGACCGCACCGATCCCGCCCGACGCGGCGATATAGGCACCGTGGACAAAGATATCGGGGGCGTAGGCGTCGAAGCTGAACCACCACCAGAAGAAGGCCGGGGGCGGGTAGATGCGATAGCCGCCGAGCATGAACCAGGGCGGTCCCAGTTCGGGTTGATGGCCAAGCGCGTCGGCGGTCCATTGTGTCGCCCCCCAGACGGCCCCGATCACGATCAGGAAAACGACGATCACCTGCCCCCACAGGATCTTCGAGGATTGCATGCGTCTTTCTCCTAGAGGCTGAGGCCGCGCGTACGACCGATGGTCCATTCGATGCCGCCAGACGTCACGGTACCGGTGACGATCTGACCGAGCTGGCGATCAAGCGCCGGCCGCCAGGGAACGAGCTGGAAACCGAGTCCATCGTCGATCATGGCGAAACGACCCGACGCCAGCGTGACGCGCTCGCGGTAAGTGCCGGTGACCATGGCGCCGGACGTAGTTGGCCGGTGCTCGAGTCCTGTCATGCGCGCGATCCGGTCGGTTGCCTCGGCAAGCTCGGCGGTGCGCAATGTCTCGATGAGATTGGGGGCAAGGGTCACGCGGCTACCACGCCGCGTCGCGAGACCCTGATCGATGAGGTGGTCTTCGCGTGCTGCGAGCGCGGCGCGAACCTCCCCGCCGAAGCCGCTGTTCGACAAAGTGGGATCGGGTTTGAGCAACTGGCGATCGAGCCAGGTGGCGCCGTGCGATCGGATTTGGCTGCCCACCGAGAGGTCGCCGCGGACGGCGAGCGAGGATCGAGCCGACCCTCGGTTGTCACGCCACTGACGCAGCTCGACGATCGCGCCGGGCGTGGCATCGCTGGTCAGGTCGAGATCGGCAAAGCGCAGGTGATGATGGCGCCCGTCAATGCCGTCGACGATTGCGTAAGCGCTCCCGGCAAGTTCGTCGTGCAGACCGCGCGCAACGAGCCTGCCGACGATCGGCGTCGTGTCGCCTGGCGTATGGATCGCCATTTGACCGCCGTCGATCCGATGCCCGGCATCGTGCATCGCCCGGTGCATCGTCTTGATGATGTCGCCCCGATCGCCGAGTTCGCGAAGCGTCGTCTGCAGGTCAGGCTTCAGCGTCCAGGTACCCGGACCGGCGGGCGTTGACAGGCCGAGGCGCTCGAGCTTCTGGGCGCGGCCGGTCAGCAGAAGGTTGCGATTGCCAGGTGCGGTGCCAGGTTCGGGGCGAAGGTCGACAAGTCCTTCGGCATTGGCTCGGTCCTGCAGGCTGCGGTCGAGACCGGTCCAGCGCTCGGCCTCCACTTCGCGGGTCAGAGATTGTTGGATTTGGCGCTCGCTGCGAGGTCCAAGCTCAAGGGTGACCCGCGCTTCGGCGCGCTCCCGCAATCCCCGCGAAATATAGTCTCGGTCGATGACCAAATCTGACCCGTCATCGGCGACGCCGCGCACGAGAATGTGGACATGCGGATTGTCGGTGTTCCAGTGATCAACCGCGACCCAGTCGAGCCGAGTGCCAAGATCGCGGGCCGCGTCGTCCATCAGTTCGCGGGTGAACGTCCTCAAGTCGGCAAGCTCGGCGGCGTCTTCGGGTGAGACGAAGAAGCGGAAATGATGCCGGTCGTCGCCGCACCGCTTGGCGAAGGCGTCTCCGTCCGCGTGATCGGACGGCGCATCGAACATTGAAGCGTCGCGCCCATCACGCGTGACCCCGTCGCGTTCCAGGTATGAGATGTGGCGAGAAAGCGGTGCGGCCCGGAAACGCGCTCCTGTATGACGCACGACCCGAGCTTTGATGACCACGCGGCGGGACGCAGACGAGCGCCGGGAGGCAAGCATTGCCTGGCGACCGCGGCCGAGCTGACCGGTACCCCCGCGTCGGCTGGCAGCGCGCCGCGTCAGACCGGTGCGCGCGGCAGCCCGGCGTACCTGGGCTGCGAGGCTCAGGCGCCGCGCCGATCCCGAGCCGCGATTGCCGATCTTGCCGGGGCGGACCCGAAAATCGTCCTCTCCCGTCATGATCGTAGTGCCGGCGGGCGTGCCAGCGCCCGAGACGTTGAAATCATTGAAAAAATCAGCAGCGGCGACGGCAAGGGTTGCCGGGCGACGGCGCAAATTCTCAAGAAAGAACAACCATTTGCGCGGCCTCCGATGGCGCCGCTTTTATCTCGCCATCGCTCCTTTCCCTGAAACCCTGCCCCTGACCTTCTTCCCGAACCCAATTGCGGCGTAGTTCGACTGGTCATTTCGGTGCGCCCGTCCGAACGACGAATAGCGCGTCGATGGACTGCGTTGCCGGTCGCGCGTCGAGTTGTTTTGCCACCTCAAACGGGGCGGCAGGGGCGTTGCCGGACACCGGTTGCGGTGCCGAGCTGGGCGGCCGGACGAAGAGCCCGGCAGCGCGCCATGCATCGGGATCAGGCCCAAATGGCTTGGGGGAACGGTCGCCGCCGAAGGTCGGGCGACCGGATATCCGCGTCACATAGGCGATTGTTTCCGCGGGTAAGGGACGCGCGCCGCTGACATAGGATTCGTACCGTCCAGGGCCGGCATTATAAGCCGCGAGGAAGCCCGGATCGCCATAGCGGTCGAGCAATTCCCGCAAATATGCCGTGCCCGCCATGATGTTGTCGCAGGGGTCGAACGCGTCTGACCCGAGCGCGTAGCGCAAGCGAAGACCCGCCCAGGTGTCGGGCATGAGCTGCATCAATCCCATCGCGCCCTTTGGCGAAACCGCGAAGGCAACTCCGTTGCTTTCGACCGCGATCACTGCGGCAACGAGCGTCTCGGGCAGCCGAAATCGGGTCGCGGCTGCGGCGATCGGGGCGCTGAAGGGCGGGCGGGCATCGCAACCCGGCCGCCCCTCAAATGCCCTCGCGTACGGGGCGCTGGCGATGAAAAGTGCCAGTGCCGCAGGCAGGATTAACGGGCGATACATTGCCGTCATTCGGCTTCGCGGCGGCGCTGATTGCGCTGCCAGAAAAGCAGATGAGGCTGGCCCTCGATTGCCGGGCGGAAGAGGTTCGCGCGGATCGCTCGGGGCAACTGGGGATCGTCGATGACGACGGCGACATAGGCGCCCGCGCGTTCGCCGGTGCGTTTCCAGCCCGCCCCGACCTCGGGACCGTCGGCGGTGTCGCCGGCATGGACGCGGTAGTCGGGGGCGTTCTTGATATCGCTCCGGGTCGCTGGAACGATGGTCAACACGGCCTCGATGCCGAGCGTGACCAGGTGGCCGGCGAAGCCGTCACCATTCGGCTTGAACTCACCGATGAGGATCATTTGGAAACTCCTTTCGTCGTGGGTGATGGGGAAGGATTGCTGGCGGCATCGCCACCGCCCAAGATCCAGACCGGCGTCAGTACGGCGATGATCGAGCGCGCCGACACGGTGCCGAAATAACGGCCGTCAAAGCTGTCGCCGGAGGCGGGATTGAGGAGAAACACCTCGTTACGCCTGAGTGTGTGGCACCCCTGCCAGCCGGGCAGCGGCCGACCGTGGCGGTCGCGCGGCTTGGCCTGGGCAACGAACGTACCGTCGATCGAAATGCGGTCGCCCGTGCGGCAAATCCGTTGCCCTATGGACGCGGCGACATGCTTCAGCATTGGCACACCGAGCGGCAGATATCCTCTTTCCGCCATGAGCCGCGCCACCGGCGCAGGCGGGATCGCCGCTACCAGTTCTCCGCGATGCGCGGATGAAGACGGGCGCGCGGAATAGAGGCCGATCGGCACGCTGGCGCTTGCGTTCCAGACGAGGCGCGGGACAGGCTGGATGAACGCGGGCGCCACGATGGCGAACACTGCGCAGTGGACGGTCAGCATGATCGCGAGGCGGTTCATGGCTGCAACTCCCGGCGCAGCAGCCATGCCCGATGACGGGCTGCGGAGTAGGCGCGGGGTCGGTCGCCGACGAGGAGCCGGCTATGAGCGTGACGCCAATAATCCGGCGCGATTCCGCTCGGATCGAGGCCGAGATTCTCGATGGCGTCGATGAGCGCGAGCGCTTGGCGGACGCGGGGCCAGCCGCGGAGATGGAGCAGCAGATCGCCGCCGGGCTGGACGCAGGCGAGCGTCGAATAGGCCTCGCCGGGGGCGACCGCGCGAACGATGTCGAGGCGCGAAAGGGTGGTGCCGTAGTCGTTCGACGCCCAGCGGACGAAGGCGAAGACGCTGCCGGCCGCGAAGGAAAGGACGCGCCGACGGCGATCGATCACATCGTCGCGGAATGGCGCCCCGAAGCGAATCCAGCGCTCGGTCGCCTGCTCGATCCAGGTCAGCTCGACCATCGTTATACCCGTCAGGGGAGAGCGTTGTCCGCGCGAGGGGATAACGCCGGGATCGGCGGCGGCTGCGCTTTCCTCGCTCATCGCCGCACCGGACCCTTTTGATCGAGCATGCTCGGATCGATGCGCTTGGCCGGGTGAACCGTGCCGCTGCCGCGATCCGAGGTCGAGCGGCGGACGCCTTGATCAGCCCAGCTCAGCAGGTCCTCGACTGCGTAGACGACGCGGCCGCCGAGCTTTCGATAGGCGGGACCGGTGCCGTAGCAACGATGCTTTTCGAGGGTGCGCGCCGACAGGCCGAGCAGCACCGCGGCATCGGGCGTGCGCAGCAGTCGTTGGGTTGCCGCGGGCGGCGGGGTCGTCATTCAGGCTCTCCGGTCGTTGACCCGGCAAGCGCGGCGGGCCCGTTCCAATCACGGGCATCCAATGGCGGCAGATGGCGAGGCGCAGGGAGCGGTCGAAGTGATCCCTTGTGATTTGTCGCCCCTCAGGGTTTCAGCAGTGTCCGGTAGCCTCCCGCTGCGAGATCCAGCGCCTCCGCAAGCAGGCGTTGCGTGCGCCGCCGCTCGCTCGATGCCCTCCAGGCGAGCGCGCTGGCACCGGACATCCAGGGATAGACGATGGATGTGCCGATATCGCGCAGGCTGGCACCGGACAGAAAGGCGTCGAGCACCTGCAATAGCAGGGCGAGGCGGCGATGCTGGAGCGCCGAAGGTCGAAGAGCAGCCGCGACTTCGCGGGTACCGAGTCCCAAGAACAGTCTTCGCGCGGCGTCGCTTGCGGCCGCGCGCAGCGCGCCAGCGCGCGGTCCCAGGAGAATGACAAGCGTACCGAACTGGTCCTGTTCGTCGAGTTCGAACCGGTGTCGAATTCCACCGGAATCGACGATGAAATGCAGTCGACCGGCGACGAGAAGTTCCGCGGTGATCGCCACGTTCGGCATCGGCGCGGCACCCGGTACGGCGGGCGTGACAGAAGCGAGCGCGACGATTTGCGATGCCGTTTCGAGCTGCCAGACGGCTGGCGCCGTTCGCACCGGGCGATCGGGATCGAAGAATGTCACCAGCCCGAATTCCTGTGCGGCCGCGATATTCCGTGGCGTCGCCGAGCGCGCCGCCATCGCCCACGCCGCGCGATAGGCGCGACTTCGGCGCAGGAATTCCTGCGCGAAATCGGCGCGATCATGCTTCGCAACCGACCCGGCCTGGAACCCCGGAAAAGGCGGGCAAATGGCGACGGCGAGCGCTCCGGCACGGGACGATTCCCGTCCTCGAGCTCGCAAGTTGATCCTGGCCGGCGAAGGCCCGCCGATGACCAGGCGTTGGCCCGCTGCGGGTATAGCGATGCCGCGTTATCGCAATGCGGACCGAGCATGCGAAAGGCGCCCCGCCGATCCGGCGGGGCGCCTTGGTCGATCAGTCGTTGCCGGAACGGCGCGGCCGCGACCAGATCAGGCTGAAGCTTTCACCGCCCTCGTCGTCGAACAGGTTCGCGTAGATCGGGTTGGTGAAGCTGGGATCGTCGAGCTTGAGCGCGAGATAGTCACGGCCTTCGTTCGACTGCTTGGTCCAGGCGGCACCGATCTCGGCGCGGCCGACGAAGACGCGGTGGCTGGGGGCGGCGTCATTCTGGCGATTGTCCTCCGGGACGATCCGGACGCCCTTCGCCTGGACGCTGAGGGTAACGATCGCGCCCTGATATTCCGCGCCGACCTTCTTGAAGTTGCCGATGGTAGCCATTGTATTCGTCCTTTATTCCCGAGACCGCCCCATGCGGCCTCGATGGCGTCTCAAGGACGGGTGCGATTGACGCCGCAGCTTTGCCCGGAGCGGAGCGAAGGACTGCAGGAGGCGGGCTTTCTTGCCTCGCGAGGAATGGGCGCAGCCCAGGGGAAGAAAGTTTGCTGACGCAGTTGCGGCAAGTCAGTCGAGGCGCAGCCGACATCCGGCCAGACCGCCATTGACGAGGCCACAGGGGCGACACGGCATCCTAAGGACGGGACGGCGACCATCCGGACGCCAAGGGGCGGGAAAGATCAGTTGGACGCGAAATCCCGAGGCCCCAGGCGTTGGCTGAATCGGACGGGAAAAAGGCCGAAAACCGTCTCCATCACCTCGAAAATCTCGGAAGCGACGCGGTTGCCGATAACTCGAACCAGCGAACGGGCGGCGACTGTCGTCGCACGCCGCGACCCCGCCATCAGGCCGCTTCGCGCTGTTTCAAAGCTGGGCGGTGTCGTCGCCTGACAGGTGCGCCTCGCCTTCAGGACAGATAATCAAACAGCGCCTAGCTCTGGGCGTGGCGACTTTGCACGACGGTATGCACAGCGCCGATGGTGCCGAGCGACGCCGCAGCGGGACCTTCCGTCTCGAAAACTTTCCACGACAAAACCCATGACCAACAACAGATGCGTCAGGCCGTGGTCTGCTCCTTGTCCACATAGGCCGTCACCTTTTCGGCAACCTCCGAGAGCGACGCCGCGAGCCGATTGAGTTCCGAGGCCTTGGCAGGCGCGCAATCATAGCGGGTCGTCAGATATTCGCGTCGTTCGGAAAGCCGGATGAGGTGCGCAAAAGTGCGTTTGCGCAAGATGAGCTTGCCACTGACGGCGTGCTCCGTACGCGATCCGAAATCATGCTGAAGTCGCCTGATGGCAATCGGCGAGTGCCCGGTCGCGAGAAGATAGGCGTTCAAATAGAGCTCGATCGCGTGGATAGCGACAAGCCGGTACGGCGCGCGCGACAGGGGTGAGCGCTTGCGCCCAATCGGGAGGAGAGCTTCTGCGGCGCGGCGATATTCCTCGGCGAGCGCCAGCACGTCGCCCGCGCTTGCCGTTTCACCGGGATAGAATTTCTCACCCTCCAAAGACATGCGCCGAAACTATTCGGGCGAAGCAAATACTTCGCTAATGCGCGTAGGGTCACCGCGCGAACGGGTCGTACTCGCTGACGATCAGAGCGGGATCGCCGTCGAACTCCTGCGCTTCGGCAACGCCGAATTTCTGGTCGCCGATGTGGAACACGATGACGATTGTCATGAGGGTCCGGGCCAGGCTCCAGGCGTTCCTTTGAGCGAGATTGAGGGGCATTTCGAAGCTCCTGTCCGGAGCGGAGACCGTCCCCGCTCGACAGGCGCCCGAAGTGTCCGGCGAACGGCCGCAATCACCGCGCAGGCGAAGCCGGAGCGGCCGCATGCAAGGCATAGCGGACCCTTTACGGGTTGATGGCGTCAGGCCGTGCGCCGGGCCAAGGAAGTGCCTCCAAGAGCGGAGGCGGTCACTGCGGGCAGGTCGAACTGCCCGTCGCTGCTATCATCGCCCGTGGCTCAATCGACCCCGGCGATCGGCATTTAACCGTCCTTGGGCTGCTCCGGTTCGGCTGCCGCTGGCTCGTTTGCACCCTCTAGTTCGAAACTGACCTCGGGCATCCAGTCCTGCGCCGCGCGCGGCGCTTCATAGGCCCTGCTCTGCTCCAGCCGGCGCTCGTCGAAGATGTAATCCTTCCAGCCAGTCTTCGGCCAGGCGCGTGGATCGTACCATTTAGCAAGCGTCGCAATCCGGGCGATCCTGTTAGCAAGCGGGATCGCCGCGAAGGGAAGGACGATCAGCATGATCGTCATAGAAAGCGACGACACCAGCGGCAGATGCAGCAGGAAATGAATGGGCAAGGCGGCGATCAAGATCACGATGAGAACGGCCAGAGCAACGACTTTGGCGTTGATCGCGAAAAGCCAGAGCAGGTCGGCGAAGCGGCCGATCCATCGCGCACCGCCGCCGAGCGCGATGGCGACCAAGGCAATAAGCAGCACGAGGCCGAACAACTCACCCAGCATGATCAGTCTCGGCGCTCGGGCGGGTTGAGCTGGTCGGAACGGACTCGGCAGGCTCGCCCTCATAGGCCGGAGCCTCATCGAGTTCGAAAACGAGTTCCTGCAGGACCGAGTGGACGACGATGTTGCGGATCATCGTGCCGTCCAAGGCGACGATACCGCCGACCCACTCGCGATCATGGGTGACAATATGCGGCTTGGTCTTCGGCGATTTCGTGCTGGCGGGCACGACCTGATAGACGAAGCGCTGGGGCTCGGCGAGGCTGATCGACTTGATCTCGCCATTCTCGCCTTGGCGGATATCGGCAACGGTGCCCTCGTAGCCAATGCCGTATTCACCGCTCGGCGTGGTGGTCATGACATAGGCGACCGGTGTGAAGCCGTGGCGGAGCGGTCGAACGATGTGCTGGAAAACCCAGCCTTGCGACCGGATGTCGACCTCCTCCATCGCGAGGTCGAGGCCGGGTGACGCGATCAGCCGCCAGGCGAGGAGACATTCGAATAATATTGTGATGAGGAAGGACTCGACGCTGCCCGATGTCGGCTTGCCGGTGCCGAGTGAGACGGCGATCGCCATTTCGTAAGGATTGTCGATCAGCGGCCCGACAGGTTTGACGATGGTGCCAAGCTCAAGCGCGGCACCCCACAACAGGGATATGAGGCCGTAGCCGAGAACGTGCATGACGATCGCGACGCCGAGAGCCGCGAATAGCGCGCTGACAGAGGTGAGTTGCAACTCGGGCCGCTTGGCACCCTGACCGGCGCCCTGCATGTTCCAGCTGACCAACGCAGTGATGCCGGGAAGCAGCAGGACGAGCCCTGCAAGAAGGGCAAGCGTGAAGTTCAACGGGGTATCTTAGTCGGCGTCCGCCGGCTTCACCGAGAACTCGCCAGTGTTGACGTTGCGCGTGATGATCCCGTCTCGACCGCGGTGCAGCCGTTCAGCGCTCAGGCGGACCAGCTCGGAATAGCCGCCGACCCGGCGCGCCGCCGAAGCTGTACGCCGCTGGTTCAGTCGCGTGGTGATCGTTGCCATGCGTCAAAGATAGGGTGTGGGCAGCGATCCGTAAAGCGGGCTGATGCCCCCTCTTGCGCCCGGCGTGGCAAAGGGTACATCTAGACCTAGCTCTCGACAGGAGCGAGCCGCCCGCAAGGCCCAGCCCTAACCGGCACTGTCAGGAATATTCGATGCACCATGCCCGATCCGAGGCTGTGGGAAGCGTTAGCGGGCGACGTTTCAATCACGGCCGACGGAGACGGTCATGACGAAATATTATGCTACACTTGATGGATTGAAGCGCGCGGCAAAGAAGGCGCGGCGCGGAACAGGGATCGCCTATCGTGCCGCGTTGGAGAAGGTGGCGCGCGAGGCCGGCTATGCTGACTATCACGCCGCACAAAGTGCCTTTGCTGAGAGCGCTGGAGCTGCCGGACACCAAGTCAAGATTTTTGAATTCTGGTCCGATCATTCAGCGGGGACGCGCGGCAACGAGTCCCGCACGTTCCTGTTCGACAAGCCGCTCGGCGAACTCGTGACCCCGGCTCAACTTACGGGGCATTTGAGTGGCGCGCGTATCGACAAGGACGGCTCGTTGATCGGTTATGGCCGATCGGACAGCCAACGCCAGGCGCGAGCCGAAATCTGTCGGATGGCACGCACGCTGCAATTCATCAGCGCTACCGGCCTCAAGCCGGCGCGCGGAGGAAAATGTTACCCAAAGGGTGATCAGAATTTTCGGCCGCCCGGTGCCGACCACGACAGGGGCTGGTACGATCCGGCGACCCGCAGCTTCCTCCTGACCGAAGAGCCTTACCCCGGCCGACATCAGCTCAGTGCGGACGCCCGCAGGGTCTGGCACGAAACGCACGGCTGGGAGACGGCCAGGTCGCATTGGGGCAGCATGTACGGTTTCGGCACCGAGCTTCACCTGACGGTGAAGCCGGGAAAGATTGACCTCGCGGCGCTGATCCGACGGCTCGCGGCGCTTCCAGCGCCCTACAGCGAAGTGGACTGGCCCGGCGAGGCGCCGGCGCCTGCTTTATCGCCCGTCGAATATGTCGAGATGTCGCCTGAGCTAGCTGCGGCACTCAAGCACCAGCGCGATATCGACATCGAGGCGGCGGGTCCGAAAGCGCCGGAGCTTAGCGGTGGCTATCGTGCGGTCGATGTCTCCAGTCGTTGGGACGTGCGTCACGAATTGGTGACGATGCGGGCGGTCGTCGATGCGCTGCCCGATCATACTCGCGAGCGGATCGCTTCGATCTGGTGTGACTCCAACGCCAACGCCGATTACTGGGTCAGGGTGGTGCCGGGCGGCTGGTACGCGTGGATTGCCGAGGATGTGAAGCGCGCCGTGCGAGAAGTGACGAATGGCTTTAACGGGTTGCTTGTCGAGGGTGATGGCCATGAAGAGCGTTTCGACGCCGAATGGGAGGGCGATGACTATGATTACGCGAGCGAGACGCCGGGGGATCTAGTCGAGATCAACGAAGAGGACTTGTAAGACCAGAACAGGCGCGGCGTGAAACGTCGCGCCTGTTCGCGGAGGCTGATCAGCGACGCGGCGATATCGAGCATGCCATATCGTTGCTATGCTTTGCGGCGTGACCGCAAAAAGCAACCTTGGCGAAATCTATATCGGGGCGGCCATCGGCGAATGGTCCGAGCGGCATGTGCTGGATCATGTCCACGCCGCCTTGGTTGCCGCCGACAAGGCGTTCATCATCCTCGCAAACTTTCAGATCGGTGGTCGCCAGATAGACTGCGTCGTCGTGACGGACGTTCGGGTCGTCGTGGTCGAGGTGAAGGCGTCGGCGATGCCGGTCCGCGGTCAGTTGGATGGCGACTGGGCGCGGCTCGACGCTTCTGGAGAGTGGCGGCAATACACCAACGGATATCGCCAAGCGCTAGGGCAAAAAGAGCGACTGCTCGATGCTATGCGAAAGCGCGGGCACGTCGGGAGCTTCTATCCCGACGCGGCGGTGGTGTTCGCTCGGCCGTTGCCGATGGGTTCGGACATGACGACGGGCGATTTCAAGGTTGCCGTCATGGACCTCGACGGCTTTCTGCCAACCGGCACCGGGGATCGACCGAACCCATGGTCGCTCGATGATTGGCGTGCCTTCGCGAACAGTCTTTCATTGCGTCATGCGACTGTCGAGGAAGTTCGAGGAGGCACCGCGCTCGAACCTTCGTTCGCGCTCATGCGCGATTACCGAGACCGCATCGCGAGCGAGCTCGAGCGGGAGGGCAACGCATGGTTGCCCGAAACCGAAGTGCAACGCGACGAGCTTGTTGCAGCCGCGAAGGACACACCCGGTCTTTACGTCCAGGGGCCTTCGGGTTGCGGCAAGACGATGATCGCGCGGTGGATCGGTGGTCGACTATCGCGTGCCGGGGAATGCGTCCTGTTCGTCGCTGCCAAGGATTTCGACGGATCGTGGGCTAGGCTGCTCAAGCGCGAGCTGGCGCTCGTCACTGGCGCGAGCTTGGCGGATTTGTTCGGGGTGATTCGGGAGACGGGCACACCGGTGCTCATCATTCTGGACGGCGCCAACGAACTGGGCGCTAGGCGTGAGGAAGGGCTGCGAGGACTGCGCGCGATCGCGCGAAGGCTCGACGCGCGCGTCATCGTCACTGGCCAGTCGGCTCCGGCGGAGCAACTGGCGGGACTGACCTCGATTGCGGTGGGGCCGCCCAGCACCGAGTTGAAGGAGCAGATAGCGGCCACAAAACAGATGACCGTGAGCGCCAGCATGCGCGCGGTTTTGAAGGCCGTCACCAGCGGGTTCGAGGCAGCGATCGTCGCCGAGATCGGGTCCGACATCCCGGGGGACGCGTCGCGCCAGCTGCTAGTTGATCAGCTCATTCGCAAGCGCCTTGGCACCGCACAGCGCGTTGGATCAGCTGGCCTTCGCCGACTCGCGCAAACGCTTATCGAGACCGTTAGCTTCTCGATGAACGAAACCGTGTTCGACGAAACGATGCACTCAAATAGCCTTTCCGGCGCGGACATCGATGCCCTTTTCGCCGCGCAGGTGGTCGTCCGTCGGGGAGGCCGGGTTTCGTTCGCGCACGAGATCCTTCTTAATGCTTGCGCCGCGTTCGCATTTGCTCAAATCGCGCCGCAGGCCGGCGAGAAGTTCGCGATCTTGCTCTCCCTTCCGCTCATGGCGGGGATCGCGACCGACATCCTGTCGGTGATCGAAGATCCACAGGTCGTCGATATGGTTTTGCGGACCACCAGTGATCACGCCTTGATCTACGAAGCGGCCCGGGGCCTCGCGGGCCCGGTCGCCGCCGAGGCGGCTGATCGACTCTTGTCGGACACCGAGGATGATCTGGAGGCTGAGATCGCCGAACTTCGCTTGGCAATCATTCCCGGCGAGCGGGGCAGTGTCGGATGGGAGCCGGGCTCGGTACGGGAGAGATCAGATCCGGAAACAGCCCGAATTAGCGCTCTCGCGCGTGAGGTCGGCACTGGACATCGGATTGAGCGCTACTTTGCCCTGTGCGCAACGATGGACGCTGCGCTCTATAGCGAGAGGCGGCGGATATTTGATGAGGCGACCGCGGCGGGCATCCAAGCGCTCAGAAGCGATGCGTTCAGCTTGGCCTATTACGGGATCGGGCGTGAAACGGGTTTCACGAAGATCGGGCGTCTCGCCATGAGCGGAATGTTTGAGATCGGTGAAAGTCCGGTGCGGAACGCGCCGAGGGACATGATGTCTCTGACCTCGGGACAGTTGAATTTCTATCTCGACCGCCGGCGCATGTTCCATGGTCAGACTGATATCGATGAGGTTGCCGAGAGCCTGACGCGGGTCGTGCAAGAGCGGTTTCACATTGAGCCCTATCACGTAAAGCTCTCCATTCTCGAGACCGCACCCTTCGTGCGCGGTGCAAGCGAGCGCAGTATCGCGGCCCTCATCGAAGCGATCGAGGCGATCGACGCCAATCGTCAAGGGGTTTGGATAAGCACGGCTATCGTCGACGCGTTGAAATACCTCGGCGCGCTGGAGGATTCAGCCGAGGGAGCCCGCGAAGGCATTGCTGCCGAGTTCGACCGTGCGATCGGCGCGGAAGAAG
>JAIXZV010000014.1 GCA_027489365.1 Sphingomonadales bacterium
AGCCGTTTCGGCCGTATCATAGCCCAGCCGGGCTGCCTGCGCGCCGAAGTCACGGACCTGGTTCAACAGGTCGATGACGTTCTGCCGCGCGGTCTGCACCGCGTCGGCCCCACCCTCCAGCGTGCCGTTCAACGTGGCGATGGCCGTGCGATAGTTCAGCACGAACTGCAGATCGCTCTCGGCGCGCGTCAGGTTTGAGAAGTCAATCGCCTGAAGGCGCGCTTTCAGCTCATCCGGCACGCCGGACAGCGTCGACGTGATGGCCGCCAGTACCTGGCCAAGCGTACCTTCCGTGTCACCCACAGCTGCCGTGCCGCTGGCGGCCAACTGCCCATCCTGACCATAGACGCGCCACCGGTTGCCGTCGCGCGCGCCGACCTCAATGGCTACGCGGTCCGATAGCGTGCCGCCCGTGAAATCCTTCAGCAGCTTGGCGAACTGCTGGACGCTGTCGGCCAGCGCATCACGCGCCGACATATTGCCGCTGTCCTGCTTCGACGCCTTGGTGTCGTAATTGACGTTCCGGCCCGACGACGGAGTGATCTCTACGCCAGCAGTGCTATCGCTCTTGCCGGGTCCGAACAGCCCGCCAATCACGTTTCCGATGAAGGACCCGATAGCCTTGCCCGCCGGGCCAAACTGACTGCCGATGACGCTACCGACGGTACCGCCGATCTGTGCATTTTTGTTCTGCTGTTCCGAGCGTCCCAGAATATCGCCGACAACATTGCCCAGCGCATTGCCCGCCTCCGCTGACTCCAGCAGCTTGTCACCCAAGGCTGCAAAGGCATCGACCGCCGAACCAGTGTGTGCTTCCAGCGCGTTCAGTTCTGTCACGAAGACGCCTACACCCTCAGCGACCGAGCTCCAATCCCCCGCTTCAATTCGCGTGAACAGGTTCCCAAGCGTATCTGCCGCCCGGGCTGCCAACGCCTGCTTTTCGATCCGGCGCTCCTCCCGCGCCTGATCCTCCAGCGCGAACCGATACTTCAGCGTCTCCGTTTCGACGTTGATGCCCTGTACCTGTTTGGACAGCGCCAGCAGCTCCCGCTGGCGCTGCAACACCTTCTCATCGATCTGGGCTTCGATATCCAGCCGCGCCACAGCCGCTCCGGCCGCCAACCCTGCCGCCCCGCCCCGCGCCTGCTCGGCCAGCAGCTTATTGCGCCGCTCCAGAAGCTTTAACTCATCGCGCAGATCCCGCAGCCGCTGGCCATCTTCACCAGCCTCGGCGCGTTCCTGCTGCGACTGCATCAGCGCGTCATAGGCCTGCATCACCTCGGTCAGTTTTTCGACAGCGCCCACACCCAGCAGGCGCTGTTGGGCCAGCCGATACTCCTCGCGCGCCGCCAATGCCGCCGCTTGGCCACCCTGCTTCAGGGCCGCCGTCGCCCGCTGATTGGCTGCCGCCTCGGCCTGCATGCCGGCGACCAGCTCGCTGGTCAGGCCTTTGACGGTGGCCGCTTCCCTTCGCGCCTGGTCTGCCCGGACAATCGCGCCCTCAGTCGCCGACCGGGCGGATGCCGCCGCGATCTCATTGGCCGCCGCCGCCGCGCGCTGGGCGGCTTCGCCCTTGCCAGCGGCTGCCGCGAGGCGCTCTTGGGCCTCGGTCTGAAGGCGACTGGCCAGCGCCGTATCGCGCAACGAGGCCTCATAATCGGCCATCACGCGCTGCTGCGCGATCATCCGCTGCTGCTCTGCGGCCTGCTTGCTGCCGCCTCTCTCCAACTCGGCGTAGTAGGCCTGCGCACCGGCCGCCGCCAGCTGCCGTGCCAGACCGACGCCTTTTAACCCGTCACGGTAACGCTCCAGGCTGGCCCGCGCCTCATCAACGCGCTTCTGCTCCTGTTCGGTCAGCTTGCCGAGCGCCTGGGTGGTGGTGGCGACCGCAGCAGTGACGGCCGGTACGCCTTCAGCCAGCTTTTCAATCGGGTTGGCAGCCTGTACCCTCTGTAGCTCTTCCAGCTGCTTCTGCAACGCAGCTAACTTGCCCTCCAGTATGTCAATGCCAGGCCCGACGGCACCCCTCGTCCGCGCTGCGACCAGTTCATTTCTGGCCGCGTCCACTTCTTCCATCTTGGTAATCAGACGGGCGAGATTGGCCTCGGCAGCGGTAGCTGGTGTCAGCGCCCGGATTATGGCAGTAATGGCCTTGGCAACATTGGCCGCCCGCTTCTGCACATCCTCGTCGAACACCCGGGCCAGGAAGGCGTCCCAGGCATTGCCCATCTCAGTCATGGCCTGGCCATACTGGGACTGCATCTCCTTGGCGGCGCCACCAAAGCGGCTTTCCAACGCCCCCACAGCGATGGCAACCGCCTCGGCCTGGCGCCCCTGCATCTCCAGCGACCGGATGTTTGCCGCCTGCGATGCCGTGAGGAAGCCCAGCTGCTCATCCAGTTCCCGAATGCCGGCACTGCCGCGCCCCGTGGCCTTGGCCAGCTTTTCAGCCCAGCTTTCGACACCACCACCCAGAACAGCGGCAACATCCTGTGACAGGCCTGCCAGGGACCGCACCAGATCCGCCGACCGGATCGTGGGCACGACAGTGATGCGCTGGATGGCGGCGGCGGCGTCGGACTTTGACACCGTCCGGGCGGCGGCGATCTCCTTGGCCATCGCCCGATACTTATCAACCGACAGGTCAAGCTGTGGGTTCAGTGCCTTCAGGCGCGTTTCATACTCGCGGGTCTCTGCGGACAGTCCAGACATGTAGCTGGCGGCGGCAAAGAAGGCGGCTCCCAACGCCAAGGTGCCGCCGACCGCAAGCGATAGCGGAGACAGCATCAGCTTCAACAAGTTGCTTACCCCGCCGACCGCCATGGCCGCCTGCGGGCCTTGTTGGGCTATAATCAGCAGCGGGTTCTGCCCGCCCGCCAGCTGCACAAACACGTCCTGGATCTGGAAACTCAGGTTGGCAGCCTCATGTGCGGCCAGCTGCACGCCCTTGGCACTCTGTGTGGCAGCTTCACCTTGCTTCTTGTGGGCCTCCTCGGCCTGTCGCAGCGCCGCTGTTGCCCGCGCCCTGGCGGCTGTTGCCTCATTGGTGCTCAGAATACCCAGCCGCTCGGCCTCGGCAATATCGTCCACCGTTCGACGGTGGGCCTGTAGCTGCGCCTCCAGCGGGACATAGCGGGCGCGGACCGCATCGATCTGCGCGCCCCAGGCCGCCATATCGGCTGCCCGCTGGTCATAGTCATTGTCGTTGGTGGCCCGACTGACCCCCAGCAGCTGGTTGTACCGGGCCTGCGCATCGGCAGCCTCACGCAGGGCCATGGCCTCGTCTCGCGCCGCCCTGATCGCCTCGCCGCGTGCCGATACTCGACTTGCGGCCTCAACAGCATCCTGTGCGGCCTTCACGGCAGCATGGGCCGCCGCTACATCCCGAACGGCGGCACCAAGCTGCGTGTAATCTCCGCTTGCCTGCGCGACAGCGCGGGCACCCTGGACAGCAGCGAGGGCCGCCTGCTTGTTCGCCTCTGCCGTGGCCAGAATGGCCTGGGTTGCCTCGACATTGCCAGCCGCCGCAGCCTTTGCCGCACTCTGGATATCTCTGGCAATGGCCTGGCCGATGCTACCGCGTCCGGCCTCTCTGCCCAGCTTGGCCACCTCGGCCAGCTGCTGCTTCAGGGGGGCAAGCGCATCACCGGCCTTGGCCATGTCGCGCACGGCACCGCCAAGCTCGCGCACGCCTTGCTGTGCGCCTCTGCTGTCCGCGTCGATGACAATGCCGTAACGCAGGCCGTTCACTTGTTCAGCTCCCCTTTAGCCTCGGCCTCCATGACCCGCAGGCCCCACCACAGATCGGGCGTCTGTTCGATCCCCATGCCGGCCAGGCCGGCGGCGACGCTCGCGTAATCCAGCCCCATCCAGACGATCCCGCCCGCCATTCCGCCCGGACTGGCGGTCCGCCATTGTCCGCAGATCACGCGCCAGGCCATGACGATGTCCCAGCAGTCGGGACGCACCAGGCAGCAATCCGCCGCCTCAACCTTGGCGGCATCCATGTCCGCCCGCATCCTGGCCGCCAGGTCCGGTGGCATCCCCGCCAGTGCCAGATCCTGATCCAGCTCCGACGTGGCCGACGGGGTGGCTACGCCCCGCCGCCGCCCCGCCCAGAACCGGGCGGCCTCTCTCAGTTTTTTTCGCGGCGCGCCTGTACTGCGGTACCATCCAGGCCGCGCTGGTAGGCCAGCAGGATAGCGTTGGTGATGGCCGGATCATCCAGGGCCGCCGCCTCCGCCTGCTCCCAGGCCACAGCCTTGCCGTCGGCAGTCTGGAAGCCCTGGACATCCACGACGACTTCCGCGACCAGATCGCGTGTCTGCGCCGTCTCCGTCAGGCCCAGGTCGCGGAAGGTGCCCATCAGCCGGTGCGTGACCGTCTTGCCGATGCGGGCTGGGTCAGGCAGTTCCACATCGATGGGGAAGCGCCAGGTCGCATCGCCAGTCAGGACGTAACCTTCCTTGACGACAGCGGCCTTGCCGGGGGCGACGCCGGCCACGGACGCCATGTAGGCCTTGTCGAGCGCCGCCACCAGGCGGGGATCGTTCAGCACATCCTCCAGCGCATCGCCAAGGCTGATGTCTCCGCCGCAATCGTCCAGCAGGCCGCGCAGGTCTTTCAGCACCAGGCGCAGGCGCTCACGCCGCTGGTCGCGCTGTCGGCCGGCGCGGGCCAGGCCGGTCAGCAGGTCTTCCTCTTCGGAGTTGGGCAGGGGCTGGAACAGCGCGGTCAGGCGCCGCGTCTCGAATTGGCCGGGGATGGACGGGTTGGGAACCGGCACCAGGACGGGCCATTCATAGGTGCGGGGACCGAGGATCAAACCCATTGAGCGCTCCATTCAGCAGGGAAAAAGATGGCCGGCAGTGCCGGCCAAGGGGGAGGAAGGGCGGGCGCCGATCAGGTCGGCGCGGTACCGGACCACAGCTTGAAGGCAGGCCCGCCAGCGGACGGCCGCGTGAAACGGACCGGCACCGAAATGGCGCGCTTGGCATTGACCTCGGTGTGACTGACCCGACCGATCTGCACCGATGCGGCAGTGACCCCGACCTGTGTGCCGGCACTGGTGTAGTGGATCAGCGAGAGGGCGACCTTGGTATCCAGCATGCTTTCGATGGCCAGCGCCGCGACGCCGGGATCAAGAAACACGAGTGTGCCGGTGGGGTTGAAGACATTGACCTCGGCACCGCGATAGTTGGGCCGATTGTCATAGATCGCGTCATTGCCCAGATTGATCTCCAGGCTCTCGAACATCAGGTCGACACCCGCCAGCTGGAAGGTGGGCGTATTCTCAAAGCTGACCACGCGCGGCTGAATATAGCTGGCATAGTTCGGGGTGGCGGCCGGCGCACTGGCGGCGGTGCCGGCGGCGAAATTGCCTTTGCCGTTGAAGGCCAGCAGCGGCACCTGTCCGTTGGACAGGCGGATGGCACCACCACCCATAAGTCCCGCCATGACGCGCGATTGTCCGTCCTGGTAGTAGCGGGCCGTGAAGCTCTCCTGGCCGGACAGGGTCGGCGTGTACTCCACCCGCGTGGTGGCCACGATGGTTTCGTCCAGCGACATGGCCCGCGCCACCGGTCCCCAGTGCGGCGCCGTGGCGGCGGCCGTGGGCGGGCATAACGGTGTCTCGAAGGACAGGCTCTTGTGCAGGTTGGTGGTGTAGGCCTCTCGGGCGGCCGCCTCGCGGCCATCAAGCGGCAGTTCCACCTCGCCGCCGTCCATAGGCGTAACTGCGCCATTCATGGTGATGATGGCG
>JAIXZV010000338.1 GCA_027489365.1 Sphingomonadales bacterium
AGAACGAAGTGCGCGAATTACCTGTGTTTGTCTGACCCTGCTGGGTCCCCGGCTGTCCCCGCTGGTCTGGCATCCATTCTCCACCACCACCGCTCAGCATCACCATTGCCACCGTCCTGCTGGCCCTGCTCCTGCATCATCGCCCACCGCTTGCCCACGCGACGCGCAGCCATGGCAGCCATCACCCGTGCCGGCGCAGCCGCGCCAGGCCAAGGCGGAAGCGATGCGAAGGTCTGGCCTGGGGGTGTGGGTGTGAGGGCGGACATGGGACCTGCGTGGGTGGGGGCGGACATGGGTGTGGGAGCGTGTGGGGAAGGCTGCCGGGTGGGGAGAGAGGGAGGGGGCAGGCTCGACAGCGGGTGGAAGGCTCAACAGCGTGGGAGAGGGCCAGCCCGCGTGGTGTCGTGTAGGATAATAGTCGTGTGTCGAACAGAACGAAGTGCGCGAATTACCTGTGAAGGTTCAAACCTTTTTGCCCATCCCGCCTACGGGACGATGTAAGAGTCGACCAGCGCTGAGACAGCGTCGGCGACCTTGCTGGCGTTGCGATCAGCAGCGTCCTTTGCGTCCTGGGCGAAGCGGAGCTGGGGCTTGTGGGTGCGAGACTTCAGGAAAGCAACAAGAAGCTCGGAGCGGGCGGGCCGGCCAGCAGCAGCAGAGCGCTTGGCCTTGGGCTTGCGCCAGACGCCCGGCTGGGTTCCTGGTGCAGGGCGGCCGGCGAAGACTGTGGGGCGACCCAGGGCGCGGGAGATCGCGCCCCTGGGAATGTTGCCGTTGGCGTTCGTCCGCTGGGCAAAAGGCATCAACAAGGGCTTGCCTGGTTCGACCCGCGTAGTGCCGCCAGTCTCAATTTTCAGGAGGTAAGCTGCCTGGATGTCTTGGGCATAGACACGAGCGGCGAGAGCGCCAGGGGCGGCATAGGCGATGCGGTAGGCGCGCCGGGTGAAAGGGACAGGTTTGTCTATGCGAACGTCCAGCTGCGATGTCACATGCTCGTGAGTAGCCTTGGCGACGCTGTTGATAGCCTTGGCCACCGTGCGCTCAAGCTTGCCGGCCACCTTACCCAAGGCATCGGCAACCCGGCCGGCATTTGTGCGTATGTCGATCAAGCTGGAGGGCATCTGGGCGGTCGCTTCGCGGGTGGAGGCTGTCTCTGTCGGGATGATGGCAGATTGTCGGGTATGCAGCAAGCAGATGATCGACAATCCTCCAAAGTGCGGCAATCCGTCTCCGATTTGTGAAATTTGTGAAACCGTGTGAAATGGCCATTTCACAGTGTAAACCATTGGTATTATTGAGATAAATGCCATTTGTGAAGTTTGTGAAGGCTTTCCAGCGAAACTCCTATATACACGTATAGGGCCCTATATATCGGTTCGATACCCCTTCTAACTTTCTATCTTAAAAACTCTTTTTTACCATTCACAATTTCACAAAGGGGAAAAAGCTATATAAATCAAAGAGATATTCTGTGAAATGGGGTTTTCACAGAGCTTCACAAATTTCACAAATCACCCCCAGGATTTCCTCACCAAAACTTAACAGTTGTTAACCACCCCATTCCCCCGAAGGCGAGATCCCGCCACTCAATCGCCGCCCTTCTCCGGCGCCGCAGGCGACGTCGGTGGCCATGTTGGAGGGGGCGAAGCCGGCGTCGGCCATCCCACCTGGAAACAGAAAGGGCGGCCACATCGCTGCAGCCGCCCTGTCAGAACCTGATCATGTCTGTCTGTGCTTGTCTCACCTCAGCGCTGGTAGGCCCTGCAAGTCAGAGCCGACGTCGTCGGCACAGATCGGCCCAATACCGAGACATGTCATGGTCGGGCCAGCAAAAACCGTGTGCCCGGCATCGACGACCAGGAAAATGCCGGACCGGTCGCGGTATGCGGATGCCAGTGCGGTCATGGCATCGGCTGTGGCGGCGACCAGGACGATTTTGCGCGGGGAGTCAGATGCGGAGTAGGCTGCTGCTGCGGCCGGAAAGCGGGCTACAGCATCAATGAAAGCATGGAGAAAGGCGTGGCCGGCCTGGGCCATCATTTTCCCCCTGTTGCCACCTGCGGCAGCCATCGCCTCTGCTGACACTATGCAGTACATTGTCATGGTGACGGATCGTCGTCGATGGCAGCGAGAGCGGCAGCAATCACAGCAAATGCGCTCTTTGCCTCGTCTTTATGGTCATCGTCAGCCGGTCCAGGCGCAGGTTCGAGCGCCGCACCAGCCCCAGCTTCGCCGGATCCGCCACCATCGCCGCCTTCCTCCTGGGCGGCAGCATACTGCACCGGGAAAATCTGGCTCACGCCAACCAAAAATGGCCGCCCCAGTGGGTGCAGGATGAGCGATATCGCAATGCGC
Source organism: Sphingomonadales bacterium (assembly GCA_027489365.1). GTDB lineage: Bacteria > Pseudomonadota > Alphaproteobacteria > Sphingomonadales > Sphingomonadaceae > Sphingomonas. Next base: position 2,356 of record JAIXZV010000338.1, read on the forward strand.
TGCATGTCCGTCATCGCCGCCAAGCCGGCCTTGGCAACCATTTGGCAAAAAATCTTATCCGGGATAGGAATCTTTGGCATCTCAAGGCCAAGCTCATAACGACAGAGCGCAGGAAAATCAGGCTCTTGCATGCCGGCCGCGGTCGCCAGCAGATGCATCATCGGCCGGCTTACCTGCTCCCGATACCTGTCCGTCAGCGCCCTGATATCGGCGATCGGCACCGCGGACGACGACACGCGACAAGCCGGTTGCAAGATACGCATGGCCCGGATTGCCTCAGCCGCTATCGCTGGGTCATCCCCTATGCGCGCAAGCTCCAGGATCGCCGCCGTGCGATAGGGCTTCGAATAGATGTCACCCGGACCCCATGGCAGGATCGGCTTCGCAGTTGGGTTTGTCGTGGTCGGCTGCTGCATATCCACCTCCTTGCCGCGCAATGGGCGCGTGCGGAAAAGTGGCCGGCCCAAACGTGGGCCGGCCAAGGTTTTGGCATTAGGAGAAGGAAAGCAAACAGTGCGGACCGGCGAGGCCCGCAGATCAAAAAGTAGGTCAGATTGTCGGGTGATGCAAGAAAAATCTTGCGTTGTATGTCGAATAATTCGACAATCGCGACATGAAGATTCTTGCGATTGACCCGAGCAAACGAAACACGGGGTGGGCCGTCATCGACGGCGTACGCTGGACCCGTGTGGCAAGCGGAGCGCAGAGTTTCCAGCATATCGGCGACTATGCCGAGTTGGGCCAGGCCTTTGAATCCTGGCTGTTGGGCATGTGCCGCAAGCACAGGATTGACGTCATTGCGATTGAGCGACCGCCCATGCGCGGGGCGTCGACATATTTGTTGTTTGGACTGGTGTGGACGGCGCACCGAGTTGGCCACCACCTTGCGATCCGCCGGATGGAGACGGGCCCCAGCGAGCTGAAAAAATGGGCTACAGGCAAAGGCGATGCCGACAAGTCGGCCATGGTCGCAGCGGCCAGGAAGGCTTTTCCAGGGTATGCTCCAGCGGATCACGACGAAGCAGATGCTCTGCTTATTGGCGCCTGGGCAGCGACAGTAATCCGTGATGAGGGCTTGAAAAAGAAGGCGGCCTGATCCCGGTCAGGCCACCTTTCCATTGGTTGAAGATTGGGTGCTAGGCCGTGCGTAGCCGACCTTATGGAGAGCGTCCATAAGCTTACCAATGACGTCACGGGCACCGGGCACGTCAGGCAAAACATCCCGAATGCCAGCCAGCGCGTAGATCGGCGACGCCATAGCCAAGTCATATGCTGCGCCGTGCAGGCTGCCAAGTTCAGCAGGCAGACGCTTCCATCCATTCTCCTCCACAGCCATCGCCTGCCCATCAGTCAGCCTAACCGCCAGATCCGTCACCGCATCCAGCAGGCGACCAGCAAGCTCACGCCGCTCGCCCCCACCGGTGCCCATGAAAGCCGCATCCGTGGCGACCCGGATAGCCTCATCTCTTGTAACGTCGCCCATCCGCACAGCACTCGAAAACGCCAGGGCGGCAGTGCGAGCGCAAAAATGGTCCGGCACCACAATGGAAAAACGGGCCGGCGCATCATTATCGTCATCGCCGGCCGACTGGCGCATCATCGACGATGGCGGTACGACCTCGATGGCGACCGTGTAATCGGGCGGCTGGTCGCCTGCAGCAGTGATCAGCTCGGCGGCGATCCGGGTCGCGGAATAGCGGATCCGCATCCAAAGATCGTGGGGAATCTTGCGAGCGGCGGCTTCTTTCTCGGCTGGCTGGCGGTCGCCGGGCCAGCCGTCTGGCGCGGGCGTGTGAAAGACGATCGGTTCGACAAGCAGGGATATGTGGCGGCCGCCGGGGTCGCGGGTGATGCTGGCATCGAAGCCAGCGGCACGAAGGTCCGCAAGGCTGACGACGTGGTCGGCAAGCAGACGATCTCGCAGGGCGGCGGAATACTGCGACCAGCCAGCTCGAACCTCCTGCGGCGCCGCAAGCCAGCGCGACAGATCTGGCGGCATGGGCCAGCCGGTCGCTGGGTCGACATGTGTAGGGAGGAGATCCAGGTCAATCAACTGCGCCATGAAAGCCGCTATTCCGGCAGGATCATCAGAATACCGGCTGGGTGTCATAGATAGCGCAGATGCAGCCCTGTCAGCCTCGTGCATCGCAGCCGAAATAATCAGCGGCGAAATGTCGGTGGCCAAGCCGTCAGCAATGGCCCTGGCCCAGTTTGCCTGGACATCCAGGATCTCGATGCAAACCCCTAAGCAACCGCGGACACCGGCTATGACATCATCCGGGATCTTCGCGCCCGGCTGCTGCACAACAATCCGCGGGTCGCCGCCGGACTTGCACAGCAGCAGCTCGCCGCCAGCATCCCGCAGTGCGCGGAGGGCCGCCCTGGCGGCGGCGTAGACGGAGGGGCTAAGCGTACCGCCTGCGGCGACGGTCTCGGCTGGGCGGTGCAAGGGCAGGAAATTTTCGGCTATCGCCGCGCGGGTGGCCGGCGTCATTGCAGCGGCGAAAGTGCCGACATCGGCGTCTGATGCGCCGGATGTGTCAACATCGATGCGCCGGACCGTCAGATCAGTCTGGCACCAGATGGCACCGCGGATCTGTAAGCCAAGATCTTCGGCGAGGGCGTTGGCGATAACAGCACGGTCATGGCGCTGCCAATCCGGACGATCGGCGCCGGCAAGCTGTGCAAGAACGCGAGGAACGTAGGAGATGAGCTTTGCCTTATTCGTCTCAGGGTGCAGCCAGTACCGCATCCGTCTGACGTAGTCAGTGTCGGCGACTGTGACAGGATCATCATGGATACCAAGCATAAACCCTGGCTCGCCAGGCCTTACACGATCCTTGCCGGCCCCGGCAGCTGCCCAGAGGGTTGGCCGCAAGACCAAGTCGACAACATCCCCGCGCGGCAGCAGCGTAACCATGGTCGGCCGATCTGACGGCGCAGTGGCCTCTTGCTGCGCCACGCGGCCATCCGGCCCGCGCGCGGCGTAGGAATAGCGTATCAGCGGGTCTGCGGGGGCCTGGCCGGCGGCGGTCATGTTTGCATCTCCTGGCGCGATCGGGCGGTGGCTGCCGCCTGGGTGCGCTTGTTGAGATGAGGATAGCCGGTATGGAGGATATGCAGCAAGACATATTTCGCAGTTTCGCCAAAGTGCGGCAATCCGCGGCTGGATTGTGAAAACTGTGAAGCTGTGTGAAATGGCCATTTCACAGTGTAATCCGTTGAAATAATTGGATAAAAGGCCATTTGTGAAATTTGTGAAGGGTTTCTGGCGAAACTCCTATATACACGTATATGCCCCTATATATCGGTTCGATACCCTCTCTAACTTTTCTGCTTAAAAACTCTTTTTTCCCTTTCACAATTTCACAAAGAGGAAAAAAGCTATATAAATCAGAGTGATAAACTGTGAAATGGGGTTTTCACACGACTTCACAAATTTCACAGATGCAGCCGGATTGCCTCACAAAACTTAACGATTGTTAACCATTGCCTTTCCCCGAAGGTAACATCCCGCCACTCAATCGGCGCCCTGCACGGCGCCGAAGGCGACGGCGGACCTGGAGGAAGGGGCCGGCATCTATCCCCCGTCCATCATCACTTATGCACGAAGTTCAACAACCCCCGTGCAGCCAATTCTGCCATTGATCGGATGCCGAACTTAACCTTCAGTCCCGCCACATGCTTGTCGACGGTTTTTGGCGAGATGGCCAGCTCGTCTGCGATCTCGCCCCAGGTTCGTCCTGCCACTATCAACCCGAGGCACTGTTTTTCGCGCCGCGACAGCTGCGGGACGCCGCCAATGGCTGGGCCATCGATCTCGCCGATAGCCGACAGGAATGCAGCCTTTGCGGCAGCTTCAGCTGCGTTTCGTGCGTTGAGCTTGGACTTCAGGCGATCGACCGTGTTCTCGATTGTCTTTTGCGCCAATCCCAGATTCGCCGCGATGAGTTTCGCAGGTTGCCCGACGGTAAGCAATTCCAGGCACTGCCGTTCCCGTGGCGTTAGTTTCGTGCTGACGGTAGGTATGTGCTCAATCAGCAGCAACCGGCGCGAAAGGGACAGGCTCATTAATGTCCGTCCCTCGCTATCGCTAAATGGCAGTACGAGGCCTTCGTACGACGCAAATCCGTGCTGCATCCTAGTGCTAACCCTGGTGCAGCTGATCTGGCCTTCACGCTTCGTCGCGACGTAGCTCGGGACTGTGAAGCGCTCGATGTAACGCCGGTCAGGGTAGTCCCCAAGGAGGAAGGTGTTGCCCCAGCCAGACCGCAGGTCGAAGGTGTCGTGGACGATGTTGACGCGGTAATCCAGCGGGGAGTCGGCCGACATGTCACTGACATAGGCGTTGGTGGTCTTGTCGCAGATGGATTTGATGGCCGGTACCAAGTCGTACGGATCGGATCCTGAGCCATGCTGGGCCCAGATTGAGATTGCATCTGTGAACATGCGGTCCCGCAGATCCTCCAATCGCAGGTATTCAACCCCTTCCATCCGCCTGACCTCCATCGTGATACAGCGCAAAAAAATAGGGGATTTCTCCCCACTAGAACCTTGGCCCGTCCGTGTGCAACAGAGAGTACCAACCAGCAGCAAATCGCAATGCGGACCGATGATCTAATGTGCCATTATCCCATGGCTGTCTGAAAGAGTAGCAACCGGAAGGCAGTGCGCATCGAAGCGCGACACGAGGGTTCCCGCTTTGTCGGGCGGCCCAACGGATATACAACACCCTCGCGGGGAAACCGTCGGGGCGCGTGTCCTCGTGCTCGCGTTTGCTACCCGCCCGGCGCCAGCGCCGGGCCTGGGAGAGGTGCGCTTGTTTTCCACGAGGAGACAAGATGACCGCTGCCGACCCCCTTGCCCTTGCCCTTGCCCACCCGTCCAGCTGTCCCTGCTGCGCTGCTCGGGCCCTGTCCGACCCCGCGCCCCTGGCTGCGACTGCCCTGACCACTACAGTTCCCGGCGTTTCCGCCTACGATCTGTCCACCGTCGACATCCGTGCCCTGCTGACCTACCGCAACACCATTGATGCCGCCGGCAACTTCACGTCCGGCGCCACCCGCTGGAACTTCGATCTGGCGGCTGGCAGGGGCATGACCTTCCTGGAGATGGTGAACTCCAACATCGGCGTCGGCACTGCCGTCGACCTGAAGTACGGTTTCGCCCAGACAGCGATCGCCGCCGGTACCGCGGGCTTCCGTCCCATGAACACGGTCGAGAAGCAGATCGTCGTCGAGCAGCTGGCGAAATGGGCCGCCGTCGCCAACATCACCTTCACCGAAACGACGGAGAACACCGGCAAGACGCTGATGTTCGGCACGGATACCTTCACGGCGGCGGAAAAACCCGCCGTGGGATACAGCTATCAGCCCAGCGCCGTATCCTACACTACCTCGGCGGACGGCAAGGTCGTCACAGCGCTCACGTTCACGCCCCTGGCCGGGGACGTCCGCATCGACAATGGCTGGCTGGACCGCATGCATGCCGACGGTTCTCTGACCGCTTCCGAATACAGCGCGATCGCTGCCGTCGCTGCCCATGAGATCGGTCACAGCCTCGGCCTCTCGCATCCGTTCGGCAACCAAAGAAGCTTACCAGCCGACTACCAGATCAAGCTGCTGACCGTCATGGCCTATGACGATGTAGGCATCCTGACCTACGGCTTCACTGCCAGCGGCGGCGCCCTGAACCTAGACAACAGCCAGCTCAAGATCCTCGATATCCTGGCCAGCCAGCACCTTTACGGCGCCAACACCAAGACCAACGCAGGCAACACCACCTACACCTGGGCCCAGGATACGGCCTTCCGTACGGCCATCTATGACGCTGGCGGGACCGACACAATCGACCTGTCCGCCTCCACCATGCGGTCTGCCATCGACCTGACTCCCAACAGCCTGTCGTCCATCAACCTGCGGGTGACCAACGCCGAGAAGCTGATCAATACGGCGTCGCTCTACCACAGCGCCCAGAACGCCGCGATGCTCTATACCGGCGAGAACAACCTTGGCATCGTCGGCACCATCGAAAACGTCCGCGCCGGGTCCGGCAACGACCGGATCAACGGCAACGCCGTGGCCAACGAGATCTGGGGTGGGGCCGGCAACGACAGCGTCTGGGGCGGGGCTGGCGACGACCGCCTGTTCCTGGGCGCCGGCAATGACCGGGCGGTCGCCGGAAGCGGTGCCGATTACCTTGACGGCGGCACCGGCATCGACGTTGCCGGTCTGTTCGGCCCGCGTTCCAGCTACACGATCACCCGCCAATCGGACGGCAGCCTGAAGGTCGTGGGGTCGGAAGGCACCGATACCTATCTGGGTACGGAATTCTTGGCCTTCAACGATGGCGGCAAGGTCAGCTTATGGATGAACGCCGACGTCAAGCTCGGCGGCGGGTTCGACGAGACCTTCTACCTGTCCAAGAATCCGGACGTGGCGGCGGCCGTCGCCCGCGGGGCGCTGTCCAGCGGCTTCGCCCATTGGCAGCAGTGGGGCCAGGCTGAAGGCCGGCCCTCCATCGATGCCCGGGCCAACCCGCTCTATGACGAGGTGGGCTACCTGGCCGCCAATCCCGACGTGGCGGCTGCGGTCGCCGGCGGCAGCCTCCGGAGCGGCTATGACCACTATCTTGCTTTCGGTAAGGCAGAAGGGCGGTCCCTGACCCCGCTGTTCGACAGCGCCTATTACCTGAGCAAGAACACCGATGTGGCCACGGCCAAGGTCGATCCCTGGTTCCATTTCATGAACTATGGCTGGCGCGAAGGCCGCGACCCGTCTGCCTACCTGGACGTCAGCGCCTACCTGGACGCCAACAGCGACCTGAAGGCCGCCGGTGTCAATCCCCTGACCCATTATCTGATGTACGGCCAGGGCGAAGGTCGCCTGCTGACCGCCACCAGCGACCTGGGCCTGGACTGGACCTACGTCGGTTAACCAACGACAGACCTGCTGCCCTCTGTCAATGGCAGCCACCAAGGAGACACAGCAGTATGCCGATCAAACTAAACGGTTCAGTTGTACAGTACAGCGGAACATCGCAACCGGGAGACGGTACGCATTATCATGGGATTAAGTTCCGTGATAATAACGGTGCTATCACGGCGTTTGATAATCTTGTCGTTACGGGCGCGTGCGAAA
>JAIXZV010000069.1 GCA_027489365.1 Sphingomonadales bacterium
AGCAGCAGATCGGCCGCCTGATACGCCATCTCGCGCGTCGGCTGGCGGATCGTGGTGAGCGGCGGCCAGACGAACCCGGCGAGCGCGGTGTCGTCGAAGCCAGCCACGGAGAGCTGTCCCGGCACCGCCAGCCCGCGCCGATGCGCCGCGGTAAGCGCGCCCGCCGCCATATCGTCGCTCGACGCGAAGATCGCGGTCGGCGGCGGGTCGAGCGCGAGCAATTCCTCGGCCGCAGCCGCACCCGAGGCGAAATCGTAGCTCCCCTCGCGCACCAGCACCGGGTCGAGCGCAATCCCCTCCTTGCCGAGCGCCTTGGCATAGCCGCGCATCCGCTGCCCGCTCGTCGCATAGCTCGGATGCCCGGCGATGAAGCCGATCCGGCGATGCCCGAGCCCGAGCAAATGCGCGGTCATCGCCGCTGCGGCGGCTTCATTGTCGATGAAGGTCGATGGCGCGAGCGCGACCGCGCTGCCCGGCGACACGCGGACGAAGCGCACGCCGCGTTTGGCGAGCAACTCCAATACCGCTGGATAATCCGACACCGGCGGGGTCAGGATCAGCCCGTCGACATGCGTCGCCTCGACCAGATTCTCGATATCGTCGAGCAAGGTCGGCGAATTGCGGTCGTACGGCTGTGCGATCATCCGCACCCCGTCGAGCGCGCAGCGATCACGAATGCCCGATTGCATTTCGTAGACGTAATAGGGGCTGGGATTGTCGCAGATCAGCGCGATCTGGAAGCTGCGCTTTCCCGCCAGCGAGCGCGCCGCCATGCTCGGGCGGAAATTGAGTTCGGCTACCGCTGCCTCGACCCGCGCGCGTGTTTCCGCGCCGACATAGCGTTCCTTGTTGAGGACGCGCGACACGGTCTTGATCGATACGCCTGATGCGCGCGAGACGTCCTTGATCGTTACGCGCAAACCGCCGCTCCCCGGATGACCCCGCCGCTTATGTGCCGCAGCGGGGCCGTCCGGGCAACCGTCACGCCATCACATTGCGCCCGCGCTGAATTGTCGTGCTGTGCCCGACACGGGCGGCCGGGTTGCTGGCCTTGATCGTGTCGACCATGATCCACTCATTGGTCGCGCTGTCGGGCGTGAGCGTCATCGCCATGTATCCGCGCCGCGACGTATCGCACCATTTCAGTTCGGGATTGCCGCGCACCAGCGTCGCCGCGATCACTTTCGGATCGGTCGCGGTCGCCGCTTCATAGCCGGGCGAACTCACCGAATGGCCGGCGAATTCGACACCGGCAGGCTTTCCATCCTGCCCGAGGTCATAGGCCCAGGCATTGTGGCTGTCGCCCGACAGCACGATCAGGTTGGCACCCAGCCGCTGTGCCCCGCGCAGGAAGCGCGCCCGCGCCGCCGGATAGCCGCCCCAATTGTCATAATTGAACGGCAAGCCGAGCTTTGCCGCGCCGACGCCTGCCAGAATGTAATTCTTCGCGCGGGCCGGCGCATCGGGCGCGAGCCAGGCGGTGGCATCCTGCGGCATCACGGTCTGCCCCATGATCGTGCCGAAGCCGACCACTTGCCAGCGCTGCCCGGCGCGCGTCGACTGCGCCATTGCGTGGGAAAGCCAGCTTTCCTGCTGCGACCCCATCATCGTGACGGCCGGGTCCATCCATGCGCCGTCGCGGAACGCCTTCAGCGCGGCGGCCGGGTCCTCCGCCTTGAAGAGGGGCGCGACATCGGGCTGCTTGGTGCGCGCGAGCAGCCGCGTTTCGGTGCGGAACAGCGTGGCGAGCGTCCCGATATCATAGGCCTTCCACGGCTCGTCGCTGACCGGCATCCACTCGCGATACGCCTGGATCGAGGCGGCGCGGCGGGCATTCCAATCGCCTTCCTCGGCCTGATGATTTTCGGCGCCGCCCTCCCAACTGTCGTTCGCCGATTCATGATCGTCCCATTGCACGATCATCGGCACCTTCTGATGGAGCCGCTGCAAATCGGGATCGCTGCGATAGCTGGCGTAGCGAATGCGGTAATCGGCGAGATGCAGCAATTCGGTGGCGGGCAGGGGGACGCGGCCGACGACCTGATCCTTCACCGCCGGATAGTCGCCGGTCTTATATTCGTAGAAATAGTCGCCGAGATGGATCGCCAGATCGATATCGTCGCGCGCGGCGGCATGGGCATAGGCGTTGAAGAAGCCATAAGGCATGTTCGAGCAGGAGAAGGTCGCGGTGCGGAAGCGATCGACCGGGCCTTGCGGCAGCGTCTTGGTCGTGCCGACCGGCGAGAAGCTGCCATCGGGTGCGACGAAGCGGAAATGGTAGCGCGTGTTGGGGTTCAGGCCATCGACCGTGATCTTCGCGGTGAAATCGCGCCACGCACCTGTGATTTGCGATCCGGTGGCGACGACCTTGGCGAAGTCGGGGGATTCTGACAGTTCGACGCGGAGTTCTGCGCTGTCGCCGCTGGCGGGCACGTAGCGCGTCCACAGCAGCATCGAATCGCTGCCCGGCTCGCCGCTTGCGACCGCATGGGTGAAGCCGCGCGCGTTGGTGACATTGGGGGTCTGCGCGAAGCCGGGCACGGCAAAGGCGCCCAGCCCGAGCGATCCGGTCAGCAGGAAGGAACGGCGGTCGAGGGCGAACATATCGGGCATCTCCTATGGGGTGGCCATGCTTGCCACTTGTCGATTGCAGAACCGTGACGGATAGGCATAGCGCAGGCGACCGGTGTGGCAACGCCCGCCAAGCCGTGATGTGGGAGTGTGCGCGTGGGGACCGATAGCAGCGCGCGTTCCTTTGAACTGGGCCCCGCTGCTACCGCAGTGCTGCTGCTGCTCGTCACGCTCGCCGCGCGGCTGGCGACGCTGGGCAATCCGGTGTTGGGGTTCGACGAGCAATTCTATCTGCTGGTCGGCGATCGGATGCTGCACGGCGCGCTGCCGTACGTGGACATTTTCGACCGCAAGCCGATCGGCCTGTTCCTGCTCTATGCCGGCGCGCGGTTGCTGGGGGGCGAGGGCTTTCTCCAGTACAAGCTGCTGGCCGCGGTGTTCGTCACGGCGACCGCGTTCGGCATCTATTGGGTCGCCCGCCGCCATGTTGCGTGGTTCGGCTCGGTGTTCGCGGCGATCCTCTACATCCTGTGGCTCAACTTCATGGAAGGCGAGGGCGGGCAGGCGCCGGTTTTCTACAACGCGCTGATGATCGGGGCGGGGGCGCTGCTGGTGTCGGCGGTGCCGCGCGCCGACGGTCTTATCGCGAAGGGAACGGCGGCGCTGTTGCTGGTCGGGCTTGCGCTGCAGGTCAAATATAGCGTGCTGGTGGAGGGCGTCTATTTCGGCTGCGCGTTCCTGTGGCTGGCGCGGCGACAGGGGATGGCGTGGAGCCGCATCCTGCTGTTCGGCGGCGCGATGGTCGCGCTGGCGCTGCTGCCGACCGCGCTCGTCGCGCTCTATTATGCGACGATCGGCCAGTGGCAGGCGTTCGTCTTCGCCAATTTCCTCTCGGTGTTCGGGCAGACCAAGGGGACGTTCGCGCGGGAGATTGTCGGGCTGGCGAGCTTTTTCGGGCTGTTCCTGCCGCTGCTTATCTTGGGCCTGATCAGTCCGCGCGCGCCTGCGATTGGGCCGGGTGCGCTCGAACGGCGCTATCTGACCGGGTGGCTCATCAGCGCGGTGTTCGGCGTGCTGGTCTATTGGCGCTTCGACGCGCCGCATTATGCCTTGCCGATCCTGGTCCCGGCCTGCGTGCTGCTGGCAAGCGCATTGGACGCGCGGCGGCGGGTGGCGATCGGCGTCGCGGTGATGGCGCTCATCGCCGGGCAAATCGTGCTGGCGATCAGCGTGTCCGCCAAGGGCGGCGACCGCGAAGCGCGCACCGTTGCGGCGCTCGCCAAGCCCACGGGCGGGTGCATCTTCGTCTATAACGGCTATCCCGCGCTCTACATGTTGACGCGCTCGTGTCTGCCGTCGCGCTGGGTCTTTCCGGGCCATCTCAACACGGCGGACGAGAACAATCCGCGTGCGCTGGGTGGTGATCCGCAGGCGATCGCCCGCGCGATCCTCGCCGCCAATCCGCCAGCGATCGTCGATACCTATCCGGTCTATACATTCGGCAATCCCGCCGTGCACGGTCTTATGATGCAGGCGATCCGCCAGCGCTACGAGCTCGCCGGATGTGTCGCGACGCGCGGGCGGGTTCGTCTGGTTTATCGTCTACGCGGAGACAAAGGCCCGCGCGCGCCGGACAGTTGTCCCGCCGAGCTTCGCGCCAAAATCGGCTAGCGCGCCGCCTCAGGCCGCCGCGCGCAGTGGCTTGCCGCTGCGCTTCAGGTTCACCTGCGCCTGATAATAGTCCATCAGCTCGATCGCATGGTCGCGGTCGCTGCGCACCTTGCCCGCCGCCACCAGCGCCGCGCGGCGCAGCACGCGCTGGTCGCGGGCGAACAGCCGGTGGATCGCCATCGCCGCGCTTTGCGCGTCACGCGCGGTGTAGAATTCGGAGGCGTGCTTGTCGGCGACCTCGGCGCAACCGCCGGTATCGGGCACGATCAGCGGCAAGCCACCCGCCATCGCCTCGGACGCGACCAGTCCGAACGGCTCGGCTTCGGAGCCGTGGATCAGTGCGTCGCAGCTCGCCACGATCCGCGCGAGCCGCTCGCGATCATAGACCGGGCGGAACATGCGGATATGGGGTGATCCCGCGATCCGCATCTCGATCTGGCGGCTCTCGACGCCCGCGCCCAACAGGATCAGCCCGACCGGCAGCTCCGATCCGGCGCGCTCGGCCGCATCGATCACCAGCCGCCAGCGCTTCTCGGGGTGATGGCGACCAAGCCCGAGCAGCAAATGCCCGCTCGGTGGCAAATCGCATTGCGCGAGCAACGCGGCACGCAGCCGCTCATCACGCAGATCGGGCGAGAAATGGCCGCGCTCGATCCCCAGCGGCATCGCTGCGTCGATATGCACGCCGCGATTGCGCAACCGCTTCTCGAGCGCCGGGCCATTGGTGACGACCGTGTCGAAATACTTCAGGAAGCTCGACATATAGCGGCTGTACCAGCCGAACGCGCGTTCCAGCCGGTCCTGCGGCCCCATATTCTCGAGCCAGCGCAAGGCGTAGGCGGCCATATTGTCGTTGTGCATGAAGAACGCCTTCACGGCGCCGCCTTCATATTTCGGCTGCCACTTGCCGATGATCCACGGCAAGCGCCACGGTGAGGAGGTCTCGACCACGTCCGCTTGCAACGCGTCGAGCAGGTTCAGGATCGGCGGCGCTTCCCAGAAGATCCCGTAATTCTGGTCGAGCGGCAAATGCCCGGTTTGAATCCAGATCACCTTGCCGCCGCCGGGGCGTTCCTCGACGCGGTTTTCCTTGCCGGGCGCGATCACGATCAGCTCATGGCCGAGATCGGCCATGATCCCCATCTTGCGATCGATATAGGTGCGCACGCCGCCGCCGGTCGGCGAATAGAATTCGTTCACATCGACGATGCGCATCGCAGGTCAGCTCCCGATCGGGCCGAATCCGCCGAGCCCGCGCAGATATTGCGCGCGAATGTCGACCGATACCATCCCCGCTGGAACCATGATCTGTGCCTGTTCCAGCTTCGGGCGCGATCGGCCGAGCTTGCGGTTGCTGGCGAAGCCCGCGCCGTCGCTCCACAGGTTGAACTTGTTCTTGCCGTCGCGATTGTGCGTGAACAGCAGAGCATAGGGCCCGGGGCTCGGCACGCGAATGCACAGCACGATCGGCCCGCTCGCCGGAGTCGGCACGCGCACGCGGCGGAAGAATTTGCCTTCGCGAATCAACAGATAGTCGTCGCGCAGGAAATCGGTCTCGTTCGCCGGGTAGAGTTCGAGCTTCAATTCGCCGGTGCGGTCCTTCAACCCTTCGACCGTCACGCGGATCGCCGGGCCGCCGCCGGGGGTGCACGCCGCCGCATCGCTACCCAATGCCTGCGCCGCGTGCGCTGTGCCAGGCGCGCTCGCGCCGAACAGCACGGCACCCAGCAGGGCCACCGTCATCGAAAATCTACGCACCATTCTCACGTCTTTCTCACCAAACTCGACAAGCCGAAGATCACCATGAGGATGACATGAACCAGCAACGGCAACGCGGCCGTCACCGCGATCAAAACGGTGAGCTTGTCATTCTGCCCGATCAATAACGTGGCGAAGGTGGCAAAAAGAAGTTCGGTATTTGGCAGAAGCGGCAATCGCCCGACGATCAGCCGCGCCGCCGACAGCAGCAGCCACATCCCGACCGACACCGCTGGCAGCCCGAAATGCCAGGCGAGCGCCGTCAGTACCGAGCCCGCGATCAAGCGCAGGCAATGCACGATGAAGATCCACCACCGCGTCGAACGCGGCAGCGAAAAGATCCGCTTGGAAAAGATCAGGAACGGCAGCGACATGCCGAAAACGCCGACGATCGACCAGATCGCGGTGTGCAATTGCTGTTCGGTCAGCAGGCCGATACCGAGCGGCATGGCGACCGCGATCATCGCCAGCGTCACCATATTGCCGG
>JAIXZV010000385.1 GCA_027489365.1 Sphingomonadales bacterium
CGCGCTGCGCGTCCTGGTCGGCAAGATGATCGGCGGACAGGCGTTCAAGCGGCGCGTGGTCGTGCTCGGTGCGGGTGCGCGCGCCGCGCGGCTCAAGGCGCTGGCCCAGACGCCGGGCGCGGGCTTCGTCGTGGTCGGCTATATCTCGATGAGCGAACCCGCCCGTGTCATTCCCGAGGCGATCGCGCGCGACGCGATCTACAATCTCGCCGACCATGTCGTGCTGCTCAACGCGAGCGAAGTGGTGCTGGCGCTGGAGGAGCGCCGCAACGCGCTGCCGCTGAAAGATCTGCTCCGGATCAAGACCACCGGCGTGCACGTCAACGAAATCTCGACCTTCCTCGAACGCGAGACCGGCCGCGTCGATCTGCAAAGCGTCAACCCGAGCTGGCTGATCTTCTCCGACGGATTTTCGAGCGGGCGGATGCTGTCGAGCATCTTCAAACGCCTGTTCGACATCACCGCGAGCCTGATCCTGCTGACCCTCACGCTGCCGCTGATCATCGTCACCGCAATCGCGATCAAGCTGGAGAGCAAGGGTCCGGCTTTCTATCGTCAGCGCCGTGTCGGGCTGTACGGCGTCGGCTTCGATTGCGTGAAGCTGCGCTCGATGCGGCAGGATGCCGAGGTCGCAGGGCAAGCGGTGTGGGCGGAGAAGGACGACCCGCGCATCACGCGGATCGGACGGATCATCCGCAAGCTGCGCATCGACGAACTGCCGCAGACCTGGTCGGTGCTGAAGGGCGAGATGAGCTTCGTCGGCCCGCGGCCAGAGCGCCCGCAGTTCGTCGAAGATCTCGAACAACAGCTCAATTATTATGCCGAGCGGCACATGGTGAAGCCGGGCATCACCGGCTGGGCGCAAATCAACTATCCCTATGGCGCATCGATCGAGGACAGCCGCCAGAAGCTCGAATACGATCTTTACTATGCGAAAAACTATTCGCCCTTCCTCGACCTGCTGATCCTGCTGCAGACGATCCGCGTCGTGCTGTGGCCCGAGGGGGCGCGGTGAGCGGATGAGCGGCCCCGCCACCCTGATCCTGTGGAGCCATGCGCTCGCGGCGCTGCTGTTCGCGGGCGTGGCGCTGTCACGGCTGCGCGCCGATGGGGTAACGACCGGGGCCGCGCTGCCGCGCCTCACCTTCGTCGTCGCACTTGGCACCACGGCATTATGGGCACTGGCGGTCTCCGGCATCGGCGCGACCGATGTGGTCACGCGGATTGCAGAGGCAGCGCGCAACCTCGCCTGGCTCGGCTTTATGTATGCGCTCGTCCGGCGTGACCGACGCGCGCAGGAACATCGCGCGGTCGCGATCATCTACGGCGTGGTCGCCGTGGTCGTATTGGTCGGGGCCGGGCTGTCGATGATCGAAGAAGCGGTCGGCACCACAGCCGTCCCGCCGCTGGTCGCAGTCGGCGTGGTGCTGCGGATGATGGTGGCGATCGGCGCGCTGCTGCTGGTCCACCATCTTTACACCGCCGTCGCGCCCCGTGCCCGCGGCGGCATCCGGCTGGTGGTCGTCGCGCTGTCGGCGATGTGGGGGGTCGATCTGCTGCTCTACGCCGCACTCTACGCGAGCGACGGAACGCCGAGCGCGCTCCTCGCCGGGCGTGGCTGCGTAATGGCGCTGGCCGCGCCGGTCTTCGCCATCGCGGTGCAGCGCAACGGCGACTGGACGCTGCATCTGTCGCGCACCGTGGCGTGGCAGACGATCTCCTTCGCCGCGACCCTGCTCTATGCAGCGCTGATGCTCGGCGCGACGAGCATGATCGCCAGTGTCAGCGGCGAGAATGCGCGGCTGTGGCAGACCGCCTTCGTGTTCGGGTCGACCGCGGCGGGCCTCACCATCCTGTCGTCGCCCTGGGTCAAGGCCTGGACCAAGGTCAAGGTCGCCAAGCACCTCTTCCGCCACCGCTATGATTACCGGGTCGAGTGGATTCGCTTCACCGACACGCTCGGCAAGCCCGAAGGGGCCGCGCCGCTCGACGAGCGGATCGTCAAGGCCGTCGCCGATCTGACCGATTCGCCGGCCGGGCTGTTGCTGGTGCCCGATGGCACGGGGCTCGGCGTCGGTGCGGGGTGGAATTGGGAAGCCCCTAGCGCGGGCAGTGACGCACGGCTGGTCGCCTACCTTTCGGCCAGCGGCCGAATCATCGAGCTCGACAGCGTCCGCAACGACACCGCCGAGCCGGTCGAAACGGCGAGCGTGCCCGTCTGGATGCTCGATGCCGATGGCTGGGTGCTGGTGCCGTTGCTGCACCTCGGACGCTTGCAAGGCGCGATCCTGCTCGCGCGCCCGCTGGTCGATCGCGCGCTCGATTGGGAGGATTTCGATCTGTTGCGGATCGCCGGACGCCAGGTCGCCAGCTATCTGGCAGAGGCGCGCGCGCAGGAAGCACTGGCCGAGGCCGAGCGCTTCGACGAATTCAACCGCCGCTTCGCTTTCATCCTGCACGACATCAAGAATCTGGTCAGCCAGTTGACGCTGGTCGCGCGCAATGCCGAACGCCATGCCGACAATCCCGCCTTTCGCGCCGACATGGTCGCGACGCTGCAGGATTCGGCCGGGCGCATGAACGATCTGCTCGCCCGCCTGTCGCAGAACCACCGCGCGCGCGGCGAGGATCTGCGCGCGGTCGATCTACTCCCGCTCGCCGAACAGGTCGCCGCCCGCCGCCGTGCGCTGCATCCGATCGTGGTAATCGGCGCGCCGGGCATCCTCGCGCAGGCCGATCCGGCGCGGCTCGAACAAGTGCTCGGGCACCTCGTGCAGAATGCGATCGAAGCGAGCCCGCCGACCGAGCCCGTCACCATTGCCGTGCGGCTGGAGGGCGAAACCGCGACGATCGCCGTGGTCGACCAGGGCTGCGGCATGAGCCCGGCCTTCCTGCGCGACCAATTGTTCAAGCCGTTCGTGTCGTCCAAACCGGGCGGCTTCGGCATCGGCGCGTTCGAAGCGAAGCAACTGGCCGAAGCGATGGGCGGCAGCGTCGCAGTCGAAAGCCGCCCCGGCGAGGGCACGATTTTCTGCGTGATGCTCCCAGCGGCGCGCGCGCTCACCCTGGATCAAGCGGCATGAGTCGTCCTCCGCACACCCCGTTCGCGCTGAGCCTGTCGAAGCGCCTGTCTCCACAGGCGATGACGGGGCTGGACGAGAGCAGGGCTTCGACAAGCTCAGCCCGAACGGACGTGGGGTCATGACCGATAAACCCAAACTCCTGATCGTCGAGGACGACCTCGGCCTGCAGCGCCAGCTTCGTTGGGCGTATGAGGGCTATGACGTCATCACCGCCGTCGACCGTACAGCCGCAATCGATGCGGTGCGTGCCGAGGAGCCGGCGGTCGTCACGCTTGATCTCGGCCTTCCGCCCGACCCCGACGGCACGCGCGAAGGCTTCGCCACGCTCGCCGAAATCCTGCGGATCAAGCCCGATACCAAGGTGATCGTCGCCTCCGGCCACGGCGCGCGCGAAAGCGCGCTCCAGGCGATTGCGGACGGTGCCTGGGATTTCTACGCCAAGCCGATCGATATCGATGCGCTCGGCCTGAGCGTCGCGCGCGCCTTTCATGTCCATGCGCTGGAAACCGAGAACCGCCGCCTCGCCGCGCGCGGCACCGGCGCGGGGCTCGGCGGGATAATCACCGCCGCGCCCGAAATGCTCAAGGTGACGCGGACGATCGAACGTGTCGCGGGCGCCGATGTCTCGGTCATGCTGCTCGGCGCGAGCGGCACCGGCAAGGAACTGCTCGCACGCGGCCTGCACGACGCCAGCCCGCGCAGCAAGGGGGCCTTCGTCGCGATCAATTGCGCGGCCATCCCCGAAACGCTGCTCGAAAGCGAACTGTTCGGCCACGAAAAGGGCGCGTTCACGGGAGCCGTAAAGACGACTGAAGGCAAGATCGAGCAAGCGCAGGGCGGCACGCTGTTCCTCGACGAAATCGGCGACGTGCCGCTGCCGCTCCAGGTCAAATTGCTGCGCTTCCTGCAGGAGCGCACGATCGAGCGGATCGGCGGGCGCAAGGCGATTGCGGTCGATACCCGCATCGTCTGCGCGACGCATCAGGATGTCGACGCGATGGTCGCTGCGGGCAGTTTCCGCGAGGATCTCTACTACCGCCTCGCCGAGATCGTCGTGCGCATCCCCTCGCTCGCCGAGCGCAGCGGTGATGCGGTGCTGCTCGCGCAGCATTTTCTCAAGAGCTATGCGAAATCGATGCACTCCGCCGTCACCGGCCTGTCGCCCGATGCGCGCGCTGCGATCGCCGCGTGGGGCTGGCCCGGCAACGTCCGCGAGCTCGAAAACCGCATGAAGCGCGCGGTGATCATGGCCGAGGGTAAATTGGTCACCGCCGCCGATCTCGATCTGGCGGAAGGCGAGGCCGAACCCCCGATCAACCTGCGCGCCGCGCGCGAAAGCGCCGACCGCTCCGCCATCGCCCACGCCCTCGCCCGTGCCGACGGTAACATTTCCAATACCGCTAAGCTGTTAGGGGTGAGCCGACCGACTTTGTACGACCTGTTGAAGAGCTATGACCTCCATGCGTAAGTCCATCTCTCTTGTCATCGGTGGGATAGCCGCCGCGACCAGCGTAACGCTGCTCGCCTTCGCCACCACCGCCCCCGCGCAGGCCGACGCCGCCACTGCGCGCAACGAACTCGCGCAGAGCGTGACCACGCTCAACGCGGGCAATTACAGCGCGGCACGCAGCCATGCGCAGGCCGCGGTCAAGGCCGATCCGAGCTGGGGCCTCGCGCACGCGATGCTCGCGCGCAGCTTCCTCGCGCTCGGCGACGGCATGGCGGCGGAGGGGGAACTCGACCGCGCACGCGACGCCGGGTTCGATCCGGCGCGCACCCACCAGCTCTATGCACATGCGTGGCTGTTGCAGGGCGATGCCCAGCGGGCGCTCGACGAAGCGCGCAAAGCCAGCCCGCGCTACGCCGGTTATGCCATCCGCATCGGGGCGCAGGCGCTGGCCGCGCAAGGCAATGTCGCGGGCGCGCAGGATGCGCTCGACACGCTGCTCGCCGCGACGCCGAAAGACAGCTTCGCGCTATCCGACCTCGCGCGCATCAAATACACCGCCGGGGACATGGCCGGCGCAATCGGCGCGGCGCAACACGCGATCGATCTCGATCCCAACAATATCGAGGCGCTGACGCTGCGCGGCGAATTGGTGCGCAACCAATATGGCCTGGTCGCCGCCCTCCCCTGGTTCGAAAATGCGCTGGCGCACGACGCCTATTACCACCCCGCGCTGATCGATTATGCAGCGACATTGGGCGATGTCGGCCGCTATGCCGACATGCTCGACGCAACGCGCAAGGCGCTCGCCGCACGGCCCGGCAGCCCGCAAGCACTGTATCTCCAGGCCGTCCTCGCCGCCCGCGCGGGCAATGATGATCTCGCGCGCTCACTGATGGAGCGGACCAAGGGCCAGCTCGGCGCCACCCCGGGTGCGCTGCTGCTCGCAGGCACGCTCGCCTATAAGGCCGGTGCCTATCAGCAGGCGATCGACACCTGGCGCACGCTGGTCGGGCAGCAACCGACCAACATCGTCGCCCGGCGCTTGCTCGGCGCGGCGCTGCTGCGCTCGGGCGATCCGCGCGGCAGCCTTGATGTGCTGCGCCCGGTCGCGCTGCGCCCGGATGCCGACAGCTACACGCTGTCGCTCGTCGCGCGCGCGTTCGAGCAATCGGGCGAGCGCGATTGGGCCGCCA
This sequence comes from Sphingomonadales bacterium, assembly GCA_027489365.1. GTDB lineage: Bacteria > Pseudomonadota > Alphaproteobacteria > Sphingomonadales > Sphingomonadaceae > Sphingomonas. The sequence continues at coordinate 5,727 of JAIXZV010000385.1, forward strand.
AATATCTCGATCGCTCGGCCATGCCCGAGGTCGTCGGATCGAGCCCGTTCGGCAGCGATGACGGTCTGCCCCAGCTCAGCGAAGCCGCAGCGAATGCGCCCGATGAGCCGGTCGTGCAGCTCGGCCTGATCCGCGGGCTGATCGACGCGGGCGACACCGCCGCCGCGCTGTCGCGCGCGCAGGCGCTGGTGCGGCTCACCCCCGGCGCGCCACCGGCGCACATCGCGCTGGGCGACACGCTGATGGCGATGAACCGCTATGGCGACGCCGCCGACGCCTATCGCCACGCCGCCGACATCCGCTTCGATGAACCGACGATGCTGCGCGCGACCGATGCGCTCGATCGCGCCGGTCGCCGCGCGGAAGCCGCGAACGTGCTCGCGCTGTTCCTCTCGCAAAACCCACAGAATGTCGCGGCGCTACGCCTGACCGCGCATTGGCAGATCGCGGGCGGCGATTGGGACGCCGCGATCGAAACGCTGGAGTCGCTACGCCAGCGGATCGGTAATCGCGACGCCGCTTTGCTCGCCGAATTGTCCTACGCCTATACCGGCGACGGCGATGCCGACACCGGCCTCGTTTACGGCAAGGCGGCCTATGCGCTTGCACCAATGAACCCGGCGGCGACCGATGCTTATGGCTGGGCGCTCTATACGCAAGGCAAGAGCGAACCCGCGCTGCAATTGCTCGAAAAGGCCGCGTCGATCGCACCGGATCACGCGGTGCTGCGCTGGCATCTGGGGCAAGCCTATGCCGATCTCGACCGCAACGCCGAAGCCGCAACGCAGATCCGCGCGGCGCTCGCCGATCCGCGCTTCGAGGATCGCACGGCGGCGGTCGCGGCGCTGAAGGTGCTTGGCTGATCCCGTTCCAGCACCCCTCCTCCTGTCATCCTCGCGAAAGCGGGGACCCAGCTCCAACGGCACGTGATGGGTCCCCGCTTTCGCGGGGATGACGGTAGGGATAAGGGGATGGCATGGAGACACCGCCACCCGATCCGCTGACCCGCATCGCCGAAGCCCTCGAACGCCTCGCGCCGCCGAGTGCGGTAGCAGCCGATCCGCTCGCGCACCCAGCGTACGTCTGGCGCGGCGCGGTGCTGGAGCCGGTGCGCGATTTCCGCCCGCAGCCGCTTGATCGCCTCCACGGGATCGACACACAGAAGGCCGCGCTGCTCGGCACCGTACGCCATTTGGCGAAGCGCGCGGCCGCGCATGACGTGCTGCTATGGGGTGCGCGCGGCTCAGGCAAATCGGCCTTGGTCAAGGCGGTCGCGGGGGCAGTTCAAGAGGAGCAACCCGGTGCGCTCGCTCTTGTGGAGATCGTGACGCCAAGGCTCGACACCCTGCCCGCGCTGTTCGCGCAGATTGCCGACCTTCCCCGCGCGTTCTTGCTGTTCCTCGACGATCTCGGCTTCGATGCCGCCGCCGACGGACGGGCCTTGCGCTCGATGCTCGACGGCGGGGCGGAGGCGCGGCCCGCCAATGCGCGGCTGGTCGTCACCTCGAACCGCCGTCACCTCGTACCCCGCGAGATGATCGATCAGCCGACCGCGATAAACCCGCGCGATGCCGCCGATGACGGCCTCGCCCTCGCCGACCGCTTCGGGCTGAGCCTCGGTTTCCATGTCGTCGACCAAGACGGCTATCTCGCGATCGTCGCAGGCTATGCGCGGGCCTACGATCTGCCGTTCGACCCCGCCGATGCGGTCGGCTGGGCCACACGGCGCGGCAGCCGCTCGGGGCGCGTGGCGTGGCACTACATCACCGACTTGGCTGGCCGGCACGGGCGGGCTTTGGAATGAATTGATCCTCCCCGGCACGGGGAGGGGGACCGTGAGCATTCAGCGAACGGTGGAGGGGGCTCTCAACAAGCGCTCCGCCCGTGGCAGCCCCCCTCCACCATCCGGCTGAAGAAGCCGGATGGTCCCCCTCCCCGTCCCGGGGAGGACCTAAAACTAACCCTGCCCCTCCACCTGTTCCGCCAACTCCAGCCAGCGCAATTCGGCGTTGGTCTTGTCTTCCTGCGCCTGGCCGATCGCTTCCATCAGCCGTTCGAACGCGGCAGGATCGCGGGTGTAGAGGTCAGGGTCTTCAAGCAGTGCCTGATCGCGCGCGATCGCGGCGTCGAGCGCCTCGATCCGCTTGGGCAGCAACTCATAATCGCGCTGGTCCTTATAGGTCAGCTTGACCTTCGCACCCGCCACCGGAGCCGCAACCGGCGCAACCGCATTCTTGGCGATCGCGCCGCGCTTGGTCGGCGCCTTGGCTTTCCGCCGCCGCTCCCAATCCTCATAGCCGCCCGCGACGACATCGACCGTGCCCGATCCGTCGAGCCCGAGCGTGATCGTCACCGTGCGATCGAGAAAGTCGCGGTCATGGCTGACGATCAGCACGGTGCCGTCATAATCGCCGATCACGTCCTGCAACAGATCGAGCGTCTCCAGATCGAGATCGTTGGTCGGTTCGTCCAGCACGAGCAGGTTCGACGGCTTGGCGAATTCGCGCGCGAGCAACAGGCGCGAACGCTCGCCACCCGACAGCGTGCCGATCTTCGCATCCAGCACGCCGGGTTCGAACAGGAATTCCTTCAAATACCCGATCACATGCTTGCGGATGCCCTGCACCTCGACCCAGTCGCCACCGTCCGCCAGCACGTCGCGGATCGTCTTGTCGGGCTCCATCTTGCTGCGCTGCTGGTCGATGACGATGCGCTCCAGCCCCTGCGCCAGCTTGATCGTACCCGCATCGGGCGCGAGCTCGCCGGTGAGCAGCTTGAGCAAGGTCGATTTGCCAGCACCATTCGCCCCGACGATGCCGATCCGATCCTTGCGCGTCACACGCAGCGTCAGGTCATTGATGATCGTGCGCTCGCCGAACGCCTTGGAGATGTGCTTGGCGTCGATCACCACCTTCGACTTGGCATCGCCCGTGCCGATCGTCAGGTTCGCCGACCCTTGCGGCCCGACCATCGAGGCGCGTTCGGCGCGCATCTCGACCAGCTTGGTCAGGCGCCCCTGGTTACGCTTGCGCCGCCCGGTGACGCCGCGCAGCAGCCAATGTTCCTCGAGCTTCAGTTTCGCGTCGAGCTTTTCGGCGTTGCGCGCTTCATCGGCATAGACCGCCTCGGTCCAGGCATCGAAGCCGCCGAAGCCGATTTCGGCACGGCGCAAATTGCCGCGGTCCATCCACAGCGTCTGCTTGGTCAGCTTGGTCAGGAAGGTGCGGTCATGGCTGATCACGACGAACGCGCCGCGGAAGCGCTGGAGCCATTCCTCGATCCATTCGATCGCGCCGATGTCGAGATGGTTGGTCGGCTCGTCGAGCAGCAGCACGTCGGGGTTCTGCGCAAACGCCCGCACGATCGCCGCACGCCGCCGCTCGCCGCCCGAGGCCTTGGCCGCCTCGCGCGTCAGATCGATGCCGAGCTGATCCGCAATCGCTTCCGCTTCATGCCGCTGCGGCGCATCGTCGCCCGCCAGCACATAATCGGCAAGCGTGGCGCAGCCGGTCATCGCCGGTTCCTGTTCCAACTGGATCACCCGCGTGCCCGGCACGATCGTGCGGCGGCCTTCGTCCGAATCGATCTTGCCGCCCAGCAGCTTGAGCAGCGTGGTCTTGCCAGCACCATTGCGCCCGATCAGCGCGAGCCGGTCGCGCGGGCCGATGTGAATGTCGAGGTTCCGGAAGAGCCAGCCGGAGCCCTGGATGACGCCGAGATTTTCGTATGCGAGGATTGGTGCTGCCATAGCTGCGCGCCCTAACGATTTAGCGCAGCTAAATCGAGGGCTAAGCGCAGCCCGGCCGGCCTCGCTATAGCGAGGACCGACGACGTGGCTTTGCCACGGCGGGCCTATGCCACCGACGGGCCGACACGGGGATGAACCCCGTGTCGTCGGCCAGGTTCGCTGGCGCGACCTGCCGTCCGGCCTCAGGCGTGTCAGCGGGGCACAGCCCGCTGCCGCCTTTTCGACGTTCACAGGCTGTTCAAGCCTCTGCGGCTATGCAAAGCCCATGATGATGCTCGCGTCCCTGATGTTGACCCTGGTTACCGCGACCGCCCCGGCACCCGCCCTGGGTGCCGGATTGCAGCACCGCGACCAGCGCGAGGCATTCCGTGCGCGGCAGCAGGGCCGCATCCTCCCTTTGCGCGAAATCGAAGGCCGCGTGCTGCCGACGATGCGCGGCACGCAATATCTCGGCTTCGACTTCGATACCGATCGCGGGATTTACACGCTGAAGTTCCTGCGCGATGGAACCGTCATCTGGGTCGAGGTCGATGGCAGCTCCGGGCAGATCATCGGCCGCACCGGCAATTGAGCGCGAAAGCGCGCCGTCCGAATGGAAAATTCGCATGCGTGTTCTGATCGTCGAGGACGAACCCAATCTCGGCCAGCAATTGAAGGCGACGCTCGAAGGCGCGGGCTATGCGATCGACCTCGCCACCGATGGCGAGGAAGGCCATTTCATGGGCTCGACCGAGAATTACGACGCGATCATCCTCGATCTGGGCCTGCCCGAAATCGACGGCCTCACCGTACTCGATCGCTGGCGCAAGGAAGGCCGCACCGCCCCCGTGCTGGTGCTGACCGCGCGCGACAGCTGGTCCGACAAGGTCGCCGGGCTCGATGCCGGCGCCGACGATTATGTCGCCAAGCCGTTCCAGTCGGAGGAATTGATCGCGCGCCTGCGCGCACTCATCCGCCGCGCCGCGGGCAATGCCTCGGCCGAACTGACTGCGGGCGATGTCCGGCTCGATACGCGCAGCGGCAAGGTCACGCTCGCGGGCGAGCCGGTCAAGATGACCGCGCAGGAGTATAAACTGCTCAGCTACCTGCTTCATCATAAGGGCAAGGTGGTCAGCCGGACCGAGCTGATCGAGCATATCTACGACCAGGATTTCGACCGCGATTCGAACACGATCGAAGTGTTCGTGACGCGCATCCGCAAGAAGCTCGGGCAGGATGTCATCACCACGATCCGTGGTCTTGGCTACAGCCTTGAGGATACGAATGGGTGAGTTTTGAAATGCCCAACCCCTTGCTGTCATCCCCGCGAACGCGGGGACCCATCTCGTGCCGCCAGAGATGGGTCCCCGCGTTCGCGGGGATGACAAAGGGAGGATGACGTGGCGGAGGCCGATGCGGCGAATTTTGTAACCGCCCCCCTTCCCGCGCTCGATCTCGAAGCACGTCCCGCGCAACCGATGCGCACGACCGGCTCGCTCAGCCGCCGCATGATCCTGATCGCGGCGGGCTGGATCCTGCTGCTGTTGACCGGCGGCGGGTTCGCGCTCGATCAGGTGCTCACCACCGCCGTCACGCGCAATTTCGACGATCAGATCGAATATGTGCTGCAATCGCTGATCGCCTCGGCTGAAGTCGGGCCGATGGGCGAAGTGATCAACAATCGCGAGCTTGCCGACCAGCGCTTCCTCGAACCCGGATCGGGGCTTTACTATCAAGTCAGCGCGCCGGGGCAGGAGCCGTATTTCTCCCGCTCCTTATGGGACCGGCAACTCGCTTATGGCAGCGTGCATCGCGACCGCGAGATTCACGCCTACGACAGCGACCAGTTCGTCGACAAGACGCCGCGCAAACCCGCGTCCGACGCGGTCGCCGATGAAACCCCGCATGACGGCATGTTACGGATCGTCGAACGCGACGTGAAACTGCCCGGCTCGCCCGTGTGGTGGCGCTTCCAGGTGGCGCAAAGCCGCAGCGGGCTCGACGCGCAGATCAAGGTGCTGCGCAAGACCCTGGTGCGCAGCTTCGCCTTGCTCGGCTTTGGCCTGATCGTGATGGCGGCGCTGCAGACCTTTTATGGGCTGTGGCCGCTGCGCAAGGTCCGCGAGGAGATCGCCCGGATGCGCGCGGGCAAGGCGCGGCAGATCGAACGGCCGATGCCGATCGAAGTCGCGCCGATGGTCGAGGAATTGAACGGTCTGATCGCGCATAACGAGCGGCAGGCCGAGGAAGCGCGCCGCCACGCGGGCAATCTCGCCCATGCGCTGAAAACGCCGCTCACCGTCATCATGAATGCCGCGACCGCGCAAGCCGACGACCTCGGCGAAACGGTGGTGCGCGAGGCGCGGACGATGCGGCGGCAGGTCGATCACCATCTTGCGCGTGCCCGCGCGGTCGGCAGGCGGGGATCGGCGCACAGCCGTGCCGATGTCTGGCCAAGCCTCGAATCGGTCGAACGCGCGGTCGGCGTGCTCTATCGCCACGTCCGCATCGACACCGACGGGCCGCGCGACCTGCAGGTCCATGTCGAACGCCAGGATTTGGACGAAATGCTCGGCAATCTGATCGAGAATGCCGCGAAATATGGCGGCGGCAGCGTGTTCGTCACCGTCTCGAAGCATTCGGGCTTCGTCGAATTTCTGATCGAGGATGACGGCGTCGGCATTCCGGAAGAGCAACGCATCCGCATCTTCGACCGCGGCGTCCGGCTCGATTCCGGGAAACCCGGCACCGGACTCGGCATGGCGATCGTGCGTGATGTCGCCGAAATCTACGAAGGCACGGTCAGCCTTGAGGAAAGCGAGGATCTAGGCGGATTGCTGGTGCGGCTGCGGCTGCCTGCGGCCAACTGAGCGCACTCGCCCGTCAGCGGCGGCGGGACCGCGACTTCTGCTTCTTGGGGCGGACCACCGGCTCGCGTTCCTCGGTCAGCGAGAACCCGCGCGGTTGACGGTCGACCTCGGTCGCCACGCGCCATTTGCCGCGCACCGGCTCACGGTACAGCGTCGTTGAACAGCGGGAACACGTCGCGAAAATGCTGCCGTTCTCGCTACGCCGCGATTGCGCATCCCGCCGGTGCCCGATGACGGCGCATAGCAATCCAAAGATCCGAAACGGCACGCCTCACCCTCAACATAATCGCCCCGGTCGGATGCTGTCGCATCGCACGCGGTTCCCCGTCATGCCGCAAGGGCTCGGTCGCGTCCACCACCTACCCGCTCATTTCGGACGGTTCGAGCGCGCCCTTACGCCGCGACGGCCCGATCGCGCATCGCCTCGGCAGTCAGCGTCAGGCTGTGCTTGCGCGCATCGTGATCGTAAATCGAGCTGGCGATCATCAATTCGTCCACCCCGGTCCGCGCGACGAACGCCGCGATTTCCCGCGCCACCTTGGCCGGCCCACCGACCGCCGAACACGACAACACATGATCGAGGATCGCCGCACCCTGCGCACCGAGACTCTCGCGGTACCCCGCAACCGGCGGCGGCAATTGCCGCGGGTTGCCGGTACGAAGGGCCACGAACGCTTGTTGCTGCGAACTGGCAAGCAGCTCCGCTTCGGCGTCGGTATCAGCCGCGAAAACGTTGAACCCGGCCATAACATGCGGGCGCGCGAGCGCTGCCGAGGGCCGGAAGGTGCGCCGATAGATGTCGATCGCCGCCATCAACGCATCGGGCGCGAAGTGCGACGCGAAGGCATAAGGCAGGCCAAGCATCGCCGCCAATTGCGCACCAAACGTGCTCGACCCCAAAATCCACAGCGACACGTCCGCCCCCGCGCCGGGCGTCGCACGAATGCCAGTCTGGCCATCATCGGCGAAATAGCTTTGCAGTTCGAGCACATCCTGCGGGAAGGCGTTGGCGTCACTGTCGAGATTGCGCCGCATCGCGCGCGCGACGATCTGGTCGGATCCCGGCGCACGCCCGAGGCCGAGATCAATCCGCCCGGGAAACAGCGCATCGAGCGTGCCGAACTGTTCGGCAATGGCGAGCGGCGCGTGATTGGGCAGCATGATCCCGCCCGCGCCGACGCGGATGGTCGAGGTCGCGGCGGCGACGTGGCCGATGACGACCGATGTGGCGGCGCTGGCAATGCCCGCCATGCCGTGATGCTCGGCGGTCCAATAGCGTTCGAAGCCAAGGCTTTCGGCGTGGCGCGCGAGATCGGCCGCATTGGCGAGCGCTTGCGAGACGGTGCCGCCTTCGACGACGGGGACGAGATCGAGCAGGGAATAGCGTGTCATGTTGAGGATGTGGGGAGGCGGTCCGCCCAGCGCCACCCCCTTTTATCCACCCCGGCGCACGCCGGGGCCCAGTTGCAGAACAGGCGTTTTCAGGCGTGATGCGCGCCAACTGATCGGTGGCAACTGGGCCCCGGCGTGCGCCGGGGTGGCGGAAAGGGTGCGCGCCCCCACCTTGCTCCCGCCGCCCTCCCCGCTTAGAGCCACAGCGACATGGACTCGCGCCTCGCCCCGATCCGGAACTGGATCTTCGATCTCGACAATACGCTCTACCCGGCGAGTGCGCGGTTGTTCGACCAGATTGACGTCAAGATGGGCGCCTATATCGCCGAGAAATTCTCGGTCGATCTGGTTGAAGCGCGGCGCATCCAGAAGGGCTATTTTTACGATCACGGCACGACGCTCGCCGGGTTGATGGCCGAACACCACGTCGATCCGCACGCCTTTCTCGACTATGTCCACGACGTCGAGATGGACGTGCTCGAACACAATGCCCCGCTCGCCGCCGCGATCGCGAAGCTGCCGGGGCGCAAAATCGTCTTCACCAATGCCGATGCGCCTTATGCCAGCCGCGTGCTCGACCGGCTGGGCTTAAGCGAAAGTTTCGAGGCGGTGCATGACATTCACGCGATGGACCTGCGCCCCAAGCCACAAGCCTCGGCCTATGCCGGACTGTGCGCGGCGTTCGATCTCGATCCCACGCAGTCGCTGTTCGCCGAGGATATGGCGCGCAACCTGGCGCCGGCTAAGGCGATCGGCATGACGACGGTGTGGGTCGACAATGGCTCCGAACAGAGCGCCGATGCCGACCGCAGCTATGTCGACTTCGTCACGCAGGATCTGACCGCGTGGCTGCACGAAATCTGGGGGTGATGATGAGCGATTTGCAGACGACGATCGATGCCGCGTGGGAAGCGCGCGCGGATTTGGGCTTCACGACGACCGGCGCAGTGCGCGACGCGGTCGATGCCGCGCTCGACATGCTCGATGCGGGCACCGCGCGTGTCGCCGAGCCGGACGGCGCGGGCGGCTGGCGGGTCAATCAGTGGCTGAAGAAAGCCGTGCTGCTGAGCTTCCGCCTCAATGACAATGCCGTCATCCCCGGCCCCGGCGGCACGACCTGGTTCGACAAGGTCCCCTCGAAGTTCGAAGGCTGGGGCGAGAATCGCTATCGCGACGCGGGCTTCCGCAGCGTGCCCGGCAGTATCGTGCGGCGCGGCGCGTTCATCGCCAAGGGCGCGGTGCTGATGCCGAGCTTCGTCAACATCGGCGGTTACGTCGGCGAGAATTCGATGATCGACGCCTGGGCGACGGTCGGGAGCTGCGCGCAGATCGGCGCGAACGTCCATATCTCCGGCGGTGCCGGGATCGGCGGCGTGCTCGAACCGCTGCAGGCCGATCCGGTGATCATCGGCGACGGTGCCTTCATCGGCGCGCGCGCCGAAGTCGCCGAGGGCGTCCGCGTCGGCGAGGGCGCGGTGCTGTCGATGGGGGTGTATCTGGGTGCGAGCACCAAGATCATCGACCGCGCGACCGGAGAAGTGCATCGCGGCGTCGTGCCGCCCTATGCGGTGGTGGTGCCGGGCAGCATTGGCGGCGGGGATGGCAAGCCAGCTTTGTATTGCGCGGTGATCGTCAAGCGTGTGGATGCGCAGACGCGCAGTAAGACGAGCATCAACGAGTTGTTGCGGGACTGACTTAAGCCCCTCCCCTTCAGGGGAGGGGTTGGGGTGGGGCAGTGCGTCCGGGCGCGCGCTCGCGGAGAGGCCCCACCCCCAGCCCCTCCCCTGAAGGGGAGGGGAGGAAGTCAGTCTCGACAGCGGCACACGGTCCGCCTAACGCGCCAGCAAACAATAGAGGATTGCTCATGACCACCACCCG
>JAIXZV010000371.1 GCA_027489365.1 Sphingomonadales bacterium
AGCGGTCTTCTCGCTGGTCTCGCTCGCCGCATGGGAGTCGTCGGCGGGCAGCGATTCGGGAGCGGAGTCCTTCGACAGCATCGCGTCGAGATCCATGATCTCGCGCAACTGCATCGTGCCTTCGTTGAGCGCGGTCGACCAGTCGATGATCGCGTTGAAGGTGATCGGCGATTCGCACAGGCCCAGGATCATCGTGTCGCGGCCGGCTTCGATCCGCTTGGCGATGGCGATTTCTCCCTCGCGGCTGAGCAGCTCGACCGCGCCCATCTCGCGCAGGTACATCCGCACCGGATCATCGGTGCGATCGACGACTTCCTTCTTCTTTACGTCGAGCGCGGGGCCAGCGTCCTCCGACGAATCGACCGGCTCGGCATCATCCTCGTCCTCGGCCTTCGGCGTGTCATCGCCATCCTCGCCCTGCTCGTCATTCTCGACGATGTTGATGCCCATTTCGGACAGCGCGGAGCTGATGTCCTCGATCTGATCGGACGACATCTCACCTTGCGGCAGCGCTTCGTTGAGCTGCTCATAGGTGATGTAGCCACGCTTCTTAGCGCGGGCGATCACCTTTTTGATCGACGCGTCGTTCAAATCGATCAGCGGCGCATCGCTACCTTCGATGGTTTCGTTCGCGTCCGCCATGTCCGTCTTCGCCATCAATTGCCCTCGGTACTAAAAGCCCTGGCGTCTTCGTTCGCCTGCACCAGATTTGCAAGCCGCGCTTCCAGAGCCTGTTTTTCTTTTACGAGCGACACTTGCCGCTCGAATGCCTCATCCGAATACTGCGTCTGCATCATCGCCGTCGCCGCGGCCAGCGCCGCATCCACTTCCGGCCGAGCGACCAGGATCGCGATCGCCTCGTCGAGGTCCTCGCGTGCCCGTGCCGGTTCGGCATCCCTTTGCGTGAACGAACACGACAATTGGTCGGCCCGCAGCAATTCATGCGCGATTATATCAAATCCAGATGCCGCCAATATGGTAAGGAGGCGCTGACTATCAAGCGCCATGTTTTGATGGGCATCCTCGACCGCCACATCGACCACTGCTTCGAACAGCCGGCCGAGCGTCGGATCGGCGAGTTTGAGCGACCCCAGCACCTCCATATGCCGCGCGATTTCCGCCGGATGGCGGATCAACCCGGCAAGCACCGCCTTGGCGAGGATGCGGTCGATCCCGCCCGCGCGGACGTTCTTGGCGCCTTCCCCCGGCGGGGTGATCGGCGGTTTCCACGGCTGCCCGGCCTTGCGGCTCCCGCGCGCTTGCGGGACGAACGGCGCGCGCGGTTCGAACGCCTTGCGTTGCGGGCGGAAGGTCTCGTCGAAGCGGCGGCGGAACTCGGCCTGATATTCATGCGCGACGTTCTGGTCTGCGATGGTCTTGGCGAGATCGGCGAGGCGCGCCTTGAGCCCCGCTTTCTGCTCGGGCGTGTCGAGCGGTTCGGCGGCGAGTTCGCTTGCCCATAGCCGATCGACCAGCGGCTCGGGTTCTTTCAGCAGCGCCTCGAACGCCGCAGGACCCTTCTGGCGCACCAGATCGTCCGGGTCCTGCCCCTGCGGCAGCGTCACGAACGCGAGGCTTCGTCCGGGGGCGAGCAGCGGCATCGCGCGATGCGCGGCGCGGATCGCGGCCTTCTGCCCGGCGCTGTCGCCGTCGAGGCACAGGATCGGCACGTCGCTCAAACGCCACATGCGCTCCAACTGCGCTTCGGTCACCGCAGTCCCGTTCGGTGCGACCACCTCGCCAAACCCCGCCTGTGCCAGCGCGATGACATCCATATAGCCCTCGACCACGATCAGCCGCCCGGTCTTGCGCGCGGCGGGGGCGGCCTTGTCGAGATTATAGAGCGTGCGGCCCTTGTCGAAGAGCGGGGTCTCGGGGGAATTCAGATATTTCGGCTCGCCCTCACCGATAATACGCCCGCCGAACGCGATCGTGCGACCACGCGGATCGCGGATCGGGATCATCAGGCGGCCGCGGAAGCGGTCGTAGGGGGTTTTCTCCTCGACCTTGATCAGCAGCCCGGCCTCCACCAGCAGCGGATCGCCATAGTCCTTCAACGCGGTCTTGAGGCCGCTGCGCGAATCGGGCGCGAAGCCGAGCCCGAAGGCGCGTGCCGTCTCGGGCTTGATCCCGCGCCTGGCGAGCACGTCGCGTGCGGTGGCACCGGTCAGGCCGTTCAACTGATCGGTGAACCAGCGCGCGGCATCGGCGCACGCCTCGTGCAGGCCCTTCGCCGCCTCGGCTTTCTCGGCGGCGCGCGGGTCCATCGCGGGGAGCTCCATCCCCGCCGCCTGCGCCAGCTCCTTAACCGCATCCATGAAGGGCAGCCCGCGCTGGTCGGTCATCCAGCGGATCGCATCGCCATGCGCCGAACAGCCGAAGCAATGGTAGAAGCCCTTGTCGTCGTTGACGTAGAAGCTCGGCGTCTTCTCGTTATGGAACGGACAGCACGCCCGCCATTCGCGCCCGGCCTTCTGCAACTTGGTGGTGCGGCCGATCAGCACGGAGAGCAGGGTGCGCGAGCGGAGTTCGTCGAGGAATTGGGGGGATAGGGTCATGGCTGGACGCTCCCCCTCCCGCTTGCGAGTTCCAAGTCGGTCATGCCCCCGGCATGACCTAAACGACGCGGGGCGTCGTTTACTTGGAACTGGGGCTGGGGGGTGGGCGCGCGCTCACCGCGAAGCGCAGCGGCAGCAATCGTCTCCAACACCCCATCCATGTTCGACGTCAGATCATTGTTCCAGAACCGGATGACGCGGTAGCCCGCCTTCTCAAGTGCGCGAGTCCGCGCGTCGTCATACCCAGCCGCGTCCGCATGTTGGCTCCCGTCCAGTTCGACGATCAATTTTTCGGCGCGGCACACGAAATCGACCCGATATCCCGCGATCGGCATCTGTCGGCTGAACTTCAGCCCGGCCAGACGCTTTCCCTTTAGGTGACGCCACAGCATCTCCTCATGCGGGGTCGCGTTGTTGCGCGCCTCGCGGACCTCCGCCGTCGGTCGGCCCAGTCGAAAGCGCGGGCCCACCCCCGGCCCCTCCCGCTTGCGGGAGGGGGGAAGAAGGGGCTCGCCCTCAGGCATTACGAAAGCGCCGCCTTAACCGCCGCACTCGCCTTGCTCATGTCGAGCGTGGTCGCGTGGCGCGCTTTCAGTTCCGCCATCACGCGGCCCATGTCCTTCATGCCGGTCGCACCCAGCTCTGCCTTGATCGCCTCGATCGCCGCTGCGGTCGCCGCTTCGTCCATTTGGCTAGGCAGGAATTGCTCGATCACGGCCACTTCCGCCGCTTCATTGTCGGCGAGTTCCTGGCGGCCGCCCTTGACGAACATGTCGATCGATTCGCGGCGTTGCTTGACCATCTTCTGCAGCACTTCGACAACCAGCGTATCGTCGTCGGCGGGGGCGACGCCGTCGCGCGATTGCGGCGCGCGTGCTTCGATGTCGCGGTTCTTGATCGCGCTCTGGATGAGGCGCAGCGTCGCGGTGCCGGCCTTGTCGCCCCCCTTCATCGCGGTGATGAGCGCTGCCTTGATGTCGTCGCGAATCATTCTCGGTCCTTTTTGGTGGTGGGCGACTCTAGCGGGTTTATCCGATCGGCGCCCCCCTTTCAGATTGACCTCGGGCGCGTCGGCTTCTAACCGGCAGCGCTTAGCGACATTGACGAACCTAAGGAGTGCCCGCCGCAATGGCCGACGCCAAACCTGTGACCGCGCCCGCCAAAGCTCCGGAGGGTGCGACCGGCGTTTTGGTGCTTTCCACCGGCGAAGTGATTTGGGGGCGCGGGTTCGGCGCCGAAGGGTCGGCGGTGGGCGAAGTGTGCTTCCACACCGCGATGACGGGCTATCAGGAAATCATGACCGACCCGAGCTTTGCCGGGCAGATGATCACCTTCACCTTCCCGCATATCGGCAATGTCGGCGCCAATGCCGACGATGTCGAGGCGGACAATCCGCACGCTTTGGGCATGATCGTGCGCGAGGATGTGACGGGGCCGAGCAACTTCCGCAGCGTCGAGCGGCTCGATGCATGGATGGCGAAGCATGGCCGGATCGGGCTGTCGGGCGTCGATACGCGCGCGCTGACGCGGAAGATTCGCGGCGGCGGCGCGCCCAACGGCGTGATCGCGCATTCGGCTTCGGGTGAGTTCGATGTGGCAGCACTGCTGGCACAGGCGCAGGCGTGGCCGGGGCTGGAGGGCATGGACCTCGCGATCGCGGTGACGACCGCGATGGATTATGGCTGGGACGGCGGCGTCTGGCGGTTGGGGCTGGGGTATGACGAGAGCGGTGTCTCGACTTCGCTCGACACGAACGGGGAAGAGGACGGCGCTTCCCCCCAACCGTTCGCTTCGAGCGCAGTCGAGAAGCCTTCGCGCAAAAGACCCCA
>JAIXZV010000013.1 GCA_027489365.1 Sphingomonadales bacterium
CCACGCGTGGCGATGGAGTAGCGCAAACTCGAAATACGCCTCGACCAGCAGGCGCAGGCGATTCTCCACCATCCCAGCCAGTCGCGCCTCGACATGCGCCTGCCACAACGCCAGGGTCCGGGCGTTGATCGCGATGATCAGCAAGTCGTGGCTGCCGAACACATTGTAGATCGTGCCAATCGAATAGCCGATCCGCTTCGCCACTTCGCGCGCCGAAAAGCGCGCGAAGCCGACTTCGGAAATCTGGCGATGGCCCTCGTGGACGATCATCCTCCGAAGTTCTTCGCGTGTATGATCGGAACGTCGTGCCATGGCATGAATCTGCCAGCGGATTTAACGGCGTTCAATAGATTTGCGGTGCGCCACGTCGCGAGTCATTCAAAGGCGGTCAACCCGTTACGGTAGCGGGGCAAGCACGAAGCGAGCATCTTCTCCCCCTGTCGCAAGCTACTCTGTTCGACGAACACTCGAACGTGGCGTTCGGCGTTCTTGAAAAGCGGCGTCGCCAATTTTCAGTGGCGCGACCTGCGTCGCACTTGGATAAATTGGCTCCGACGGCGTGACGCATGGCTCAGCAGCGGTCGGCGCGCACGGCCTACAGCACCGCCGTCGCTTCGATCTCGACGAGGAAATCCGGCAACGCCAGCGCGGCGACGCCCAGAAACGTGTTGGGTGCTGGCGTCGCGTCACCATAGAAAGCGCCGACCTCGCCGAGCACGACGCCCAGTTTATCCGGCGTGTGATCGACCACATAGGTGCGCAGCCGGACGATATTGGCCGGCGTGGCGCCGACTTCAGCCAAAACGGCGCTGAGATTGGCGAGCGCCTGCCGCGTCTGGGCGGCAAGATCGCCGGCACCGACCGTCGCCGCATCCTTGTCCCACGCGACCTGCCCGGCGAGGTGCAGCGTACGACCGCCTTCCTGCAGCGCGGCGTGCGAAAAACCGAAGGCAAGGCTGTTATACAGGCTAGCCGGATTGATCTTGGTGTTGGTCATGACGGTTCCTCGGGCGCTGGGGTTAATCGACGATCTCGAGCTGGTGACCGAACGGATCGAGCACATAGACATTCTTCTTGCCCGCCAGCGGACCGGCATCGACGGCGATGGTTTCCAGCACCGTGCAGCCGTGTGCGGCAAGATAGGCGACCGCAGCATCGACATCTGTGACGCGCAGGCCGAGATGATGGCCACCGGCGTCGCAATTGCGCGGCAAGTCCGAACGGCGGTCATCGGGCTTGTCGTATTGGACCAGCTGGAAGTTCACGGTGTCGGTCAGCTTCAGCATGACCAGCGTCAATTTGGCGCCGGGTACGCCGACATGCGTCGCCATCCAGTCGCGTCCCTGCGCGTCGAGCGGCATGTCGGCCGCATCCAGCGGCCCCATGCGGAACAGCTCGGTCGCCCCGATCACGTCGCAATAGAAGGCGACTACGGGGTCGAGATCGGCGACTGTCCAGGAAATGTGATCGACCGCGAAAGTGGGGCGTGTCAGTGACTGGGCCATCGGGATCTCCGTGATTTTGACGAGTGTGACCTTTCTATCTGCCGCAGACAACGCAACTAAATGGCAAAGATCGTTGCTTTGGCTGCACGTCACTCCGGATCGGCGAGGCGCGCGATTGACACCGGTCGCGCCGGCGACCGCTGGGTGAAACCGGGATCGTCGGTGCGACCGGTGGCGGCGAGCATCCGCAGCAGCGTCGGTTCGCAGTTTCGTCCCTGGCATGGCCCCATGCCGCAACGGGTGACGAGCTTTATGCTGTTGGCCGAGCCGTGACCCAATTCCTCCGCGAGCGTACCGCTGCACACGTCTTCACAGCGGCAGATCACGGTGCCGTCATCGACCGTCGGAAAATACGCGCGCGGATCGGCGACGCGATCGAGCAGTGCGGCAAACCCGAGCAAACGGCGATGGCGCGCGCGGATCGGCGCGGCGCTACGGGCCGCCTGAGCGGCGGTCATGACGCCGAGATCGCAGGCGATGCCGAGACCGGCGAGCGTACCGCCCGCTGCCGCCGCCGGGGCACCGGCCACGCCGACCGTTTCCCCGGCGACCGACAGGCCGGGCAGGCTCGAGCGCATCCAAGTGTCATGTACCGCCGCCCAGCCACCGGCTGCATCAGCCGGGCGCATGGCCGCCCCGGCCAGCCGGGGCAGTGCCGACTGTGGCACGAAGCCGTAGTTCAGGCCGACCGTATCGCAGGCGATGATTTCGTCAGAGTTGGTCACCCTGACGCCCGTGACGCCGCGCTCGCCTTCGATCCGCGCCAGCGATGCTTCGAAACGGACTGGCACGCCAGCCCGGGCCAGCGTTGCCCATGCGGTCATCGCCGGGCGCATCGTCGCCGCGTGCCGCAGCGCGACGATGGGATGCGATAGCATCGGGCGTAGCATCGCCATCCGCGACTGCGCGAACAGCACCGCAGCGACCGTGCCGCCGGCCGCCACCACCTGAGCGGCGATCAGCAACTGCAACGGATGCGTGCCCGCGAAGACGAAGCGCGATCCGGCCACGATCTGCTGGCTCTTTAGAAACGCCTGGATCCCGCCGGCCGCCTGGACGCCTGGCAAGGTCCAGCCTGGCACGGGCACGGCAAGATCCTGGCATCCGCCGGCGATGAGCACGCGACGGGCGTCGATGCGGCGAACGCCGTCGCACCCGTCGGCAAGCAATACGAAGCGCTCGGCATCGGCGGTGATGTCGACCACGCTGTGGCGTCCGACCCATGTCACACCGACCATGCGTTCGAATTGGGCCGCCTGTTTCTTCAGCCAATCATAGCCGCGCGGCAACCAGCCGGTCACGCTGAACTCAGGCGGCGGCTGGCGCAGGATCTGTCCGCCCGGTGCGCGTTGCTCGTCGATCACGATGATGTTGAGGCCAAGTCCATCCAGCGCCAGCGCCGCCGCCTGACCAGCCGGGCCGCCGCCGACGATCGCGAGATCGAAGAGCTCAGCCATCGGTCGCGATCTCCATCCCATCCTGCGCGTCGGTGATGCAGGCACGGACGCGGTGCCCGTCGGCCAGCGTCACCATACATTCGCCACACGTGCCCATGTTGCAGAACAGGCCGCGCGGCGCTCCTGTGCGATCGACGCGGAAGACGGCATGGCCTTGCGCCGTCATCGCGGCGGCGATCGTCTCGCCGGTGAAACACGGGACCTCCCGGCCATCGATGCGGATCGTGATGGCATCGCCACGCGCAATAGAGTCGATCCGCATCGCGCTAGCCCATGAAACTGTTGAGATGGTTGAACCGGTTGGGCGACAGGACGTCCAGTTCCGGAACCGCCGTGCCGCTCATCGCCCGCGCAATCAGCCGGGCGAACGTCAGCCCCAAGGTGAACGCCGATCCACCGCCCGCGACGAAGAAGCCGGGCATACGGCCAATTTCGCCGACGATCGGCAACTGGTCGGCGCTGATCGTGGTGACTCCGGTCCAGCTCCGGATAAGGTTGAGCTGGCCGACTGCGGGGACGACATCGATTGCTGCGCGCAGATTGGCACTGCGCGATTCGGGCAGGACGGTCGCGCGGGCGTTCAGATCGAACCCACCGCCGGGCTTTTGCGCAAGCAGGGCGGGCCAACCGCCGCCGATCAGGATGTTGCCGGCGTGCGCTTGCTTCATTGACAAGCGCCGCCCGACATGCTGGATCAAGTGCGGCAGGATTGGCGTGGTGCGCTCGCTGGCGTTCATCAGCAATCCGACCGGAAAGAGCGGCATGTGCAGATTGGCGAGCGCGCAGATCATCGGCGTCCAGGCGCCTGCTGCCACCAGCACTTGTGACGCATGGATGGTGCGTGAGCCGTTCGCATCGGAAACCACAGCATCGAAGCCACCGCCGGTTCGCTTACCGAGCGCCTCGACCCGGCTGCGTGTCGTCAACCGCGCGCCAGCAGCACGCGCTGCGGCGGCCAAGGCGGGGCCGAGCGCGCGCGGATCGGCATGGCCTTCGTCGGCCAGGTAGCTCGCCGCCAGCACGCGCGGGCCGAGCGCGGGGCAAAGATCGCGCGCCGCATCGCCATCGAGCAAGACGGTGGCGAGCCCCTCGGCGACCTCACGCCGCGTCTTGCTCTCCAGCAGCGCCACCTGCTCGGGCGTTTCCGCGACCATCAGGCCGCCATGTTGGGCAACGTGGAGGTCTACGCCCAACTCCTGCTCGATCCCGCGCCAGTCCTTGATCGCCAGGCGGTTGAGCGCGACGATCCGCGCCGCCTGATCGGCCAGAGCGTCGCCATTCTCCAGGAAGCGGCGCTCCATCTGAAAATGCAGCGATCCAGCATTCTGCCCCGATGCGCCGGCGTTGATATCGCCTGCTTCGACCAGCGCGACGCTGGCGCCGGTGCGGGCCAGATGCCACGCACTCGCGCACCCGATCAGGCCGCCGCCGATGATCAGCACATCGCATGTGTCCATGCCGCTAGATGCGCCCAAGCGCGACCAAAGTCTCCCGTATTTTCGCCGCATCCGCCGGCGATACGTCGCGCAGCGGCGGACGCACGTAGCCGCCGGGCAGGCCGAGCGCATTGAGCGCCGATTTGAGGATCGACGGCCCGGAGCCGAACATGCCGCGCAGATCGGGCGAGTACCACGCATCCAGGATCACGCGGTCCTTGGCACCACAGGCGCGCGCCGCGTCGATCTCGCCCGCCCAGAGATGATTGTAGAAATCCGGCTGAATCCGACCGAGTACGCCACCGGCCCCCATCGTACCGTCACCGCCGCGGGCCTGGAGGAGCGCCAGACCATGTTCGTCCATGGCGTGGCCGAAGACGCGGACCTGATCGTTGAGCGCGAAGAAGGTGTTGGTGAAGCTCCGCAGATCACTGGTCGATTGTTTGATCGCGACCACGTTCGCGATGTCGGCCAGGCGCGCCAGCAGCGCGACGGGCATGTCGATGCCGGTGCCGGGGGGCCAGTTGTATACGCAGATCGGCAGCGGCGACCCGGCCGACACGTCCGCGTAGAAGCCGACGATCTCATCCGCCGAGGGACGGACATAGGGGGGCGGGGTCACGAGGATGCCGTCGAATCCGGCTTCGGCGGCGTGACGCGCAAAATCCACCGTTTCCCGGGCCGTGAAAGCGGTGCAGCCCGCGATCAACGGCAGCTTGCCGCGCATCTGCTGGCCGACCGCGGTGAACAATTGCTTGCGTTCGGCGGGTGACAGGCTGGTCCATTCGCCCGTCGTCCCGGCGATCACCAGCCCGTGCATCCCCTCGCCGTGAAGCCATTCGAGCAGCGTACCCAGCCCCGTGAGATCAAGCGCGTGATCGGCCGTGAAAGGCGTCGTGATAGCGGGGATGTAGCCGCGCCAATCGACACGGGATCGCTTGCTGGTCAACTTTGGAATCCCCCGTCGTGACATACCGTGCCGTCGCGACGGTCTTTACTAAATGCGCCCATGATTTAGAAGCGACAAGAGCAACGAATGGCCGATATCATTGCTTCGAGCGCAACATACTCCGCTGCCGTAGGAAGAGAGAATAAGGATGTCCGAGAACGCACTCCACTATTTCTACGAAGCCGCGACGGCGGGGTCGATGCGGCTGGCGAGCGAGAAGGTCGGCGTCGCTGTCTCATCGATCAGCCGCCAGATCGCGCAACTCGAACAGCAAATGGGCGTCGCGCTGATCGAACGCGGACGGCGATCGATCCGGCTGACCGAAGCGGGCGAGCACACCTTCGAATTCTACAAGAACCAGATGGCCGATCGCGAAGCGCTGATGATCCGGTTGCAGGAATTGCGCGAGGTGAAAGTTGGCCGGGTGGACCTGGCGGTCGGCGAAGGTTTCCTCGGTCATGCCTTCACGATGATCATCGATACCTTCCAGCGGCGCAATCCCGGAATCGTGGTGACCCTGACGAGCTGCGCCAGCACCGAGATCGTGCGGATGGTGCTCGACGATGAAGCGCATATCGCCATGATCCTGCACGACACGAGCGAGCCCAAGATCCGCATTCGGGCCACCGCCGCGCAGCCGCTGATGGTGCTGTGCGCGCCGGGCCATCCGGCCGCGCAGTTCGAGACGCTCGATCTGACGACGCTTGCCGGGTTCGAACTGTGCCTGCCGCCCAAGGGATTCCGGATCCGCACCATCCTGAACGATGCGGAGCGCCGCGAGCAGGTCTGGCTGGAACCCAAATTGGTGACGACATCGCTGCAGATGATGCGCGAAATGACGCGCGCCGGGCGGATGGTGACGGTGCTGCCGGTGATATCGGCGCTGGCCGAGCTGGAACAGGGCGCGCTGGTCGCCCGGCCGCTGGTGGCGACCGAACTGGCCCATACCACGGTCAGCCTGATCCACCGCGTCGGGCGTCAACTGGATGGCGGGCCGGCGCGGCTGCTCGCCAACCTCGAGGCCAAGCTCAAGAGCTTGTCGACGTGGCAGGGCCCACAGGGTGCGGCGTCGGCCCCCGCCACAGCGCACAGATCAGGATCGTGACGATCGCATCGGTCGCCATCGCCAGCAGGCCTTGGTCCCATTCGGGAAAATGGCTGTTCCAGAACGCCTGCGCGGGTGGGAGCAGCAGCGCGCAATAGCCGGCGACGATCCCGATGAAGACACCGACGGCGTGCGCGCGCTTCCAGGTGAACGCCAGATAGACCCCAGGCGCCAGCATCCCGATCGCGGCATAAGCGGACAGCCCGATCTCGACCAGCGAGCGCGTGGCGCCGAGCGTCAGCCACACGGCGATCCCGGCAAAGGCGATCATCGCCAGACGGGAGGTCAGCATCATCGCGCGTTCGCCGATCTGCGGGTGCAGCGGCCGCACGATGTTCCGCGTGAAGATCGCGCTCGCGGTGAGCAGCAGCACCGATCCCGGCACCAGCGCCAGCAGGCAGGCGGTACCGGCGAACACCCCCACCGCCCAGGCCGGATAGCGGTCCGACACGAACTGCAGCAAGGCGGCATTGGCGTCGCCGCCCGGCGGCTGCGTACCGGCGAGCAAGGCCGCCACGCCGAGCAGGATGATGAAGAAATAGGAGAGCGAATAGATCGGCTGCCAGATCGCGTTGCGGCGGATCGTCCGCCGACTGCCGGCGGCGAAGCACAATTGGAACATGTGCGGCAGGATCCAGTTACCCAGCGCCACGTTCAACGCGGCAGTCATCAGCCAGGTCGAGGACAGTCCCATCGCCGGGTTCATCCCCGGGAAACTGCCGAACCCCGGATGCCGGTCCTGCGCGAGCGCGAACACGTCGAGGATCGAGGCGGCACCGACCTTGGCGGCGACGGTGGTGCTGAGCGCGATGACGATGATGACCATCAGCACGTCCTTCACGCCCGCAGCAAAGGCGGCTGAGCGCAGCCCGGCGAAATAGACGAAGGCTAGCATGATCGCGGCGGCCAGCACCGCAGCGACGAGCGGCGACGCATCCGAGCCGAGCGACAGGCGGATGATCAGGCTGAGCGCGGTGATCTGGATCTGCACATAGACGATCAGCGCGGCGATCCCGGCGATCCCGACGACGACGCCCAGCCACGTCGCGCGGTAGTGCACGGCGAAGAAATCGGCCTGTGTCACCAAATCGTACCGTCGCCCCGCCTCCCAGATCCGCGGCATCAGCCAATAGCCGATCGTCGCCGACAGTGAGACCGAGGTGAAGGCGAGATAGGCCGGCGCGCCCTGTGACCAGGCGAAGCCCGAAATGCCGAGCACGGCGAAGGTGGTGTAAATCTCCCCGGCATTGAGGAACCAGAAGATCAGCATCCCGAAACGGCGGCCGCCGACGGCCCATTCGGCCATCGTCTGCGCGCGCGCCTGCCGCCTGCCGTAGAGGAGCGCGCCGACCATCGTCCCCAGCACGACCGCGAGCGAAAGCGCGAGGATCAATGCCCGGCTCCCGGCGCGGTATCGTCACCGTCGGCTTCGACCCGCTCATCGATCCTGAACACGATCGCGATGACGATCGAGGTGACGATGATCCCGGCCATCTGCCACACCATCGGGAAGGGCAGCGACAGCGGCCGCCACGCGACGTCATTGACGAATGGCACCATTCCGACCTGCCACAGGAACGGGATCAGCAGCAGCCAGCGATGGCCGCGCGGGATGTGGCGGGCGGGTTGGTCGTCGCTCATGCCGCCAAACCCGCTGCCCAATCGGCGACCGACTTCTCCAGCACGGCAAGCGGCACCGGCCCCGATTGCAGCACCAGATCATGGAAGCCGCGGATATCGAATCGCGCGCCCATCGCCGCGCGGGCGCTTTCGCGCGCCGCGACGATGCGATTGGCACCAACCTTGAAGCTGCACGCCTGGCCGGGATAAACGCAGTAGCGCGTGACTTCGCGTTCGGTGGCAAGCGGTTGCTCGCCTGCGTTATCGACCATCCACGCGACCGCCTGGTCCTTGGTCCAGCGTTTGTAATGAATACCGGTATCGACCACGATCCGCGCCGCACGGAAGAGCTCGGACTGGAGGTAGCCGATGCGACCGAACGGATCGTCCTCGAAGATGCCGAGCTCGTCGGCAACCTGCTGTGCGTAGAGCGCCCAGCCTTCGGTATAGGCCGAAAAGCGCACCATCTTGCGGAATTGCGGCATCGCCAGGCTGTGCGCCAACACGCTGTATTGGAAATGATGCCCCGGTACGCCTTCGTGATGCGCAAGCGTTGGTAGCCGCCATGTCGAATGTTCGGCCGGCGTCTTGAGATTGAGCGAGAACACGCCGGGCTCGCCCTTGGCGCCTTCGCTGTAGAATGCCCCCGGCGCGCCGCTTTCGATCGCCGGTGGAATGCGGCGCACGACGATCGGATCGACCGAGACGTTGCCGAACGCGCGCGGCAAGCGTGCGATGACGGTCTTCAACGACGCATCCGCGATGGCGAGCAATTTCGCACGACCGGCATCATCATCGGACACACGAAAGCGCGGGTCGGCGTTGAGCGTGGCGATCCGTGCCCCGACGCTGCCCGTGGTCATACCCTGCCTGGCGAGGCTGGCGTCGATCTCGGCGATCAGCGCCTTGCATTGGGCAAGTCCCGTTTCGTGCAGATCGGCCGGCGAAATCTCGGCTGTGGTGTTGGCACGGCAGGCGGCGGCATAATAATCATCGCCATCGGGTAGCCGCCATACGCCTGCGATATCGACGGCCTTTGGCAACACCGCCTCCAGCGCGGCAATCTGGCGGCTGAGCGCGGGTACGATCCGCGAGCGGAACACGGCGTCCGCGCGCGATGCGTAATCGCCCAGCCCCTTGGCTGCGATCCGCGTGAGGGCAGGGGCGATCAGCGCCGATTGCAGCGGCGCACCGTCGCGCAGCGCCTTGATCTGCGCGATCGTCTTCGTGATCACGAAATTGGGCGGAACGACACCAATGCCGGCATCGTGGCGGATACGATCGGTTTCCTGGTCGAGCGCGGGTGCCAGCGCCGCCAGCCGCGCGAGCCATGCCTCGGCATCGGCCCGATCATCGATCGGATGACGGCTGCCGATGAAGTCCGCCAGCCAGTAATAGGCGCCGTTCATCTGGCTCACGACGTAGGGGCTGGGCCGCAAATTGCCGTCGACATAGCCGTAGCGACCGAGCAGATCGTCCAGCGTGCGATAGACGAAGCTGGCGACATCGTAATCCAGCGCGGAGCGTGGCGACAGCGTCGCGCGATCGATCGTCGCCAGTTGCGCGAGCGCCGCTTTGATCGCGGTGCGATCGGTCGCGCGCGCCGCCATCGACCGGTCGTCGAGCAAGCGGCGCAGGGCGGCGTGGGTGCCGGTATCGAAGTCGTTCGCGGTTGCTTCCTCGGGCGAGCGCACGAGGTACGCCTCGCTATGGCGTTGCAGCAAGGCGGCGAGCGCGGCGTCACCCGACCCGGTGCCCGACTGAACTGGGCGGGCGGACGCGAAGGCCATGCCTGGCAGTGAGGACGCAAACATCCCGGCCGCCGAGGCCCCGACGAAGCTGCGGCGATCGATCATATGCGCACTCCCGAAATAGCAGACGGCTTATTGCCGCGCTTGAGCAAAGAGCAAGGGCGGTCTGGCCGGACCGCCCTTGTCGTCATCAGAATTTGTATCCGACGCTCGCGCCGAACACCCGGTACGACGGTTCCACCTGAACGCCGCTGTAGAACGCTTTTTCATAAGCGTTGGCGAAGTATTTCGCGTTGAACAGGTTCTCCACATAGACGGTCGCACGAAGGCGACCGGTCTCGATCCCGGCGCGCAGGTTCACGTTGTGATAGCTCGGCGAAATGAACGGATAGACCGTGTAGCGATAGGCGAGCGGTGACGAGAGCATCTTCGAGCGATAGTTCCATTCGCCACGGACGAAGCCGTTGATCGTATCGGTGATCGGCCGCTTGTATTGAGTCTGCGCGCCGAGCGTCCACTCCGGCGCGTTGACCAAAGGCTGGCCGGTGATGTCGATCACCACGCCGTCGATCAGCGCATTGCGATAGTCCTTGAATTTCGACTTGTTGTAGCCTGCATTGCCGCTGAGTTTGAGTTCGTTGGTGATGCGCAGATCGAAGCTGCCCTCGATCCCGTAGCTGTCCGCCGCCGCCGCGTTGGCGATGCCGCTCACGCCGCGCAACAGCCCGGTGAGGGGATCGATATATTGGAAGCGGATCGTCTGCTGCACGTCCTTCCACTTCATGTAGAAGCCGGTGATGTCGACGCGCAGGCGCTTGTTGAACAAGTCGAATTTCGAACCGACCTCATAGTTCCACAGCGTTTCGGGCTTGAAGTCGTTGGACAGGTTGACGTTGTTGCTCGTCTGGGTGCCACCCGATTTGAAGCCGCGCGAGGCCGTGGCGAAGAACAGCAGGTCGCGGTTCGCCTTGTAGCTGAGCGTCAGTTTCGGCGAGAAATCCTCGAACGCGGCCGAGCGGTTGTTGACCGAGGTGACGATGTCGTTCGACCGGTTCTCGGCGAAATTGCGCGTCTTCTCGTACGAATAGCGCCCGCCGACGGTGGCGGCGAACTGGTCGCTCAGGTTGAACGTACCCTGCGCGAAGATCGCCATATATTTGGTCGCGCTGTCCGAGATCAGGCCGGTGACGGCGAGCCCTTCGCAATTGCCGACCCGCGCCGCCGGACACAGCGGGCTGTCGCGCCCGTGCAAGGTCGCCTGGTTCGTCACGCCGGTGTCGCGGCCGACCGAGACGCCAAGGCTCCAGTCGAGGAAATTGTGGCCGTTGGACTGGAGCCGCAACTCCCCGCTGGTCGATTTGCGCGTCAGCTTGAAATTCTCGTAGAAGAAATCCTTGCTGCCGCCGTCGACGTCGCCATAGTTGAACACGTCGGATTTGAGATGGCCGAGCACCGCCGTGAGCGATGCCAGCCCAAGATCCCACACCGCGCGCGTGCTGTAATATTGATACTTGCTGCCGACCTTCTGCGGACGGTTGAAGTTCACGCGGTTGGTATTGTCGGGATAGAAGCCGACGCCGTCGGGGTTGCCGATCAATCCGGCCGTCTTGCCATAATAGACCGATGCCCATGTGGCGGTGACGAAGCCGGTCGGCACGCCGTTGCGCATACCGGTTGCTTCGTCCGAATAGCTGTACGCGAAATCCCAGGTCAGATTATGGATCGGGGTGAAGCGCGCCTGGATACGACCGTTGTAGAATTTGCTGTCGTTGCCGCCACCGATCGCATTGATGTTCTTGATATAGCCGTCCGATTCTTCGTACTGGCCCGAGGCGCGCAGGGCCAGCACGCCATCGATGACGGGAACGTTGAGCACACCCTGGGCGCGCTTGGTATCGAAGCTGCTGTAGCCGAGTTCGGCTTCGCCTTCGAATTTGTTGACCGGCTTCTTGGTGATGATGTTGATCGCGCCGCCGACCGAGTTGCGGCCGAAATAGGTGCCCTGCGGCCCGCGCAGCACTTCGATCCGCTCGAGATCGACGATCTGCGGGTTGCTGGTTGCCGCAGCCACGTTGAATTCGTCGATATAGAAAGCGTAGCTCCCCTGGCGCACATCGGCGTAAGGATTGAGCTGGTTGGAGATGCCGCGGATCGACAGATCCTTGCGATCGCGCGAACCGTTCGACTGGAAGCTGACGTTCGGG
>JAIXZV010000381.1 GCA_027489365.1 Sphingomonadales bacterium
CGGCCACTTCGACCGGAGCAGCCGCCGCTTCGACCTTGCCGGGCATATACCTATCGATCGGCTCCGCTGCCGCCATCGCGGTCGTGGCGGCTTGCGGCGCGTTGAGCGCGAGTGCAACCGGCCGACCCGAATCGATCGACGGCGTCACGCCGAGCAGGCTGGCGACCTGATCCGACGCCGATTTCGGCTGCGCGAAATTCGCCCATTCGAGAATGCGCTTGTCGGCATCGACTGGCGCGAGATCGACCGCGACCACCGTGCGTGCCTCCCGCCAGCGCCCCGCAAGCGCGAGGCTCAGCGCGAAGTTCTGGCGCAGCGTTGCATCGGCATCGGCGGCACGGGCGGCGGGGGCGAGCAGTTCGACCGCCGCAGCCGGATCCCCGGTCAGCGCAATCGCGAGGCCACGGTCGGCAACCGCGATCGTATCCGCGTGCGAGTCGAGCGTCTTGCGCGCACCGGCCCAATCACCCGTGGCGATCTGCGCCAGCGCATAATTGAGCGCCGCCTTGCCATTGCCCGCATCGAGCGACAGCGCATCGGCATAGGCATCGCGCGCCGAAGCGAAACGGCCCGCCTTCAAATAGCTTTGGCCGAGCGTCATGCGATACGCGACGACCTGCGGCTGGTTGGCGACGGCGGCTTCAGCGTGGCGGATCGCCGATCCGATCTGGCGCTTCGCCAGCGCCGCCTGTGCCGCAGCCGCCTCGCTCGCACCCTTTTTCTCGGCGCGCGATTGTTCGCGTGCGCTTGCCGCGGCGATCGTCGAGGTCGCAACCGCGCCGACCGTGCCGACGAGTGCAAGAACGGACAGACCCAGGGTAAGCGGGCCGAAAGTGATGGCGGAGCGGGTCTTCATCATGTCTCTCCCCAGGGGGCGTTCAGCGCGTCGGCCGCGTCGGGATCTGGCGGACCAGATCGTCGACTTCGGGCAGCGATTGCAGGAATTGATCGAGCGCCGCAGTCACCAGCGTCTGGGCCGAGGCATTGTGCAGCGCACTCGCCAGCCGCAGCCGCAAGTGCCGGTCATGATCGAGCCGCAGCGTGAACGCGGACTTCGGCTGCTTCTTGGTATGCTTCTTGTTGGTTTCGCGCCCGATCCGCGCTGCGGTGGCAACCGAGATCGGCTTGATCGCAGCGGGAGTCGGCACCGGGGCCGTTTCGGGTTCGGGTTCGGCTTCGCGGAAGGCCGGCGTCGGCGCGGGCATCGCGAATTCCTCGCGCAGCACTTCGCGCTGCACCAGCACCGGCGGAACCGGGGCATAGACCGGTTGCTGCACCTCTTCGACATGATGGCCCATGTCGTTCCAGCCGAGATCGTCCTGCGCCTCGTGCCCCGCACCGGGGAAGGCACCGAAACCGCCGAAGCCCTGCGGCCGCATCGCGGGTTTTGCCTGGCCCTTACGCGCGAGCAGGGTCGAGGACAACGAAGCGGTAGGTTTGGATTGACCGAACATGCTCATCTCAGCTCACCACCCGGCGGCCGAAGCCACCACCTGCCGAAGGACGCTGCGCGCCATAGCCGTTGACCGCGCTCGGCGCGGCAAACACGGTGCGGCGGAAATTCTTTTCGAGCCGGTCGGAAATATAGGTCCACAAATCGCGCACTTCCTGCGCCGACTTGCTGTTGCCGTCGCATTCCATGACGGTGCGGCCATCGATCATCGAGGCGGCGAAATCGGTGCGGTGGTGGATCGTGATCGGCGCGACTGTGCCATGCTGCGACAGCGCCACTGCGGCTTCGGATGTGATCTTCGCCTTGGGCGTCGCGCCATTGACGACGAACAGCAAAGGCTTGCCCGCGCGTTCGCACAGATCGACCGTGGCCCCCACGGCGCGCAGATCGTGCGGCGAAGGACGCGTCGGGATGACGATCAGCTCGGCAACGGCGATAACGCTCTGGATCGCCATCGTGATGGCAGGCGGCGTATCGATCATCGCCAGGCGGAAACCCTGCTGGCGCAACACCTCCAGATCGGCCGCCAGCCGCGCGACGGTGGTCTGCGCGAAGGCCGGATATTCGGCGCTGCGCTCGTTCCACCAATCCGACAGCGACCCCTGCGGATCGATGTCGATCAGCACGACCGGCCCGGCCCCGGCAAGCTGTGCCTGCACGGCCAGATGTCCGGACAAGGTCGTCTTGCCGGAGCCGCCTTTTTGAGATGCCATCGCGAGAACGCGCATGTTGCCCCTTTGAAACCCGCTATTCCAGCCCTCGAAATGCCATGCCAGGGGTCAAGGAAAGGTTAACGCAAGCGCCGCACTCCGTCTTTCGGATGAGGATCGATAACGATTTGTTTGCCAAACTTTGCGTAAGCGGCATTGTCGGGTGGCACACACGGGGCGAGACGGGACGAAGACGATGCGAAGCCGTGCAGTATTTGGCGTAATCTCCGCGATTGGTGGCCTGGCAATGGTGGCGGTCCCTGCCCTTGCCGATGTGAAGCAGGGCGTCGATGCCTATGGTCGCGGCGAGTATCGCAAGGCGATCGAGGAATGGCGCCCGGCGGCCAACGCGGGCGACGCCGATGCGCAATTCAACATGGGGCAAGCCTATACGCTCGGACGCGGCGTGCCGGTCGATCTCCCGATGGCGACGAGCTGGTTCCGCAAGGCAGCACTACAAGGCCATTTCGAGGCGGAAACCAAATACGGCTTGGTGCTGTTCGATCAGGGCAAGCACAACGAGGCGGCACCCTGGCTCGAAAAGGCGGCGAAGCGCGGCGAGCCGCGTGCCGAGCTGATATTCGGCACGATGCTGTTCAACGGTGACGGCGTGGAGAAGGACTGGCCGCGCGCCTACGCCTTCCTGGTGCGCTCCGCCGCCGCCGGGATGCCCAACGCCTCCGAAGTGCAGGCGAAGATGGACACGATGATCCCGACCGATCAGCGCCAGCGCGGCCTCGAACTGGCACGCCAATATGAAGCCGAGGCGCAACGCCCGCAATTACCGCCCGAAATCTCCGGACAGGGCAATGTCGCCACGATCCGCGGGACCGATCTGCCGCCGTCGAGCTACGACCCGAGCGTGGAACGCAAGCCCGAGATCATCGCGATGCGGCCCGAGCGGCCAGCAGCCAAACCGCGCGCCGTCCCGCCAAGCGAAGCCGCAGTCCGAACCCCCGCCCCGCCCCCAGCCGCCAGCGGCCGCGGCGGCTGGCGCGTGCAGCTCGGCGCCTTCGGAGACCCCGGCAACGCGCGCAAACTCGGCGGGCAAATCGGCGGCCGCTTCCCCGGCGCAAGCGTCACCTACGTCAAGGCGGGGGCTCTGACCCGCGTCATGGTCGGGCCCTACGGATCACGCGCAGCGGCGGTGGCTGCGTGCGGATCGGTCAAACCCTGTGTTCCGGTGAGCGAGTGACCGACAGCGCGATGAGACGCATCCTCCCCGGCGAAGGCCGGGGCCCAGTAGCGAGCGATCTATTGGATAGCGCTACGTTCGCCTACGAAAGGTGCCGCCACTGGACCCCGGCCTTCGCTGGGGAAGTGAAAAAGATGGGTTAGTCCGCAACCCATTCCGCCCGCGGTATCCCCTGCGCATAGAGCAGTGCGCTCAGATCACAGTGATCGATCCGCGCGGCGGCGGCGGCGGCGACGATCGGTTTCGCGTGATAGGCAACGCCAAGCCCAGCGGCCTGGATCATCGCCAGATCGTTCGCGCCGTCGCCGACCGCGAGCGTTTGCTCGGGCAGCAGCCCCAGTTCTGCGCTCGCGGCGAGCAACGTCTGCAATTTGGTGTCTGAACCGACGATCGGCTTGGCGACCGTCCCCGTCAGCTTTCCGTCCGCAATCTCCAGCCGGTTGGCGATCGCGCGGTGAAAGCCGATCTGCGCCGCGACCGGCTCGGCAAAGCGCGTGAAGCCGCCCGACACCAGGATCGCGGTGCCCCCCCGCGCGCGCATCGTGCGGATCAGCACCGCGGCCCCGGGCATGATCTTCACCCGCTCGGCGAGGCAGCGTTCGATCACCGCCTCGTCCAGCCCGGCGAGCAGTGCCACCCGCGCATCGAGCGCACCTTCGAAATCGAGTTCGCCGCGCATCGCGGCTTCGGTGATCGCGGCGATCTGCGGCTTGATCCCGGCGTAATCGGCTAGCTCGTCGATACATTCGACCGTGATCATCGTCGAATCCATGTCGGCGATGAGGAGCTTCTTCTCGCGACCCGCGACTGCTTGCACGACGATATCGATGCCCGGAAACGCACCTTCGAGTGCAGCGCGCGCAGCGTCCGGGCCTGCGCCGAAGAAGATGTCCGCCGCTTTGCCTTCGTCGATCCAGCCGTGAACGCTCGGCGCGCACCCGGCCACCTCCACCCGATCCATCGCCGCCGAAATATCACCTGCGCTCAGGTGATCCGATGCTATCAGCGTCGCAATGAACATGTACCCGTCCTCGAAACCGTTCGGGCTGAGCTTGTCGACGCCCTGCCCTTCTTTCTCACCGTTGAGAGAAGTGCAGCCCTTCGACAAGCTCAGGGCGAACGGGGGTTAGGTCCGATGGCACTTCCCAAAGTGGCGCTCATCGCAGGGCCGACCGCCAGCGGCAAGTCCGCGCTCGCCTGTGCCGTGGCGGAAAAGCACGATGGCGTCGTGATCAATGCGGATTCGGCGCAAGTTTACCGCGACCTGCGCGTGCTGACCGCCCGTCCCGCGCCCGAGGAAGAAGGCCGCGTCCCGCACCGGCTATTCGGCCATGTCGACGGCGCGGAGAGTTATTCCGCCGCGCGCTGGGCGGATGAGGCGCGTGCCGCAATCGACGCCGCCCATGCCGCGGGCAAGCTGCCGGTGCTGGTCGGCGGTACCGGACTCTATATGCGCACGCTGCTCGACGGCATCGCGCCCGTGCCCGAGATCGACCCAGCGATCCGCGCCGAAGTCCGCGCGCTCCCGGTGGCGGACGCGCACGCGGCGCTCGCCAAGCTCGATCCTGAGGCCGCCGCACGCCTGGCCCCAGCCGACACCACGCGCGTCGCCCGCGCGTTGGAGGTGGTCCGCTCGACCGGGCGAACGCTGCACGACTGGCAAGCGGCCAAGACCGGCGGGATCGCGGATCGCATCGCGCTCGCCGCGCTGATCCTGCTGCCCGATCGCGACTGGCTGATGGCGCGCTGCGACGCCCGCTGCGCCATGATGTTCGCGGACGGCGCGCTCGACGAAGTACGCGCGCTGCTCGCCCGCGCCGATATCGCCCCCTCCGCCCCGATCCGCCGCGCGATCGGCGTGCCCGAAATCGCCGCTCTGCTGGCGGGCGAAAGCACCGCAGCCCAGGCGCTTGAGCGCACGCGCCTCGCCACCCGCCAATATGCCAAGCGCCAGTACACCTGGTTCCGCAATCAGCCCCCAGCAGACTGGCACCGCACCGACGCGATAGAAAAAAACGACAGAGCATCGCAGATAGACATATTGTTACGCGATTAGCGCTTGACGCGCACATTTCGTTTCTCTAGCAGCGCCGCTCCAACGCTGCTAAAGCCCGCAGCGCCAGGGCATTGCCAAGGGAGACGAGACGTGACCGAGAAGAGCGGAGCAGACATCCTGATCGAGGCGCTGTGCGATCTCGGCGTGGAAGTCATCTTCGGCTATCCCGGTGGCGCCGTCCTGCCGATTTACGACGCGCTGTTCCGCTCGGGGAAGATCAAGCACATCCTCGTCCGCCACGAACAGGCCGCGACGCACGCCGCCGAGGGCTATGCGCGTTCGACCGGCAAGTGCGGCGTCGTGCTCGTCACCTCCGGCCCCGGCGCGACTAATGCCGTCACCGGCATTACCGACGCGCTGATGGACTCGATCCCGATGGTGGTCATCACCGGGCAGGTGCCGACCGCGCTGATCGGCACCGACGCGTTTCAGGAGGCCGACACCGTCGGCATCACGCGCCACTGCACCAAGCACAATTATCTGGTGAAGGACCCTGCGCGGCTCGGCGAGACGATCCACGAGGCATTCCACATCGCCACCTCGGGCCGCCCCGGCCCGGTCGTGATCGATATCCCCAAGGACGTGCAGGTCGCGACCGCGCGCTACAGCAAGCCCGGCCCGATCCGGCACAAAACCTACCGCCCGCAGATCAAGGCCGATCAGCCGAGCATCGAAGCGGCGATGGACATGCTGGCGGCAGCCGAGCGCCCGATCCTCTACACCGGCGGCGGCATCATCAACGCCGGGCCAGCGGCGAGCCAGTTGCTGCGCGAACTCGCGCGGATCAGCGGCGCGCCGGTCACCTCGACGCTGATGGGTCTCGGCGCGTACCCGGCGAGCGGCGAGCAATGGCTCGGAATGCTCGGGATGCACGGCACGTACGAAGCCAATCTGGCGATGAACAAGGCCGATCTGATCCTGTGCCTCGGCGCGCGCTTCGACGATCGCGTGACCGGGCGGCTCGATGCCTTCTCGCCCTTCTCACGGAAAATCCACGTCGATATCGACCGGTCCAGCATCAACAAGAACGTCCGCGTCGATCTCGCGATCGTTGCCGATGTCGGCCATGCGCTCGAGGACATGGTCCGCGTGTTCAAGGCGCGGCGTCATCCCAAGCCCGATCTGAATGAATGGTGGCGGATGATCGCGGGCTGGCGCGCGGTGAAGAGCCTCGATTTCCCCGAAACGGCCACCGAAATCGCCCCGCAACGCGCGATCCGCGCGCTGTGGGAGGCGACGCACAAGCGGGGTCCGATCATCACCACCGAAGTCGGCCAGCATCAGATGTGGGCAGCGCAGCATTTCGGCTTCGAAGGCCCCAACAAATGGCTGACGAGCGGCGGGCTCGGCACGATGGGCTATGGCCTGCCCGCCGCGATCGGCGCGCAGCTCGGCAACCCGAAAGCGCTGGTGATCGACATGGCCGGCGAAGCCTCGATCCAGATGAACATTCAGGAGCTGGCGACCGCGACGCAATATCGCCTGCCGGTCAAGATCTTCATCCTCAACAACGAATATATGGGCATGGTCCGCCAGTGGCAGCAGCTCACCTATTCGAGCCGCTATGCCGAGAGTTACAGCGATTCCCTGCCAGACTTTGTGAAGTTGGGTGAGGCCTATGGCTGGAAGGGCATTCGCATCGAGAAGCTCGACGAACTCGACGACGGCATCGCCGCGATGCTCGATCATGACGGCCCGGTGATCGTCGATTGCCGTGTCGCGAAGCTGGCGAACTGCTTCCCGATGATCCCATCGGGTGCGGCCCATACCGACATGATCCTGCAATCGAGCGAAGTCTCGGGCGAGATGGACGACGAAGCGAAGGCGCTGGTTTAACATGCACATCACCACTGCCCCCGCCTCGCGCCACACGCTCGCCGTGATGGTCGACAACGAACCCGGCATCCTCGCGCGGATCGCGGGGCTGTTCACCGCGCGCGGCTATAATATCGAGAGCCTGACCGTGTCGGACGTCACCGCCGACAAAGCGGTCAGCCGCATCACGATCGTCACGAGCGCGAGCGACGCGACGATGGAGCAGATCATCGCGCAGCTCGACCGACTGGTGCCGGTGCATTCGGTGACCGATCTCACCGCGCTCGGCCCGCACGTCGAACGCGAACTCGCGCTGCTCAAGGTCGCGGGCACCGGCGATCACCGGATCGAGGCGCTGCGCCTGGCCGATGTTTACCGCGCCCGCGTGGTCGATGCGACGACCAGCAGCTTCGTGTTCGAAGTGACGGGGGGCCGCGAGAAGATCGACACCTTCATCACGCTGATGCGCGAAGTCGGGCTGATCGAAGTCGCCCGCACCGGCATCGTCGCGATCGCGCGGGGGAATTCCGGCGTCTGACAAGAGACTTTCTACCATCGTCACCCCAGCGAAAGCTGGGGTCTTATGGGGCGGCGTACCGTCCGGCTCCTGAGAGATGCCAGCCTTCGCTGGCATGACGCCATTTTCGAAAGAGGGACCTACAATGCGCGTTTATTACGATGCCGATGCCGATCTCAACCTGATCTCGACCAAGAAGATCGCCATCATCGGCTATGGGTCGCAAGGCCACGCCCACGCCCAGAACCTGCGCGACAGCGGCGTCAAGGACGTTGCGATTGCGCTCCGCGAAGGCTCGGCCACCGCGCAAAAGGCCTATGCTGCGGGCTTCCAGGTCAAGACCAACAAGGAAGCCGCCGCCTGGGCCGACATCATCATGATGCTCGCCCCCGATGAGCATCAGGCGGCGATCTATGCCGAGGATCTCCACGGCCACATGAAGCAGGGTGCCGCGCTCGCCTTCGCGCACGGCCTCAACGTGCATTTCGGGCTGATCGAGCCGCGCGCCGATCTCGACGTGATCATGATCGCACCCAAGGGCCCCGGCCACACCGTGCGCAGCGAATATGTGAAGGGCGGCGGCGTGCCGTGCCTGATCGCGGTCGACAAGGATGTCAGCGGCAACGCGCATGACGTCGCCCTCGCTTACGCCAGCGGCGTTGGCGGCGGGCGCAGCGGCATCATCGAAACCAACTTCCGCGAGGAATGCGAAACCGACCTGTTCGGCGAGCAAGCCGTGCTGTGCGGCGGCATCACGCACCTGATCCAGGCCGGGTTCGAGACGCTGGTCGAGGCGGGCTATGCCCCCGAAATGGCCTATTTCGAATGCCTCCACGAAACCAAGCTGATCGTCGATCTGCTGTATGAGGGCGGCATCGCCAACATGCGCTATTCGATCAGCAACACCGCCGAATATGGCGACATCACCACCGGCCCGCGCATCATCACCAGCGAGACCAAGGCCGAG
>JAIXZV010000054.1 GCA_027489365.1 Sphingomonadales bacterium
GCAATTTTCGTCGATCAATCTTCAAACGGTTCGGGTCGCGACCGGCGGTACGATTGATCTGACCGGTAAGTCGTTTACCGGGTATCTGCTGCTCAGCAATATCGGCAACACCGTGATCTTTTCGGGCTCCGATATCAGGCCGTATGAGATCACCGGCGGGTCGGGCAACGACACGATTTCGGCGAGCGGCAGCACCATTAAGCTGACGATCCGTGCAGGCGACGGCGACGATGTCGTCACGACAGGGTCGGGCGATGATTTCCTGGTTGGTGGGGCCGGCAACGACACGATTCGGGGCGGGGCGGGGGCCGACAGCTTTTATGACGATGCCGGGGATGATACGTATGATGGTGGCGCCGGCAGCGACATCTTCAACATATCCACGCTCACGACCGCCGCTGACCGCTTTATCGGCGGTGACGGGATCGACTATATTTATATCAATGTTCCGGGGACATCGATCGACCTGAGTGTGCTGGACTTTGGCGATGTCGAGGGCATTTCGGGCCAGGATCTGCGGCTTTCGGGCAGTCAGGCAAGCCGCTTTTCCTATATTAGCACGTCGACGCTGACGCTGACAAGCGCAGGCAGTCTGACGCTTCGCGACAATCGTTTTGAAGGCTTTACGATCAATCTTAGCGCAGCTGGCAATGCTGTCGATCTGTCTGGCAGCACCCGGTATTACTCCGTGACTGGCGGCATCGGGGACGACATCATTATCGGCGGCGCGGGAGCGGATTCGCTCTTCGGCGGCGGTGGCGCTGACGTGATCATCGGTGGCCAGGGCGATGACCAGATTGGCGGCGGTGCAGGGATCGATCGCCTTGACGGCGGCCTTGGAAACGACCGCTATTTCGTCGATCGGCCGGAGGACCTGGTATTCGAAGCCGTCGGCGAGGGGCGGGACACGGTCGTCAGCCAAGGAGCCGGTTTCTATCTTTATGCCAATGTCGAAAATCTCGAGCTGGCACCGGAGGCGGGCAACGGGTTTGGCGTCGGCAATGAGCTGGACAATGCGATCACGGGCAACAGCGGGTCGAACCTGCTGATCGGTGGCGGTGGCCAGGACACCATCCGGGGTGGTGGAGGAGCGGATTCGATCTTTGGCGAAGCGGGTGACGACCAGCTGTTTGGCGACGCAGGTATCGACTATATTGTCGGCGGCGCGGGACGCGACACGATCGACGGCGGCGATAATCCCGATTCGATCTATGGCGGCGATGGCGACGACATCCTCAATGGCGGTTTTGGGTTTCACACCGATATCCTGGTCGGCGGCGATGGGAACGATCAGCTCAACGGTTCCACTTCGGGCTTTGGCGATTACGATCTGATGGACGGCGGCGCTGGCGACGACACCTATATCGTCGATACGCCGGATGACCTGACGTTCGAGGCGGTCGGCGGCGGCATCGACACGGTGATCGCCCAGATTGATGGCGGCGGATATTATCTCTACGCCAATGTCGATAATCTGGTGCTCAATGGCAACACGGTGTTCGGCGTCGGCAACGAACTCGACAATCGCTTGACTGGTAGCGATTCGAGCAACTTGCTGCTTGGCGGCGCGGGCAATGATGTCATCGACGGCAAGGGCGGCAACGACCTTTTATATGGCGAGGCAGGGGCCGACATTTTCCGGTTCAGCCGCGGGACCGGCGGAGACGTGATCGGCGATTTCCAGCACGGCGTCGACAAGATTGACGTCAGCAATTTTTTCACCAGCTACGCGCAGTTAATGGCCAATCTCGTCGAAAACGGCGGTTCGTCCGCAGTCAATCTGGGTAATGGCGATTTATTCGTAATCCTGGGTGTCGCCAATTCCACGCTCTCGGCAAGCGATTTCATCTTCGGATGAGCTAACCGCAGGGTTACGCCATCACCTCTGCCCCGTCCCAGGCAAACAGCTTGCCGCTATCGGGCGGGCGCAAGCCGTCCAGTACGTCGAGCAATTGCAGCGCCGCGCGTTCGGCGTCGAACAGGCGGCCGGGCTGGACGTTGCCCTGGAAGGGCTTGGACAGCGCGGTGTCGACCGTGCCGGGGTGGAGGGCCACGACGATGCTGCGGTCGTTGCGGCGCTTTTCCTCGATCGCGAGCGTGCGCACGAGCTGGTTGAGCGCTGCCTTGGACGCGCGATAGCCGTACCAGCCGCCGAGTTTGTTGTCTGAGATGCTGCCGACGCGGGCGGAGAGCACGGCGAACACCGCTTGCTTGCCCTTGGTGCCGAGCGGCAGGAAATGCTTGGCGACGAGCGCCGGGCCGATCGCGTTGATCGCGAAATTCTGCGCGAGCCAGGCGGGATCGAGTTCGCGCATCGCCTTTTCCGGGCCGCGCTCGGCGTCGTGGAGCAGGCCGGTTGCGACGATCACCAGCGTCGGGGCGGGGCCTTTGGCGACCTCGGCGGCGGCGGCGGCGATGCTCGCTTCGTCGGTGAGGTCGATGTGGCGCGGACCCTCGAACGATCGCGCAAAGCCGTGGACGACATCATACGCGCCTTCTTCCTCCAGCGCGGTGACGAAGGCTGCGCCGATCCCGCCGGATGCGCCGATGATGACTGC
>JAIXZV010000351.1 GCA_027489365.1 Sphingomonadales bacterium
CGCCGGGGTGATGATCGCGTCGCCATAGAAGAGCGATGCACCCGCCGAGCCGAGGATCAGCGCGATCAGCGACCGTCGCCCGAGCGCCCGCCGGGCCAGCGCGGTAAGCGCGAGCACGCCGCCTTCGCCCTGATTGTCGGCGCGCATCAGGAACAGGACGTATTTGACCGTCACGACCAGGATCAGCGACCAGATCGCGAGGCTCAGCACGCCGAGAATCTCGCTCGGATCGATGCCGTCGCCGGCGGTCTGATTAAGCGCCTCGCGAAAGGCGTAGAGCGGGCTGGTGCCGATGTCGCCGAACACCACGCCGATCGCGCCGATCGTCAGCGCGATCAGCGCCGGATGCGGGGCGTGCTGCGCCGCACGCGCCGGAGCGGAAATCGGGTCTGTCACTGGGTCAGTCACTGGGGCAGAGGTCATAACGCTGGAATGGCTCGCCGGGAAGGACGGCGCGCTTTACGCCGGTTGCTGCATTGCGCAAGCGGATTCGATCTGGTTGCGCGTGGGCCAAGCTTGCGACATAGCCGGGGCATGGTTCCCTTTTCGTTCGCCGGCCATGATTTTCTCGCGCTGCGCAGCGGTGCGCTGTTCTGGCCGCGCCGCTCGGCGCTGCTGGTCGCGGACCTGCATTTCGAGAAAGCGAGCTGGTTCGCGGCCGCCGGACAGATGCTGCCGCCATACGATTCGCTTGCCACTTTGGTCGATCTGCAGGCGATCGTCGCGGCGACCGGCGCGCGCGAAATGTGGTGCCTGGGCGACAGTTTTCATGACGATGCCGGGTGCGATCGGCTGCCCGCAGCGGCGCAGGAGGCGCTGCGCACGCTGACGGAGGCGACGGCGTGGACCTGGATCACCGGCAATCACGATTCGGCAAGCGGGGCCGGGCTGGTCGATCGCTGCGGCGGCACCGTGCTGCCCGAGGTGCTGGTCGATGGGCTGGTGCTGCGGCACGAAGCTTCACCGGACGAGCTTCGACCAGAACTCTCCGGGCATTTTCACCCCAAACTGCGCGTACGGGTGCGCGGGCGCAACGTCGCGCGACGGTGTTTCGTGGCGACGCCGAGCAAGCTGATCCTGCCCGCATTCGGGGCGCTGACCGGCGGGCTCGATGCCGATCACCCGGAAATCGTCCGCGCGGTCGGGCGGGGTGCGGAAGCGCTGGTGCCGGTTGAGGATCGGATGTTGCGGTTCCGGTTGGCTGCCTAATTCCGCAGCGCAGCGTGGGCGGCATCGGAACAGTGGTTCGCGCAGAGGCGCAGAGAGCGCAGAGGGCGTGGTGCTTCGCGCCGACGGCGTACTGAAAGTGCAGCCGTAGAAAGGGTATGAAGCTTCGCGGCGAATCCCTCTGCGTGCTCCGCGCCTCTGCGCGAACCCTCTTCTTCGTCAGCTCGCCGCCTTTGCCAGTTGCGGAAACCCGGCCTTGAACGCCGCGACCTTGGGCTTGTCGAAGGTCATGATGTACGGGTGGTTCGGGTTCCGGTCGTAGAAATTCTGGTGATACGCCTCGGCCGGGAAGAACGCGCCGGTCTCGATCCTGGTCACGATCGGCTTGGCGAAGACATGCGCTTTCTTCAGTTGCGCGATGTACGCCGCCGCGACGCCGCGCTGCGCCGCGCTTTGCGGGAAGATCGCCGAGCGATAGCTATAGCCGCTGTCGGGCCCCTGGCGGTTCAGCTCGGTCGGATTGTGCGCGACCGAGAAATAGACGCGTAGCAGCGTCGCATAGCTGACCTGCGCGGGATCGTAGACGATTCGGATCGCCTCGGCATGTTTGGTCGTCTCGCTCGACACCGCTTCGTAATTGGCGGTTGCCTTGGTGCCGCCGGCATAGCCCGACGTGACGCTGCGCACGCCCTTCACATGTTCGAACACCGCTTCCATGCCCCAGAAGCAGCCGCCTGCGAACACCGCGACTTGTGGGCCCTTGGCGGTGACGTCGACCTTGGCGGCGGGGATCGGCACGGCGCGCTCGGCCTGCGCGGCACCGCCGCCGAGCGCGAACACCGCGGCACCAGCGATCGCGGCGGAGATCAGAACGGGTTTCAGCATGACAGCCTCTCGTCGGGATGATGCCCGTGATACGGCGCATCGATGCGCGAAGTTACGCACACCCATCGAAAAAGGATGTGGGACGCCTCAGCGCTGCTTCAAGCCGTGCACCTTGTGCCAAACGAACAAGCCGATCGCGACGACCAGCGCGACGCCGATCAGCGCATCGGCGCTGTGGAACGCCGCCTTCACGCGCGGGTCGCTGTTCCATGCCTGACCGAGCGCCTGACCGAGCCAGGCGAGCGCGAAACAGAACGGCCACGAGCCGACGAAGGTGTAGAGGTGGAACGGCACCAGCGGCATCCGCGCGACGCCTGCGGGAAAGGCGATGAAGGTGCGGATCACCGGCAGCAGCCGCCCGATCAGTACCGCCGCGCTGCCAAACCGCGCGAAGAAGCGGTCGGCGGCATCGAGTTCGCCTGCGCCGATCAGCAGATATTTGCCATAGCGTTCAGCCAGCGGTCGCCCGCCGCGCTTGCCGGCTTCATAGGCGATGACCGAGCCGAGGTTGCAGCCGATCGCCCCGGCGGTGGCGGCAAGGAACAGGTTCATCTTGCCCAGCGACACGAGATAGCCCGCAAAGGGCATGATGAGTTCGGACGGCAGCGGCACGCACGCGCTCTCGATCGCCATCAGCAGGGCAATGCCCCAATAGCCCCCGGCCTCGATGACCGCGATGACGAAGCCGGCCAGGATGCCGAGGATGTGTTCAACCATGGGCGCGCTTTGCCGTGGCGTGCGGGTGGGCGCTAGGGGGAAAGTGCGGTCACCCAGGCCGTTCGTTTCGAGCGTAGTCGAGAAACTTGGACCGGGCGCGCGTTTCGGTTTCTCGACTGCGCTCGAAACGAACGGGCAGACGAGCCCCGGACTTCGCCGGGGAAGCAATTAGGGTATAGGGAGCGGGTATGAACGAAACCGACAAACGCCTAGCCGCGCTCGCCGCCGTCGAAGAGGCGCGCGCGGGCATGGTCGTCGGCCTCGGCACCGGCTCCACCGCCGCCTTCGCGATCGAGGCGCTGGGCGAGCGGGTGCGCGGCGGCCTGACCATCACTGCCGTCGCCACCAGCCTCGCCACCGAGCACCACGCCCGCGCGGTCGGCATAACCCTGATCGACTTGCCTGCGCAGATCGACCTGACGATCGACGGGGCCGACGAAATCGACGACGCGTGCCGTGCGATCAAGGGCGCAGGCGGGGCGATGTTGCGCGAGAAGATTGTTGCCGAAGCGAGCAAGCGGATGGTGGTGATCGCCGACGGATCGAAGCATGTCGCGAGAATCGGCGCGGCGAAAATCCCGGTCGAAACGCTGCCGTTCGCGCAAGCTTTCGTCACGGCGCGACTCGAAAACCTTGGCGGTGCTCCCGTCCTGCGTGCCGGATTCATCACCGATCAGGGCAATTGCATCCTCGATTGTTGTTTTCCGCGCGATGCCGACAAGGACGCGCTCGCCGCCCAAATCGCCGCAATTCCGGGCGCTTTGGGGCACGGCCTGTTCCTGACCGAGGTGGACGCTGCCTATATCGCGGCAAATGGCGTCGTTACGCGACTGGAACGCGGGGCAAGGACACGATAAGGCCCGCGCAAACTGCAACAGGGCCGCAACCGGGCGCGCGCGCGTGCGTTCAGACCCCCAAGAGCGAGGCGATTTTCTTCATGTCCGATTCCCCGACCCAGCCCGGTGCTACCGGCGTTCACGAAGACGGTAGCCTGGCGCGGCTGACGATCGATACGATCCGCACGCTGTCGATGGATGGGGTGCAAGCCGCCAATTCCGGGCACCCCGGTACGCCGATGGCGCTCGCCCCGGTCGGCTATACGCTGTGGAGCCAGTTCCTGCGCTATGATCCGGCGACGCCCGACTGGCCCAATCGCGACCGCTTCGTGCTGTCGGTCGGCCACGCCTCGATGCTGCTCTATTCCTTGATCCACCTCGCCGGGATCGAGGAGATCGATGCCGAGGGCAAGAAGAGCGGCCACCCTGCGCTGAGCCTCGACGATCTCAAGCAATTCCGCCAATTGTCGTCCAAGACGCCGGGCCACCCCGAATATCGCCACACGACGGGCGTCGAGACGACGACCGGGCCGCTGGGTGCCGGGTGCAGCAATGCCGTCGGCATGGCGATTGCCGAACGCTGGTTCGCGGCACGCTACAACAAGCCGGGCTTCGACCTGTTCGACCATGACGTCTATGCGCTGTGCGGCGATGGCGACATGATGGAGGGCGTCGCGGCCGAGGCGGCGTCGCTTGCCGGGCATCTCAAGCTCTCCAACCTGTGCTGGATCTACGACAGCAACCATATCTCGATCGAGGGCGGCACCGATCTCGCGTTCGACGAGGATGTCGGGATGCGCTTCCAGGCCTATGGCTGGAACGTCATTCATGTCGACGATGCCAACGACACCGCCGCGCTGGCGGCGGCGTTCGAGGCGTTCAAGGCGACCAGCGACCGGCCGACCTTGATCGTCGTGCATTCGGTGATCGGCTATGGCAGCCCGCGCGCCGGCAGCGAAAAAGCACATGGCGAGCCGCTGGGCGAAGAAAACATCCGCCTGACCAAGCAAGCCTATGGCTGGCCCGAGGATGCGAAATTCCTGGTGCCCGAGGGCGTGGCCGAACATTTCCATGCCGCAGTTGCTGGTCGCGGCGGTCCGGCGCGCGAGGCGTGGGATGCGCTGCGCACGCGCTACGCGGCTGAGTACCCTGATCAGGCGGCGCAGCTCGATGCGATCTTCGCCGATCGCCTGCCGGATGGCTGGGATGCCGATATTCCGGTGTTCGATGCCGACCCCAAGGGCCTTGCCAGCCGCGATGCCGGTGGCAAGGTGCTCAACGCGATCGCGGCGAAGGTGCCGTGGCTGCTCGGCGGATCAGCCGATCTCGCGCCTTCCACCAAGACCGACATCAAGGGCGCGGATTCGTTCTCCTATTCGAACTTCGGCGGCTCAAACCTCCATTTCGGGGTCCGCGAGCACGGCATGGGCGGCGTCGTCAACGGCATGTCGCTGTCGCATCTGCGCGGCTATGGCTCCACCTTCCTGGTCTTCGCCGATTACATGCGCGCGCCGATAAGGCT
The DNA here is from genome assembly GCA_027489365.1 of Sphingomonadales bacterium. Taxonomy (GTDB): domain Bacteria; phylum Pseudomonadota; class Alphaproteobacteria; order Sphingomonadales; family Sphingomonadaceae; genus Sphingomonas. The sequence continues at coordinate 5,128 of JAIXZV010000351.1, forward strand.
CTCTGCCATCATGGAAATCGGCGCGGTGTGGGTATTCACACACGATTCGATCGGCGTGGGCGAGGACGGCCCGACGCACCAGCCGATCGAGCATCTCGCCACCTTGCGCGCCATCCCCGGCCTCGACACGATCCGCCCCGGCGACGCCAATGAAGTCGCCGAGGCGTGGAAGGCGATTATGACCGACGCCAGCCACCCGACCGCGCTGATCCTGTCGCGTCAGGCGCTGCCGACGATCGACCGGTCGAAATATGCCAGCGCGGCGGGCGTCGCCAAGGGTGGTTATGTGCTGGCGGACAGCGAGAACCCCCAGGTGATCCTCATCGCGACCGGCTCCGAAGTGTCGCTCGTGCTAGAGGCGTATGAGGCGCTGAAAGCGCAGGGCGTCGCGGCGCGCGTCGTGTCGATGCCGAGCTGGTATCGCTACGAACTGCAGGACGCGGCGTATAAGGAATCGGTGCTGCCGAAGGGCGTTACCGCGCGCATTGCGATCGAAATGGGCGGCGAACTCGGCTGGGATCGCTATGTCGGTTTCGAAGGCCGCACGATCACGATGAGCACCTTCGGTGCCTCCGCGCCAATCGCCAAATTGCAGGACAAATTCGGTTTCACCGTCGCCAATGTGGTCAAGGTCGCAACCGAAATGCTGGAGACGAAGTGATGGGTCATCTGAACGATCTCGCGGGCCTCGGGCAGGCCGTGTGGCTCGATTTCGTCGATCGCAAGTTTCTGGCGGCGGGCGGTCTCCAGAAACTGATCGATGAGGATGGGC
>JAIXZV010000380.1 GCA_027489365.1 Sphingomonadales bacterium
AGCGCCGCATCATGATCGGCACTTATGTCCTCTCTGCAGGCTTTTACGACGCGTACTTCACACAGGCTTCGAAAGTCCGCACGCTGATCGCGCGGGATTTCGAACAGGCCTGGGCCAAGTGCGACGTGCTGCTCACCCCGACTGCGCCATCGGCGGCGTTCGCGCTGGGTGAGAAGTCGGCGGACCCGATCGCGATGTATTTGAACGACGTGTTCACCGTGCCATCGTCGCTGGCCGGGTTGCCAGCGATGAGCGTGCCGGGCGGGCTCGACGGGCAGGGGCTGCCGCTCGGGCTTCAGATCATCGGCAAGGCGCTGGACGAGCAGAGCGTGCTCAACGCCGGGCTGGCGCTGGAGGAACGGGCTGGGTTCACGGCGCGGGCGGAGGCCTGGTGGTAATCACCGGCGGAAGGTGTTACTTCGGTAACACTGGAGATGAGCGATGAACGCGCCGACGAAGATCGAGACGGGAACGATGACCAGCAAAGGCCAAGTCTTGATCCCCAAGGCGATGCGCGATGCAGCGGGGCTGGTGCCCGGTCGGCCGTATAAAGTCGCCATCAGTGACGCGGGCAAAATCGAGATCGCACCGTTGGGTTTCGGCCCCGAGGACGCGGACGAGCGCGTGCGGCGAATGCGCAAGGGCATATTGGCGATCGCGGGGAAGTTTCCCAATCCCGATGGCCTGAGCACCGACGACTATATGCGCGAGATTAGAGGCAATTACGAACCGTGATCATGGTCGATTCAAATGTGGTGATCGACATTCTGGATCGCGACCCGGATTGGTTCGACTGGTCGCTCGAGCAGTTGGAGCGCGCAGCGGCGACCGGACCCGTGACGATCAACCCGGTCGTGGTTGCTGAGGCAGCGCCCCGCTTTGGCAATCTTCACCATTTCATGTCGTCGATGGAAGAGATGGGGATCGGGCATGAACCGCTCGATACCGACGCGGCGTTCCATGCCGGGGCCGCCTTTCAGCGCTACCGGCATTCCCGGCCTGCTGAAGCGCCAAAGGCGATCCTCGCCGATTTCATGATTGCTGGTCATGCTCAAGCCTTGAACGCGACGGTGTTGACCCGCGATCCACGCTTCTACCGCAAATACTTCCCCGACCTCACCCTCATCACGCCCGAGACGCATCCATGACCACCTCCCCTTACACCATCCGCGGCGAAACCGGCGATTGGGAGGTCGTGGTCGGCCTCGAAGTCCATGCGCAGGTGACCTCCAACGCCAAGCTGTTCTCGGGTGCCGCCACCGCGTTCGGGGCGGAACCGAACACGCAGGTCAGCCTGATCGACGCCGCGATGCCGGGGATGCTGCCCGTGCCGAACCGCGAGTGCATCCGCCAGGCGGTGCGCACCGGCATGGCGATCGACGCGCAGATCAACAGATGGTCGCGCTTCGACCGCAAGAACTACTTCTATGCCGATCTGCCGCAGGGCTATCAGATCAGCCAGCTCTATCACCCGATCGTGGGCGAGGGGCATATCGACATCAGCCTCGACGACAAGAACCCCGACGCGCACGGCAAGCGGATCGGCGTCGAGCGCATCCATGTCGAGCAGGATGCGGGCAAGCTGATGCACGATCAGCATCCGACGCGCTCGTATGTCGATCTCAACCGCTGCGGCGTGGCGCTGATGGAGATCGTCAGCAAGCCCGATCTCACCTCACCGGCCGAGGCGGGGGCGTATCTCGCAAAGCTGCGCTCGATCCTGCGCTATGTCGGGTCGTGCGACGGCAATATGGATCAGGGGTCGATGCGTGCCGACGTGAACGTCAGCGTGCGCAAGGCGGGCGAGCCGCTCGGCACGCGGACCGAAACGAAGAACGTCAATTCGGTGCGTTTCGTCATGGCGGTGGTCGAACAGGAGGCCAAGCGTCAGATCGAGGTGATTGAGAGCGGCGGCAAGATCGTCCAGGAAACGCGGCTTTACGACCCCGATCGCAACGAGACGCGCTCGATGCGGTCGAAGGAAGATGCGCATGATTACCGCTACTTCCCCGATCCTGATCTGTTGCCGCTGGAACTCGACGAGGCGTTTCTGGAGGAATGTCGCGCGTCGCTGCCCGAGCTGCCCGACGCCAAGCGGCGGCGCTATGAGGCGCAGGGCATCACGCCCTACGCCGCATCGGTGCTGACGGCGGAGGTCGAGGCGGCGCGCTGGTTCGATGCGTTGCTGGAGGCTGGTGCGGCACCGGTTGCCGCGGCCAATTGGACGACGTCGGAGCTGTTCGGCGCGCTCAACCGTACGGGCAAGGATATCGAGACGTCGCCGGTCAGCCCCGCGCAGGCCGCTGAACTGCTTGGCCTGGTCGCGGATGGTACGCTGTCCAATACGCTCGCCAAGCAGGTGTTCGAGATCATGCTCGAAACCGGGCAGGGGGCTGCTGCGATCGTCGAGGAAAAGGGCCTCAAGCAGACCAGCGACACCGGCGAAATCGAACGCGTCATCGCCGAAGTGATGGCCGCCAATGCCGAAAAGGTCGCCGAATATCGCGGCGGCAAGGACAAGCTCTTCGGCTTCTTCGTCGGGCAGACGATGAAGGCGATGGGCGGCAAGGCCAATCCGGGCGTGGTGAATGATGTGCTGAAGAAGGCGCTTAGCTGAACGCGGCTTGTCATTCCTCTCCCGCGCGGTAGATATTGCGTACGACACGGGAGGGGGACTGCGTGCGAAACTGGGTGGGGGCCGCGACGGCGGTTGGGGTGATTCTGGCGCAAGTCGCGCCCGCAGTGGCGCAGACCGCCGCATCACCGGCGAACGGTGCGTCTGCGCCGCAAGCCGACAAGGCGGCGGAAAATGGGGAGGATGCCGACCAGGAGACGGTCGCTGCCGATCTGCTGACCGCGATCCCCGATCCAGCCAAGGTGGTCCGACCCGAGCTGGCGTTCAAGGCGACCCCGGAGATCGAGGCGACCTACGCCAAATATTTCTATTTCCACCGGGCCGATGCGAGCTTTACCGACGCGCTCGCCGATATTCGCGAATGCGATGGTTTCGCGCGCGGCCTGTCGATGGGCCGCGATTACAACGTCGCCGTGCCGTATCCCTATGCCGGGACTTTGGCGGGCGGTATTGGCGGCGCGATCGGCAGCGCGCTGGCCGTGGCGATCTTCGGATCGGCCGAATTGCGCAAGCAGCGCCGGGTCAACATGCGCCGCTGTATGCATTACAAGGGCTATCAACGCTACGGCCTGGAAAAGGAACGGTGGCAGGCGTTCAATTTCGAGGAAGGGCTGTCGAGCGTGAAGGAAGTCGATCGGCAGCGAATGCTCGCGCAGCAGGCGCTGGTCGCGTCGTCGCCAATCCCCGCGCAGAAGGACCTTGGCCTGTGATCGCGCGCCTCTTTCTCGCCGCGCTCGCCGCGGTGCTGTTGTCGCCAGCGATGGCCGTTGCACAACCGGTGATGGACAAGCCGACGATCACGCTCGATCCGGCTAAAGCCTATGTGCTCTATACCACCTACAAGGGCGGGATGCCGATCGAGCTGATCCGCGATCCCAACGCCGATGATCTTGCCACCTACAAGGCTGCGCGCGACAAGGCCTTGGCCAAAGCGCATCGGAAGTATTTGAGCAAGCTCAAGGATTGGCGGATGCAGTCCGATCCAAAAACGGCTATTCCGGGCGTTCCGGCTGGGGAAAAGCCGGTGGAGCCGACCGAGGCGACTTTCGCTTTCCATCCGATCGAACTCGACACGATGGTGGCGATCGGACCGTTGAATCGGTTCTCAAAGGCTGGCGAACAAAGCGTCTACCTTCAGGAAGTGGTGCCCGGAACATACACGGTTTATGGACCGATCTTCGCTATTCCCAATGGCGCGGCGACCGGGACGTGTATGTGCATGGGGACGGTGAAATTCAAGGCGGAAGCTGGCGCGATTACCGACATGGGCTTCATGGTCGGCACGATCGTTGAGGCGAATCTCAAGGCTAAGGCGAGTGGCGGCACACAAATCCGTGATCCACTCGAATTGCCGGAAGGGATCACCACCTTTGCGATCGATCAGAAGCGCGCCGGGCAAGCGAGCGATCCGAGACTGGGGACCTTCCCGCGTCGCGCGGCAGTCTATCTGCCGGCGGGCAAGCGATCCAATCTGCACGGCGTTGCAGTCGACCGGCTTACCGAGATGCCGGGGGTGTTTCGGTATGAACGCGACAAGCAGATCGATTTGACCGGCGGAGCTCAATAGCCCGCCGGTCGATTGTCGATCCTACTGCGCGTCATCCTCTTGATTCTTGGTGACGCCGCCGGTTCCGCCAACACCATCGGCCATTCCCGGCGAGGTGAAAACGTCAGGTTCTTCGCCGCCCTCGCCGCGCTCGACCGCGTCCTTGCGCGCTTCGACCGCCTGCTGGATGTCGCTGCGGGGGTCCTTATCCGCGTTGGACTGGCGTTCGCCGTCGCTCACGCGAAATCCCCGGTCATGCCGTTGTCGACCGGCTGGCTAGGGTCGCCCTGCGGCGTGGGGTCGGGGAAGTCGACGTCGGGGGTCGGGCTCGGCAATTCGGTGGGCACCGGTTCGGGCTGGCCGGGTTCGCTGGGAACAGGGGGCAATTCGGTCGGTGGGGTGGTCGCCATGTCGTCTCTCCTCTGCTGCATCAAACGCGCCGCATCGCGTGCGGTTGCAAGCGATATCGCCGCGCTGCGTAAGTCGCTTGCTCCGCCGCGCATCGCTGGTATAGACGCCCCCCACACCGGCGGTGTCCGATGCGGGCGTGGCGGAACGGGTAGACGCAGCAGGTTTAGGTCCTGCCATCGCAAGATGTGGGGGTTCGAGTCCCTTCGCCCGCACCAGTCTCTCGCGCGATTCCGCGCTGGAGACTGCACTATATTCCCGAATAAGGCGTGAGATCTGAAATGCAGACTGTCGAGACGTTGAACGAAGGCCTGAAGCGCGCCTACACCTTGAAAATCACCGCGAAGGATATCGATTCGCGCGTCGATGCCGAGCTGAAGCGCGTTGCGCCGACGGTGCGTATGCCCGGTTTCCGCCCCGGCAAGGTGCCCGCCAACCTCGTGCGCAAGATGCACGGCGAGGCGCTGATGCAGGACGCGCTCAACAGTTCGATCCAGGAAGGCATTCAGAGCCTGATCGCCGAAAAGAAGCTGCGCCCCGCGCTGCAGCCTTCGGTGCGCCTCGATGACGGCTATGAACTCGGCAAGGATGCCGATGTGAAGGTCGAGCTCGAAGTGCTCCCCGACGTGCCGACCCCGGCGATCGATGGGCTGAAGCTCGAGCGCCTGACCGTTCCCGCCGACGAGGCGGTCGTTAACGAGCAGCTCAAGAAGTTCGCCGACCAGCAGAAGCGCTGGGAAGATGCCAAGGCGACCTACAAGGCGAAGATCGGCGATTTGGTCGTCATGGATTTCGTCGGCAAGGTTGGCGATGTCGCGTTCGATGGCGGCACCGGCACCGACATGTCGGTCGAGCTCGGCACGGGCCGTTTGATCCCGGGTTTCGAAGATCAGGTCGTCGGGGTGAAGACCGGCGAAGAGCGCCAGATCAACGTCACCTTCCCCGAGGATTATCAGGCCAAGGAATTGGCCGGTAAGGCTGCTACGTTCGACCTCAAGATCACCGCCGTGAAGACCGCGGGCGAGACCAAGATCGACGACGAACTGGCGACCTCGCTTGGGCTTGAGAGCCTTGAGCAGCTCACCGGCCTGTTGAAGGGCCAGATCGAGCAGGAACTCAATGGCCTGACGCGCACGCACATGAAGCGCAAGCTGCTCGACCAACTGGCCGAAGGGCATGATTTCGAAGTGCCGCCGTCGATGGTCGAGGCCGAATTCGAGCAGATCTGGCAGCAGCTTCAGCACGAAGCCACGCATGAGGAAGATCCCGCTGCCGCGCTTGCCGAAATGGAAGCCGAGCGCGACGATTACCGCAAGATCGCCGAGCGTCGTGTGCGCCTTGGCCTGCTGTTGAGCGAGATCGGCCAGGCCAATGGCGTCGAAGTCACCAGCCAGGAAATGAACCGCCTGATCGCCCAGGCCGCGCAGCAATACGGCCCGGAAGATCGCCAGCGCTTCATGCAGTACATCCAGCAGGAGCCGATGGCCGCCGCCCAGCTCCGCGCGCCGCTGTATGAGGACAAAGTCGTCGACTGGCTCTTCGCCAAGGCCGACATCAGCGACCGCGAAGTGACGCGCGAAGAGCTGGAAGCCGCGATCGAGAGCGAAGAAGGCTTCTCGACCGGCACGCACAGCCACGACCATGAGAACCACAAGCCCAAGGGCAAGAAGGCCGCAGCCAAGCCCGCCGCCAAGAAGGCCGCAAAGGCTTCGGCCGACGACGCGAAGGAAATGGAAGCGGCCGATATCGAACCGGCAACGCCCGGCGACGAGCTGGTCGCGGCAGAGCCCGTGAAGAAGGCGGCGACCAAGAAGGCTCCGGCCAAGAAGGCGGTTGAAGCGGCACCGGCCGAGGAAGCTGCCGCCGAGGCTCCCGCCAAGAAGCCCGCTGCCAAGAAGGCGGCGGCGAAGAAGGCCGACTAAGCACTCCGCCCCGCCGCCCGACGCGAGTGCGTGGGCGGCGGGATAATCGACGGGTCACGCGAAGACGGCGCTCAGATCCTCTTGGCCCAAGGCGCTTTGGCCGCGCGCGATGCCGAGCACCAGCGCGATTGCCGTTGCGGCAAGCGCGGTTCCGGCGATTGCGGAACCATATAAAGCCGTAAACGCCATGCTGCGATCGTCCCCGGCCAGGCGTAGCACCTGCGCGATAACGCCGTATATCAACCAGCACGCCCACCAGACGGCGGGCAGGGGGGCGGTTTGGTTGTGCGGCCATGTGCCCCGGCTGGCATTCCACAACTCCAGCATACCTTGATACGGCTTGAAGAAGTTGGCGAACGGTACAGCGAACCACCAGATGCGCGCAGCGGGCGTAAATTCCAGTTCCTCCATGCCGACCGCGACCAGATTGCTGCCCGCGACATAGATCCACCGCCCGAATACGACGAAGGTGACGAGCCGAACGACCAGTTCGCATCCGTCGCCGATCTGCGCCACCGGCGATACGTGAACGGCGAACCATTCCGGTGCCAGCGTCACGGTCAGTGCGACAAACGGCGCCCATATCGCGCCAATCGCAACGAGTGCGACGACAAAAAACGTCAGAATTCGAAGACTTCGAACAGGCATTTGAAACTCCCCCCGGAATATCCCGCATCCTGTCCGCAGCCACGCGCCAGCGTCAAACGATAAAACTGTCGAAGCGGTAACCATTTCGTGCTTATGGCGGCAGCATGACACCGCGCATTGCCGTCCTGCTGCCCTGCTATAACGAGAGCGCCGCGATCGCGCAGACGGTCGCCGGGTTCCGCGCCGCGCTGCCGGATGCGACGATCTACGTGTATGACAACAACAGCGCCGACGACACCGTTGCTGTCGCGCGGGCGGCGGGGGCGGTCGTGCGGACCGAGCGGATGCAGGGCAAGGGCCATGTCGTCCGCCGCATGTTCGCCGATGTCGATGCCGACGTGTATGTCATGGCCGATGGCGACGCGACCTATGATGCGACCGCCGCGCCCGCACTCGTTCAGCGCCTGCTCGACGAACAACTCGACATGGTGGTCGGCAGCCGCGTGACGCAGGTCAGCGCCGCCTATCGGCGCGGGCATGTGCTCGGCAATCGGGCGATGACCGGGCTGCTCGCGCAATTGTTCGGTCGCAGCTTCACCGATATTTTCTCGGGCTATCGCGTCTTTTCGCGCCGCTTTGTGAAGAGCTTTCCGGTCCTCTCCTCAGGATTCGAGATCGAGACCGAGATCAGCGTCCACGCGCTGGAGCTGAAGATGCCGGTCGGCGAGATCGAGACGCCCTATTTCGCGCGGCCAGAGGGCTCCGAATCGAAGCTCAGCACGTATAAGGACGGCTTCCGCATCGCGCGGACGATCGTCACCTTGTACCGGATCGAGCGGCCCCTGCTGTTTTTCGGGGTGATCGCAGCGCTGCTGCTTGCCGCCGCGTTCGCGCTCGCGGTGCCGTTGATCATCACCTATATGCACACGCATCTCGTACCGCGCTTGCCGACGGCGGTGCTGGTGACGGGGCTGACGATCCTCTCGGCGCTGAATGGCTTCACCGGGCTGATCCTCGATACGGTGGTGCGTGGGCGACGCGAAGTGCGGCGGCTCGCCTATCTCGGCCACCGCGCGCCGGGTGGCGAGGAGCGGCGCGGCGAAGCGGCGGGGGCTTGAACTCGCTTCCGCCAGCGCCGATGTAGGGTTTCCGGCATTCACGTCCTTTGGGGCATTTAGGACTTACAGGCTCATTATGCGCAATCCGTTCGACACTGGCGATTTCCTGGCACCTATCAATGACGGTCTTGTCCCGATCGTCATCGAGCAATCCAACCGCGGCGAGCGCAGCTTCGACATCTATTCGCGGCTGCTGCGCGAGCGGATCATCTTCGTGACCGGCGGGGTCGAGGATCACATGGCCTCGGTCATCTCGGCACAGTTGCTCTTCCTGGAGTCGGAAAACCCCAAGAAGGACATCTTCATGTACATCAACTCGCCGGGCGGTGTCGTCACGGCGGGCATGGCGATCCATGACACGATGCAATATATTCGCCCGCGCGTCGGCACCGTGTGCATGGGGCAGGCCGCCTCGATGGGCAGCTTCCTGCTCGCGGCAGGCGAGCCGGGGATGCGCGTTGCGCTCACCAACGCGCGGATCATGATTCACCAGCCTTCGGGCGGTGCGCAGGGTATGGCGTCGGATATTCAGATCCAGGCCAAGGAAATCCAGCGGATCAAGAACCGCATGAACAGCCTGTACGCGCAATATACCGGCAAACCGCTGGAAGAAATCGAGCGCGCGATGGACCGCGACACCTTCCTCGAAGCGGCCGAAGCCAAGGAATTCGGCCTGGTTGACGAGGTGTTTGACAAGCGTCCCGCGCTCCCCGACGATTCGAGCACGCCGCCGGCGCTGACCTCGGCTTAACGACTTTTGGGCATCGGGGCGCTACACCGCGCCCCGGTGTCGGGTCCGAACGACGAATTTGGTGATTGTCGGACCGCGCGGGGGCGGTCTAGGATAATGTCTCCGCATAGGTGCGCCAGCATGTGGCGCCAAGGATGGTTTGAATGACGAAGCTCAGCGGCGGTGACTCGAAGAGCACGCTCTATTGCTCTTTCTGCGGGAAATCGCAGCATGAGGTACGCAAGCTCATTGCCGGGCCGACGGTGTTCATCTGCGATGAATGCGTCGAGCTGTGCAATGACATCATCCGTGAAGAGACCAAATCCGCTTTGGTCTCGAAGAAGGACGGCGGCGTGCCGACCCCGCAGGAAATCTGCGACGTGCTCGACGATTATGTGATCGGCCAGAAGCGCGCCAAGCGCGTGCTCTCGGTGGCGGTGCACAATCACTATAAGCGCCTCAACCACGGCCAGAAGGGCGCCGATGTCGAACTCGCGAAGAGCAACATCCTGCTCGTCGGGCCGACCGGCTGCGGCAAGACGCTGCTCGCGCAGACGCTGGCGCGAATCCTCGGCGTGCCGTTCACGATGGCCGATGCGACCACGCTGACCGAAGCCGGTTACGTTGGCGAGGATGTCGAAAACATCATCCTGAAGCTGCTCCAAGCGTCCGACTATAATGTCGAGCGGGCGCAGCGCGGGATCGTCTATATCGACGAAATCGACAAGATCAGCCGCAAGGCTGCAAACCCCTCGATCACGCGCGACGTGTCGGGCGAAGGCGTTCAGCAGGCTTTGC
>JAIXZV010000267.1 GCA_027489365.1 Sphingomonadales bacterium
GACGCGCCGTTCAGCCACACCGCCAAGCGCGTCGCCGAGACGGGCGACACCTCGTTGATCTGGGAAGGGCATAAAGCGGGGCGCGACATCGGTTATTGCCACCTCGAAAAGCTGACCAATCTCGAAGCGCTGCCGCCGCATGGCTTCACGGTCAGTTGCTTCCCGCACAAGATCAAGGGCGCGTCGGCGGGCTGGACGCGGGCCGTCGCCATTTTCGATGAATGACCGTGCCGCAAGGAGAGGTTCGATGATGTTCGCCACGCTGCACGACGGCACCCCGGACGGGCGGCTGATCCTGGTGTCCGCCGATCATGCGCGCTTCGCCTATGGCCCGAGCGCGACCTTGCAGCAGTTGCTCGAAGCGTGGGACGCGTATCGCGATACGCTGGAGGCCACGGCGCGCGCGCTGGCGGCGGGAGATGGCGAGGCGGTCGATCCGGCGCGCATGATCGCGACCTTGGCACGCGCGTGGCAGTGGCTCGACGGTTCGGCCTTCCCCAGCCACGGGGCGCTGATGCAGCGCGCGTTCAAGATGCCGCCGATCGAAACCGATCTGCCGTTGATGTATCAGGGCATGTCGCACCAGTTCCTCAGCGCGCGTGCGGACGTGCCCTTCCCGAGCGAGGACGACGGCATCGATTTCGAAGGCGAGTTCGGCATAATCACCGACGCGGTGCCGATGGGCGTGTCGCCGGTCGATGCGATGGCGCACATCAAGTTGATCGTTCAGATCAACGACTGGTCGCTGCGCACGCTCGCGCCCGTTGAGATGAAGACGGGGTTCGGCTGGATCCAGGCCAAGCCCGCGTGCAGTATCGCGCCGGTCGCGGTGACGCCCGATGCGCTTGGCGACGCGTGGCAGGACGGGCGGGTTTGCCTGCCGCTGAAGGTGCAGTGGAACGGCGCCGATTTCGGTCATCCCAATGGGCGTGAAATGGCGTTTGGTTTTCATGATCTGATCGCACACGCTGCGCGCACGCGGTCGCTGCCTGCGGGAACGATCATCGGTTCGGGCACCGTCTCGAACGCGGATTATCGCACCGCCGGATCGACTTGTGTGTCTGAGCGGCGGGGGATCGAGATGATCGATCACGGCGCGCCGGTCACGGGCTTCCTGCGCTTCGGGGATCGCGTGCGGATGGAGGCGCGCAGCCTCCACGGCGCCCCCCTCTTCGGGGTAATCGACCAGCGCGTCGTGCAGGCCTGACGCCGCCGATGCGCGTCATCGTCACGGGCGCGGCGGGGTTTCTCGGGCGGCAGGTCGTCGCCCGGCTGACGGCGCGACATGACGTGGTGCGGACCGATCTTGTCCCCTGCCCAGCCCCCGAGGCGATCATCGGCGATCTTGCCGACCCGGAGACTTTGGCGCGGTTGTTCGCCACACCCGCCGATGCGGTGGTGCATCTGGCGACGCTGCCGGGCGGGGCGTGCGAGGCCGATCCGCAGCGCGGCTGGCGTATCAACGTGGATGCAACGCAAGCGCTTGCTGCCGCCGCCGTCCGCCACGGCGTGCGGCGGTTCGTCTATGCCAGCAGCATCGCGGTGTTCAGCGACGTCGCCGAGCGCGACCATGTCGACGACGCGACGCCGCTGCGTCCGGCGATGCTGTACGGTGGGCATAAGGCGATGATCGAGGCGTGGCTGGCGACGCTCAAGCGCCGGGGCGACCTTGATCCGATCGCACTACGCTTGCCCGGGCTTGTCGCTCGGCCCGGCGATGGTGCTGGCCTCAAATCCGCATTCCTGAGCAACCTGTTCCTGGCGGCGCGCGATCGCCAGCCGATCGCGCTTCCCATTTCGGCAACTGCCACGAGCTGGCTGATGTCGGTCCGCTGCGCGGCGGAGAATATTATCCACGCGCTGGAGCGCGGCGGGGGCGATGAGCCCGACGGGGCTGCCATCACGCTGCCTGCGCTGCGGGTCGGGATGGTCGAGCTGGTCGAGGGCCTTACTCGACAAACGGGACACGCGGTGCAAGTCGCATACGCCCCCGAGCCTGCGATCGAGCACGCATTCGGCAGCTATCCGCCGCTCAGCACGCCGACCGCCGACGCGCTCGGGTTCGTCCATGATGGCGATATCGACCGGCTCGTCGCCCACGCTTTGGAGGATCTTGGATGACCAGCCCGTTCCGCCGCGTCGTCACCGGACATGATGCCGCCGGGCGCGCGGTCGTCACGATCGACGAGCAGATCACGCCAGCGCCGATTCCGTCGGGCGATGCCGCGTTTGCGCTGATCTGGACCAGCCCGACGCTGCCGGTGGACAACAATGACGATACCGACGGACGGACGCGCCCGGCCGGACTGACCCTGCACGGCGGATCGGTCGTGCGGATCGTCGATATGCTGCCCGGCGGGGTTTCACCGATGCACCGCTCGAACAGTCTGGATTATGGGGTCATCCTGTCCGGCACGGTCGAGCTGGAGCTTGACGACGGCGCCGTCACCGAACTCGGCCCCGGCGACGTCGCCGTCCAGCGCGGCACGATCCACGCCTGGCGCAATCCGTCGGCCGACGAACCGGCGCGCATCCTGTTCGTGCTGACCGAAGCGCTACCGCGGCTGGTCGACGGCGCGCCGCTGCCCGAGGTTCACGCCGGCTGAGTCCGCGGCAGGCGCAGGAACAGTACGATCGCAACCACCAACCCTGCCGCCGTCACCAGCAGGGGCGCACGATAGCCGCCTGTATAGTCCGCCAGCGCGCCAACCCACAGCGGGCTGAGGCCCGCCATCAGCATGAAGCTGGCATATTGCACGGCATACAGCCGACCATAATTCGCCATGCCGAAATAGCGTGCGGTGAGAAACCCGATCAGGTCCGCCTCCGATCCCATCGCGGTACCGAGCGCGATCGCCCCGACCCAGGCGAGCGCAGTCCCCTGCCACGCCAGCGCGAGACACCCCAAAGCGCACAGCGCGCAGCACGTCGCTGCGATGCGCGGCGCGTCGATCCGGTCGGCGAGCCAGCCGACTACGACGCGACTGACGATCACCGATGCGCCGATCACCCCCGCGAGCGCTCCGGCTGAGCGCGGGTCCATGCCGCCATCGCGCAGCATCGGCACGAAATGCGGCAGCAACCCGGCAAAGGCGAGTGCCATCATGCCGAACGACAGCAGCAGCAGGATGAAGGTCGGCGAACGCATTTGGCTCTGCGGCGCAGTCTCGAAGCTACGAGGCGCCAGCGCTCGGCCAGTCGGCAGCGTGAGGGCTGGCACGATCCCGAGCAAAGCGACGATGCTCAACGCGAGATAGCCCGCTTGCCAGCCGCGCGTCGCCACGACAGCGGCAAGCGCGGGCGGCACGACCATCGCGGCGATTCCGATCCCCAATTGCGTAAAGCCAAGCGCCAGCCCGCGCGAACGATCGAACACTGCATTGACCGCGCGCGTATGCGCTACGGGTGCCGAGCAGGCCGCGAAGAAGCCGATCCCGGCCATGATCGCAATGTAAGCAGGCACCGACGCGACGACCGTGCCGAGCAGCAGGAA
>JAIXZV010000334.1 GCA_027489365.1 Sphingomonadales bacterium
AGAACATCGCGGCGCCCGCGGGCGCAACTGTCATCGACGGCACCGGCAAGACGCTCACCCCCGGCATCATCGACATCCACAGCCATTTGGGCGATTACCCCTCGCCCGGCGTCAACGCCAATTCCGACGGCAATGAAGCGACCGGCCCGGTCACCGCCGACGTGTGGGACGAACATAGCGTCTGGCCGCAGGACCCCGGTTTCAGCCGCGCGCTCGCCAATGGCGGCGTCACCACGCTGCAGATCCTGCCCGGCTCGGCCAATTTGATGGGCGGGCGCTCGGTCGTGATCAAGAACGTCTACGCCCGCACCGAACAGGGCATGAAATTCCCCGGTGCGCCGTACGGCCTGAAAATGGCGTGCGGTGAAAATCCCAAGCGCGTTTATGGCAGCAAGGGCCGCCAGCCCTCGACCCGCATGGGCAATGTCGCGGTCGACCGCCAGACCTGGGCACGCGCGGTCGAGTATAAGCGCAAGTGGGATAAGTATGAGAAGGACGGCGGCGAACAGCCCGGCCGCGACATCGCGATGGACACGCTGCGCGGCGTCCTGTCGGGCGAAATCCTCGTCCAGAACCATTGCTACCGTGCCGACGAAATGGCCATCGTCATGGATATGGCGAAGGAGTTCGGCTACCACGTCAGCGCCTTCCACCACGCAGTCGAGGCGTATAAAATCGCCGATATCCTGAAGGCAGAGGGCACCTGCGCGGCGGTGTGGGCCGATTGGTGGGGCTTCAAAATGGAGTCGTACGACGCGATCGGCGAAAACCTCGCGCTGCTGCAAAAGAACGGCGCGTGCGCGATGATCCATTCGGACGACGCCAACGGCATCCAGCGCCTGAACCAGGAAGTCGCCAAAGCGCTCGCCTCCGGGCGACGCGCCGGGATCAATATCTCGGACGCAGTGGCGTGGACGTGGCTAACCTATAATCCGGCCAAGGCGCTCGGCATCGCCGACAAGACCGGCAGCCTGAAACCCGGCAAGATGGCCGACGTCGTGCTGTGGAACGGCAATCCGTTCAGCGTCTACACCCGCCCGGACAAGGTGTGGATCGACGGGGCGCTGCTCTACGATTCGACCAATCCGAAGTTAAGACCGGTGTCCGATTTCGAACTTGGCCAACCCGGCTCGGGAGATGTGAAGTGAAGCGCCTCCTGCTCCTCAGCGTCGCGTTCCTTGCGACTCCCGCCGCCGCACAGTCGGTCGCGATCACCAACGCCAAGCTCGTCATTGGCGACGGCTCCGCCCCGATCGAGGGCGGCACCGTCGTCGTCCGTGACGGGCGGGTGATTGCGGCGGGCAAATCGGTCGCGGTGCCAGCCGGTGTGCCGAGCGTCGACGCCGGCGGCAAATGGGTCACCCCCGGCATCGTCGCGGGCTTCACCCGCATGGGCATCGTCGAATCCGACGGGATTGAGGAAACCAACGACACCGCCGCGCGCGGCAGCCCGTTCCACGCCGCGATCGATGTCGCGCCTGCGGTCAATCCGGCGACGTCCTCGATCCCGCTCAACCGCGCCGAGGGCATCACGCGGGCGATCGTCGCGCCCGACAATGACGGGTCGATCTTCGCCGGTTTGGGCGCAGTGATCGATCTCGGTTCGGACCGCGCCCCCATCACCAAAGCGCGCGCCTTCCAGTTCATGGAATATGGCGGCGGGGGATCGCGTTCGGGGATGAGCCGCCCGGCCATGATCGTGATGTTCCGCAATGCTCTCGCGCAAGTGAAGGATTATGTCCGCGCGCCCGCCGCTTATGCCGATCAGGGCAAGGATGCGCTGCTCACCCGCGCCGATGCCGCCGCATTGGTGCCGGTAGCGAATGGCACGATGCCGCTGCTGATCCATGTCGAACGCGCCTCGGATATGCTCGCATTGATCGACCTGAAGCGCGATTTCCCCGCGCTGAAGCTGGTGTTCGTTGGTGCCGCCGAAGGCTGGCTCGTCGCATCCGAGCTTGCCGCCGCGCGCATTCCGGTCATCGCCTCGGCGCTGACCGATTTGCCTGCGAGCTTCGACGAGCTCGGCGCGACGCAGTCGAACATCGGCCGCATGAAAGCGGCTGGCGTGACGGTCGGCATCGGCACGATCAACGATGACGAGGCGCGTCAGGCACGGCTCGAAAAGCAATATGCCGGCAATCTCGTCGCACTGACCAAGCTGCCCGGCGCAACCGGGCTCGACTGGAACGCTGCTTTCGCCGCAATCACCTCGGTCCCCGCCGAAGCAATCGGCATGGGCGGCGAAATCGGCTCGCTCAAAGCCGGTCGGCGCGGCGACGTGGTGATCTGGGACGGCGATCCGCTCGAACTCGGCAGCGGCGTTGCGGCGGTCTATATTGACGGCATCAAGCAACCGCTGCGCACCCGCCAGGATGCGCTGCGCGATCGCTACATGCTGCCGGGTGAAGGGGCGCTGCCGAAGGCGTACGAACGCTAAGCGCCACTACGAATTTCGTCGTCGCTTTTGCCATCGCTGCCCCGCCCCATGCCCGGCCGTCTATAATAAGCGGAGGGGCATAGGGCGCCCTGACGTACGGGCTCGGCATTGATGAACGAACGGCACGATCGCCGGAGCAAGGCTCCTTATGCGCAGGCGGCGGGGCATAGGAGCCTGGGCCGGTGCTGAAGCGGATTCCGGTGACCGACGTGACGCTCGGCATGTATATTCATGCGATCGAGGGCCCGTGGCTGGCGCAACCCTTCTGGCGTCCGCGCTTCCGGCTGACCAGCATCGATCAGCTTGCCGAACTGCGGGAAAGCAAGGTCAAGGCGGTGGTGATCGATCTCGCCCGCAGCAACACGCCGCCCAAGGCCGACATGGCGACCCGCGTCCGCCGCGCGCAGACGCGCGCCGCGATCGAACGCCGCGCGGCGGACTTCCGCGCCGCCCGCCACCTGACCAACGACGCGCGCAATGTAATGCGCGGGGCATTCGACGCCGCCAACCGCGGCGAGATCCCGAATTCGGTCGAAATCGATTCGGTGGTGCAGTCGATTACCCAGGCGCTCGACCGTAATCGCTCGATGCTGCTCGGCATGATGCGGCTCAAGAAAAGCGATTCCTACACCTATTTCCACTCGGTCGCGGTCGGCACGTTGATGATCAACTTCGCGCGCGAACTCGGCCTGCCGGAGGAAGATGTGCGGATGATGGGCCTGGGCGGCCTGTTTCACGACATCGGCAAGATCCGCATCGCGAAGACCGTGCTCAACAAACCCGGCAAGCTGAGCGCCGAGGAATGGGACGAAATGCGGCGGCACCCGGAAATGGGGCACGCCTTGCTGCTGGACGGAGAGGTTCCGCCGACCGCGCTCGACGTCTGCCTGCATCATCACGAAAAGGTCGATGGCAGCGGCTATCCCTTCGGGCTGGCCGGCGACCAGATCAGTCTGGCGGCGCGAATGGGCGCGATTTGCGACGTCTATGACGCGCTGACCTCGGAACGGCCATACAAGGCGGCGTGCGCCCCGGTCGCGGCGGTGGCGGCGATGGCGAGCTGGGCCGGGCATTTCGATCCCGATCTGCTGTTCATCTTCATGAAGAGCGTGTGCGTTTTCCCGGTCGGGATGCTGGTGCGGCTCCGCTCCGGGCACCTTGCGATGGTCCGCGACAATGGCCGGCAAACCAACCGCGCGCGGCTGTCGGTGTTCTACGACATCGCCGAACAACGGCTGTTGCCGCCATCCGAACTGTTCCTGTCGGACATCGATGTCAGCGCAGCGATGCTGGAGTCGCCCGATCCGCTGGCGTACGGTTTGGAGAATTGGCCGACCATCAAGGAAACGCTGCTCGAAGGACTCGATCCGTCCGCGCCGTGAGCGCTACCAAGCGACCTTGACTTTTCGTGATGCGGCGGGTAACGGACCCGTATCGAGGCGTCATGCAGCGTGATTAGGTATGCCGTTAACCGGCAGCCCAAGCTCCGCCTCGGTCGTTATCCAACGGACTTCCCTTTTCACGCGGGGTGTCATCCTCCCCCCGCCATCCGTGCGCCCGCAAGGCGTGCGTCCATGGCACATGCAATGGACTGAACTACCATGACTTTCGCACAACTCGGTCTCGCCGAGCCGCTCGTCCGCGCGCTCGAAGCCAAAGGCTATACCACCCCCACCCCGATCCAGAAGCAGTCGATCCCGATTCTGCTCGAAGGCGGCGATCTGCTCGGCATCGCGCAGACCGGCACCGGCAAGACGGCAGCGTTCGTGCTCCCGTCGATCCAGCATCTCGTCAATAACGAAAAGCGCGTGCTGCCGACGCATTGCCGGATGCTCGTGCTCGCCCCGACGCGCGAACTGGCCAGCCAGATCGCCGAGAGCGCGCGCGATTACGGCAAATTCTCGAAAATGTCGGTCGCAACCGTGTTCGGCGGCACCAGCATCAACAAGAACCGCCAGGACATGGCGCGCGGCGTTGACATCCTCGTCGCCACGCCCGGCCGCTTGCTCGACCTGATCGAGCAGCGCTTCGTCAGCCTTGCGATGCTCGAAATCCTCGTGCTCGACGAAGCCGATCAGATGCTTGACCTGGGCTTCATCCACGCGCTGCGCAAGATCGTCCGGATGCTGCCCAAGCAGCGCCAGACCCTGTTCTTCTCGGCGACGATGCTCAATGCGATCCGCGAGCTGGCCAACCAGTTCCTCAACGATCCGCAGACCGTGAAGGTCGCGCCCGTCTCGACCACCGCCGAGCGCGTCGAGCAGAAGGTCGTGTTCATCAACCAGGGCGAAAAGCAGGCGATGCTGACGATCCTGCTGCGCGACGAAGCCGTCGATCGCGCGTTGGTGTTCACCCGCACCAAGCATGGCGCCGACCGCGTCGTGAAGCTGCTCGCAGCCAACGGGATCGAATCGAACGCGATCCACGGCAATAAGAGCCAGCCGCAGCGCGAACGCGCGCTCGCCGAGTTCAAGTCGGGCAAGGCGAAAGTGCTGGTCGCGACCGACATCGCCGCGCGCGGGATCGACGTTTCGGGGGTGAGCCATGTGTTCAACTTCGAACTGCCCAACGTGCCCGAGCAATACGTCCACCGCATCGGCCGCACCGCGCGCGCCGGGGCGAGCGGAATCGCGATCAGCTTCTGCGCCGATGACGAGCGCAGCTACCTGCGCGACATCGAGAAACTGACGCGCGTGAAGCCCGAAATGCTGCCGCTGCCCGAAGGCTTCATGGCCGAAGCAGCCCGCATCAAGGCGGCGCGTCCGGCCGGGTCCGACACGTTCGAGCGTCGCGACGAATCGGGCCGTCACCGCGCCCCGCCCAAGGCAACCCACGCGGCACGCCCGACCGGTGAACGTCCGGCTGGCGGCGCACGCCCCTTTAACGCCGGCGGCGGCCGTCCTGGCGGTCAGGGTCGTCCCGGCGGTCAAGGTCGCCCTGGCGGCCAGGGCCGTCCCGGTGGTGGCCGCGGCCAGCAAGGCGGCGGCGGTCGCCGTTCGCCTGCGGCTGGCTGAACCTAGCCTCTAACCGTCAACCACTCTTCCTCGGGAGCCCGTGCACTGCGCAAGCGGTTCGCGGGCTCTTCGGTATCTTCGAACCCGATCGCCATCCCGCAGAACAGCATCCGCTCCGGCGGAATGCCGATCGCCGCACCCACCGTCTCCGGGTACATTGCCCAGCATTCCTGCGCGCACGTACCCAGCCCCGCCTCGACCGCGAGCAGCATCACATTCTGCAGATACATGCCGAGATCGGCCCATTGCGGCGGCCCCATCCGCCGGTCGACCGTGCAAAACAAGGCGGCGGGCGCGCCGAAGAACTGGAAATTGCGCGCGAACCACAGCCGCCTCGCCGCCTTGTCGTCGCGCGGGATACCGATCTCGGCGTACATCGCCTCCCCCACCGCAAAGCGCCGGTCGCGATACGGCGCGACCAGTTCAGGCGGGTAGATGTCGTACGCGGGCGTCTCGCTCTCACCGCGCCACAACTTCGCGGCGATCGCCGCTTTCAGCGCCTCCAATGGTGCGCCCATTAGAACATCGACGTGCCAAGGTTGCAAATTGCCCCCCGTCGCCGCCCGCGCCGCCTTGGTGACAATGCCGCGCAAAACCGTGGAATCTACAGGGTCCGCACGATACCCGCGCACCGATCGACGTGCCGCAATCGCCTCACTCACGTTCATGGAATCTCGCCTTTCGATCCTCGGGTACGCCAATCCACCTTGCCCAACGCCTCGGTTCGCGGCAAGAGGTTGCAAACAACAACCGATCTGGAGAGTCGAGCATGGCCGAAGCCTATATCGTGGACGCAGTCCGTACCGCCGGTGGCAAACGTGGCGGCAAGCTGGCTGGGACGCACCCCGTAGACATGGCAGCACATGTGCTCGACGCGATCGTCGCCCGCACCGGGATCGACGGCGCAGCGGTTGACGACGTCATCATGGGCTGCGTCATGCAGGGCGGGCAGCAGGCCGGGCAAATCGGCCGCAACGCCGTACTCGCCGCGAAGAATTTGCCCGACAGCGTCCCCGCCGTCTCGATCGATCGCCAGTGCGGATCGTCGCAGCAAGCGATGCAATTCGCCGCCCAAGCCGTGATGTCGGGCACGCAGGACATCGTGATCGCAGCAGGCGTCGAAAGCATGACGCGCGTGCCGATGGGATCGACCGCGACGCTGTTCATGAAAGAGGGCCTGGGCAATTACAAATCGCCGCGGCTCGAGGAAAAATATCCCGGCATCATGTTCAGTCAGTTCATGGGTGCCGAGATGATCGTGAAGAAGCACGGCTTCAACCGCGAGCAACTCGACACCTTCGCGCTCGAAAGCCACCGCCGCGCGATCGCCGCGACCGAGCGCGGTGCCTTCGCCGATGAAATCGTCGCGATCGATGTCGAGACGCCCGAAGGCACGATTTCGCACGCGACCGACGAAGGCATCCGCTTCGATGCGACGCTCGAAAGCATCAGCTCGGTCAAGCTGCTGCAGGAAGGCGGCAGCATTTCCGCCGCCAACGCCAGCCAGATTTGCGACGGGGCGAGCGCGGTAATGATCGTCAGCGAAGCGGCGCTGAAAGCGCATAACCTGACGCCCATCGCACGGATCGTGAACCTCACCGTCACCGGCGGCGACCCGGTCATCATGCTCGAAGAACCGCTGTTCGCGACCGACCGTGCGTTGCAGCGTTCGGGCATGAAGATCGACGAGATCGATCTGTACGAAGTCAACGAAGCCTTCGCGCCCGTGCCGATGGCGTGGCTGAAGCATACCGGTGGCGATCACGCGAAGCTCAACGTCAATGGCGGCGCGATCGCGCTCGGCCATCCGTACGGCACCTCCG
>JAIXZV010000333.1 GCA_027489365.1 Sphingomonadales bacterium
CAGAAGCGCGCCGCCCGCGCCGCCTGGAAGGGATCGGGCCAACGCGCCTCGGACGATGTCTGGTTCGATATTGCGGAGAGTTCGGGCGGCACCGAATTCATCGGCTACGCGTCGGAGGAAGGCGAGGGCCAGGTCGTCGCGATCGTCAAGGATGGCGCACGCGTGGAATCTGCCGCAACCGGTGAAACCGTCGAAATCGTCGTCAACCAGACGCCTTTCTATGCCGAGAGCGGCGGGCAAGTCGGTGACACCGGCACGCTGACGGCACCCGGCGTGCTTGGCCAGGTCGAGGACACACACAAATATCTCGGTCGCCTCTGGTCGCACCGCACAAAGGTTACCGAAGGCACGATCGCGGTCGGCGATGCGCTGCACCTGACGATCGACCGCGCCCGCCGCGACCGCATCCGCGCCAACCACAGCGCCACCCACTTGCTCCACGAAGCGCTGCGTCAACGGCTCGGCCTGCACGTCGCGCAAAAGGGCAGCCTCGTCGCGCCCGAACGCCTGCGCTTCGATTTCTCGCAGCCGCGCGCGATCGCTCCCGCGGCCGTCGCCCAGGTTAAGGCCGATATGAACCACCACATCCGCGCCAACGGCACCGTCAGCACGCGGCTGATGACCCCCGACGAAGCGATTGCCGAGGGCGCGATGGCGCTGTTCGGCGAGAAATATGGCGAGGAAGTTCGCGTCGTCTCGATGGGGAGCGAGGACGACAAGACTTACTCGCTCGAACTGTGCGGCGGCACGCACGCCCGCGCGCTCGGCGACATCGGCCTGTTCACGCTTGTCGGAGAGGGGGCTGTGTCGTCGGGCATCCGCCGTGTCGAGGCGCTGACCGGCGAGGCGGCGCGCGCCTACCTCACGTCACGCGACGACAAGCTCAAGGAAGCCGCCACCGCGCTGAAATCCTCGCCCGACGAAGTTCCCGCGCGCGTTCTGGCGCTGGTCGAGGATCGTCGTCGGCTCGAACGCGAACTGGCCGAGGCCAAGAAGGCACTGGCGCTCGGCGGCGGGGCAGGGGCGGCAGCCGCTGGGCCGGAACAGGTCGGCGGTGTCAATTTCCTCGGCCAGGTCGTCGATGGCCTTGATCCCAAGGGGCTGCGCGGCGCGGTCGATGACATGAAGCAGCGCCTCGGCGGGTCGGGTGTCGCGATGATCGTCGCGGTCAATGACGGTCGCGCCTCGGTCGCGGTTGGCGTGACGCCGGATCTGGTGGCCACGAAGAGCGCGGTCGATCTGCTCAAGATCGCCGTGGCGACGCTCGGCGGGCAGGGCGGCGGTGGCCGTCCCGACATGGCGCAGGGCGGTGGGCCGGATGGTGCGAAGGGCGCCGATGCGGTCGCGGCGGTCAAGGCGGCTCTAGCGGGCTAGGCAGTCCCGCTGGCGGCTGCGCGCCGCCCGCTTACGGTTATCGAATGCGCTGCGCGTCGGTGCGGAAATGCTCGCGCGCCGCGCGCGACAGGTCGCGCAGCATCGCCACGATTTCTGCGGTGGAGGCAGGCGCGTCCGCCGTTGCGTCCGTGTCGCACGTCAGCGTTTCGATCCTGTCCTGATCGGAAAGGGCTTGGTCGTAGGGCATACACGGTCACCTGTTCTGCGGCGTCCTCGTGGCTACCGGACTTGGGTTATCGGCGGCTTGCCGGGATCGGTTAACCGGCGTTCACCACTTTCTCCCGGCGTGGCGCGGAGAAACGGCGCGCCCTGGCGTAATCGCTGGTCGCCCTGTGTCGGATCGCGTAGCCTCACCGCCGGGCACCACAGGAGCGCGGACCGTGAAGCAAATCATCTACCGCTCGCAACCCTTCGGCTTCGATCGCGCGATGCTGGCGGGGATTCTGGTCGACGCGCGGCGCAACAATCCGCGTGACGCGATCACCGGCGCGCTGATCTGTCGGCAGGACCTGTACCTTCAACTGATCGAAGGGCCTGAGCCGACAATCGACGCGCTCTACGAACGCATCACCCGCGACAATCGCCACGACAATATCGTCCTGCTGCTCTCCGACGCGGTCGATCGCCGGATGTTCGCCGAATGGGCGATGCTCGATGACGAGGCGCCGTCGCTTGCCTGGTCGGCCGAAGAGGTGGAGGAGGGCGCTCTCGACGCGGCAAGTCCTGCGGCCCTCCGGGGCGTATTCGAACGGCTCGCGGCCACTGCGCGGGAGCGCGCGACGGCGTCGTCGTAACTCCGGCATCCTAGTCTGTCCTACAGGGCGTCGCGCTGGCAAGATGGCGCTGCGAGCGCTTCGAACTCGACGGAAAGGCCGTCTTTGCGGCGCGGCACGAAAAGTACGCCGATGGTGTGACTCAGTGTGACTTTAGCGAAAGGCGCTCCGCAAAAAGGTATTAATATTCAATGACCTACCCTAAGCCTCAGTCGTCTCGCTCGGGGCCGCACCGCGCCGCACCCGCTTCAACCGCGGCAGCGCCACCATCTCGGCCGCCGCCTTGATCTCCTGCCGCAACTCGTCGCGTTTCTCGTGGATCGAGGCGATCACCGGGCCGACCGCTACGCCGAGGTCAGTCAACACTGCCTCGGCCAATTGCAGCGAGGATTCGAGCGTCTCGGGCACCGCGTCGCTCGCGCCCGCTTTGTAGAGCTCGGCAGCATGGCGTGTGTCGCGGGCACGCGCCACAATCGTGAGGCCGGGCACCCAACCACGCACCCGCCGCGTCAGCGTTACGCTCAGCACCGGATCGTCCATCGTCAGGATCAGCGCCTTGGCGCGCCCGAGATTGAGTCGGTCGACCAGTTCGGGCCGCACGACATCGCCGAAAATCACCGGATAGCCCTCGGCCCGCGCCGCCATCACCGCGTCGATATTCGCCTCGACCGCGACATAGGGTTGATTGTGGACCGCGAGCATGTCGCACACCATCCGTCCGACTCGGCCGAATCCGATCACCACGGTGCCGGGCCCCTCGGCTGAAATCTCCGCATCGGGCAACTCGCCACGCCCCTCCAGCCGCTGTGCGACGCGCTTGCCGATCATCGAAAGCAAGGGCGTGATCGTCAGGCCGATCGCCGTGACGGTCTGCCAGAAACTGGCGAGGCCGGGCGCGATCAACTGCGCCTGTGCCGCCGCACCCAGCACGATCAGCGTCGTTTCCGACGGGCTGCCCATCAGCACCCCCGTCTCGGCCGCCACGCCGCCGCGTATTCCCGCCATCCGCAACAGCCCGAACGTCACCGCCGCCTTGACCGCCACCACCGCCAATATACCGAGGAAATAGGCGCCCCAATCCGCCGCAATCGCCCGCAGATCGACGCTCATCCCCACCGTGATCAGGAACACGCCGAGCGCGAGGCCCTTGAACGGCGCGGTGATGACTTCGACTTCGCTATGGTAATCGGTCTCGGCGATCAGCAACCCGGCGATCAGCGCGCCGACGATCGGCGACAGGCCGACCGCGCCCGTCGCAAGGCTCGCCGCGATCACGACGAGCAAGGATGCGGCCAGGAACAGCTCCGGGCTCTTGGTCCGCGCGGCCTGGGCGAACAGGCGGGGCAGGAAAAAACGTCCGCCGATGAACAGGATCGCCACGGTCACGATCGCCGCACCGCCGACCCGTGCGAACCCGGCCAGCCCGCCCGCCGCCGCCATCGGCCCGAGCGCGCCGAGGATGAAGATGATCGGCACCAGCGCCAGATCCTCGAACAGCAGCATCGCGAACGCCGTCCGCCCGACCGGTCCGCTCGTGCCGGCAATCGGTAGGACCAGCGCGGTTGAAGACAGCGCCAGCGCGATCCCGAGCGCGAGCGAACCGGTCCATTCGAGTCCGATCAGCAGGTGCAGCCCAACGCCGATGACGGCACCCGCCCCGATCAGCTCCGCCGCGCCGACGCCGAACACCAATCGACGCATCGACCACAGCCGCTTGAACGACAGTTCGAGGCCGATCGAGAACAGCAAGAGCACGATGCCGAATTCGGCGAACGGCTCGATCGCGTGCGGATCGGAAATGGTGAGGTGGTACAGCCACGGATAATCGGCGACGAGCGCACCGAGACCGAATGGCCCGACCAGCAGCCCGACCAGAATGAACCCGATGACCGGGCTGATTTTTGCCCGGGCAAAGGCCGGGATGACGAGGCCAGCGGCGCCCAGAATGACGAGCGCGTCGCTGAAGCCGGCGTTGGTAAGAGGAGAGGCCATCCGCGCACTGTGGCGCGGATGGCCGCGTTTGTCAGCTTATTGTGACATGCCCATCTTCGCTTCGAGATTGACGCGGACCTGTTCGAAGAACTGCTCGGTCGTCATCCACGGCTGATCGGGGCCGATCAGCAACGCGAGATCCTTGGTCATGTGGCCGTCTTCGACCGTCTGGATGCAGACGCGCTCCAGCGTTTCCGCGAATTTGGTCACCTCGGGCGTGCCGTCGAACTTGCCGCGATACTTCAGGCCACCGGTCCAGGCGAAGATCGACGCGATCGGGTTGGTCGAAGTCGCCTTGCCCTGCTCGTGCTGGCGGAAGTGGCGCGTGACGGTGCCGTGTGCGGCCTCCGCCTCGACCGTCTTGCCGTCGGGGGTGAGCAGCACCGAGGTCATCAGGCCGAGCGAGCCGAAGCCCTGCGCGACGGTGTCCGACTGCACATCGCCGTCGTAGTTCTTGCAAGCCCAGACGAACTTGCCCGACCACTTGAGCGCGCTA
>JAIXZV010000386.1 GCA_027489365.1 Sphingomonadales bacterium
GTCAATTCCGATCCCGAATTGTGGGGCGCGGTGATTGCCGATGTGCCGTTCGTCGATGTGCTCAACACGATGCTTGATGCCGATCTGCCGCTGACGCCGGGGGAGTGGCCCGAGTGGGGCAATCCGATCGAAGACGCGAAGGCGTTCGACCTGATCCGCGGCTATTCGCCGTACGACAATGTCCGGGCGCAGGCTTATCCGCCGATGTTCATTAGCGGCGGCCTCAACGATCCGCGCGTGACCTATTGGGAACCGGCGAAATGGGCGGCGAAGCTGCGCGCCACCAAGACCGATGACAATGTGCTGCTGCTCAAGACCAATATGGGCGCGGGGCATGGCGGGAAGTCGGGACGGTTCGAATCCTTGCGAGAGGCGGCGGAGGAACATGCCTTCGTGTTGTGGCAATTGGGAGTGGAGGGGTGAGCGCTGCCGTTCTCCTGCGTACGCAGGAGTCCAGGGCCGCAAACGTTGCGCGGCGTAACTCTGGGCTCCTGCCTGCGCAGGAGCACGGTGCGTTGCGATGACGTTCACCCATGTCTTCACCGCCACACCCGCCGACATCGATGAGCTCGGCCATGTCAACAATGCGGTATGGGTGCGCTGGATTCAGGAGCTTGCCGTCGCGCATTGGGCGGCGGTGGCGTCGGCGGAGCAGCAGGCGGCCTATGTCTGGGTCGTGACGCGGCACGAGATCGACTATCGCGGCAATGTGTCGGTCGGCGAGACGGTGACGGGCGAGACCTGGGTGCCGGAGCCGCCCAGGGGCGCGCGGTTCGATCGGCATGTCCGCTTTACCGGCGGCGACGGGCGGGTGAAGGTCGAGGCGGTGACGACCTGGGCCTTGCTCGACCGCATCTCCGGGCGGTTGCTGCGCGTTCGCCCGGAGATCGCCGCGCCGTTCGTCGGGTCGCTATAGCGCGAGGCTGACTGCGACGGTTGCTTGCGCGACGATGCGGTCGATCTCGGCGGTATCGAGCCGGAAGCGGAACGCCATGCCGAAGCGCAGCCCGTCCTGCCACACCACCGAGGCGGTGTGCAGAACGCCGCCGATCACGAGGATGATCGACGCGCCTGCGGCCGGAGGATCGCTGCAATGCGCCAGCGCACCGCCGGGCGACAGGTCGAGCAGATGCGCGCGCCGGGACAGGCCGCCCAGCCGCAGCTCGACCGGGTGGAAGATCTTGCGGCGCGGCGCTGTTCGCAGCCGCCGATTCTTGCTTGCGTCGTCCGTCATGTCCCACCCGCGCCGACCGTTCGCGGCTGAAACCGACTGCGCCCAATCCGGTTCCGGAAAAGCCGCCTCTTCCACGCGTTAACCGATCGTGCTTGGGTCTTGCCGTGCGGAACGGGAACTTGCCGCCGGTTCCTTCGCTTGATGATTTCCCTGCGGCGGAGAGATCACATGCTTGAACATATTCCCGAATGGCTTGGCGCGTCGCTGCGCAATGTGCGCGCCGGGGCGGAGCATCTGACGATCGTCAATTCGGCGCTGGGCAATGCCTATGTGCCGATCGTGCTGAGCAGTCCGGCGTTTGGCGACTGGGCGGAGCTGCCGGTGCGCTTTACCGCCGATGGCGCGGGTGTCTCGCCGCCCCTGGTATGGGATGCGGTGCCACCGGGCACGCAAAGCCTTGCGCTCATCGTCGAGGATGCCGATTCGCCGACGCCTGCGCCGTTGGTGCACGCGATCGTGTGGGGAATGGCCCCGGATACCGGGCGAATTGCCGAGGGCGCGATTGTGGAGGGCGGCGCGACGGGCGAGATCGGGCGCAATTCCTACCTCGCACAAGGCTGGCTCGCGCCCGATCCGCCGAGCGGGCATGGCGAGCATCGCTATGTGTTCCAGCTCTTCGCGCTCGATGTGGCGGCGGAGGATCTGGGCGATGCGCCGGGGCGTGGCGCGGTGCTCAATGCGATGCAGGGGAATGTGATTGGCGCGGGGATGCTGACCGGGCTGTATGCGCGCGGTGAGGTGGTGGATGCGCCGGTGGGTGAGGGCGGTGCGCCGTTGCCTGTTTGAAGAAGGAGAAGGGGTTCACGCGAAGATCGCGAAGGAAAGAAGGGTGCGAAGATTCGGTTTGCGATGCCCGGCGCGATCTTCGCGTGAACCCTCTTCTTCCTGCTACCCCGAATTGCGCAGCGCGGTCGCAATCGCGTTGATCGACAGTAGAATGCCTTCCCCGATGCGTTCATCCTGATCGCCCGCGCGGCGGCGCTTGATCAGTTCGATCTGCAGCAGGTTGAGCGGCTCGATATAGGGCAGGCGCAGCCGGATCGACGCGTCGAGCGCAGGGTGCGCGGCGAGCAAATGCGACTGGCCGGTCACTTCGAGCAAGCCGTCATGCGCCTGGCTCCAGCCGCCTTCGATCTGCGGGAAGATCGCGTCGGCGAGCGCGCGGTCCTCGACCAGCGCCGCATAGCGCGCGGCGATGCCCATGTCGGATTTCGCGATGACCTGCTCCATGTTCGCCAGCGTCGCGGCGAAGAACGGCCAGCCCTGCGCCATCTCCTTGAGCAGACCTTTGTCCTCGAACGCCGCGATCGCCTGCCCGACGCCGTACCAGCCGGGCAGCATGACGCGCGCCTGTGCCCAGCTGAACACCCAGGGGATCGCGCGCAAATCCTCGATCCGGTCGGATTTGGTGCGGCTGGCCGGGCGGCTGCCGATCTTGAGGCCGGAAATTTCCACGATCGGCGTCATCTGGCGGAAGAAGGTGCGGAAGCCTTCGGTGCCGTACACCAGCCCCCGATACGCCTCGAAGGCGGTGGCGGACAGCGTGTCCATTGCCGCCGAGAAGCGCTGCGTGTCGGCGCGCGACAAGGCGTCGGGTTCGAGGCTGGCGAGCAGCGTCGCGGCGGTCATCGCTTCCAGATTGGTGATCGCACTGTCGCGCGTGCCATATTTGCCGGCGATCACTTCGCCTTGTTCGGTGATGCGGATGCGGCCCTGCACGGTGCCGGGCGGCTGCGCGCGGATTGCGGCGAAGGCCGAACCGCCGCCGCGCCCGACCGCGCCGCCGCGCCCGTGGAAGAGCTGCATTCCGACGCCTGCCCCCGCAAACACGCCCTTCAGTGCGGTCGAGGCCTTGGACAGGCTCCAGGTCGAGGTGAGATACCCTCCGTCCTTGTTGCTGTCGGAATAGCCGATCATCACTTCCTGATAGCCGCGTTTGGCGGTGATGCTGCGCACCTCCGGCAAAGCGAACCATTCGGCCATGATACCGGGCGCCGCCTCCAGATCGCCGATCGTCTCGAACAAAGGCACCGCCATGATCGCGGCCTCGGGCTCGGCACCGGGGCGATACAGCCCGGCTTCCTTGAGCAGGATGTTGAGTTCGAGCAGGTCCGATACGCTTTGCGCCATCGACACGACATGCTGGACGATGCACGCCGGGCCATAGGTGGCGTGCGCCTGTGCCGCCGCGCGCAGGATCGCGAGTTCGGATTTCGTCTCGTCCGAATAATCGGCGAAGCTGCTGGCGAGCGGGCGGGCGTTGGACAGTTCGTGGCGCAGCAGCGTGACGCGCTGCGATTCGCCGAGCGAAAGATAATCCGCCTCGACCCCAGCGACCTTGAGCAACTCGGCGACGACGCGTTCGTGGACCGCGCTGTTCTGGCGCAGATCGAGCGTGGCGAGGTGGAAGCCGAAGGTCTCGACCGCGCGGATCAGCCGCCCGAGCGCACCGCCCGATGACAGCGCACCGCCGCCGCCATCGCGCAAGGCACGGGCGATCGTCACGAGATCGGCGCGGAGTGCCTGCGGATCGGCATAGCGTTCCCCCGGCAGCAGGCCGGGGCGCGGGGCGGGCTTGCCGGTCAGCGCCAGATGCGTCGCCGCCAGCCGCGCGTAAATCCCCGACAGCGCGCGGCGATACGGTTCGTCGCTGCGGCTCTCGGCACTGTCGCCGCTCGCTTCGGCCAGCGCGATGACGGCCTGGTCGGCGGGGGCGAGGTTGGTCGAGATCGACAGCTCGGCCCCGAGCGCGTGGACCGCGTCGAGATAGTGACCGAGCACGGCTTCGCTCGCCTTGGCGAGCGCGGTCTTCAAGGAATCGGCGGTGACGAACGGATTGCCGTCGCGGTCGCCGCCGATCCAGCTTCCCGGTCGCAGGAAGCTCGGCACGCGTGCGCCGAGCGCGCGGTCCCAGCGCTGGTACAGCGTCGGCAGCGCAGGCAGAAACACGTCGCGCAAATAGCTCAGCGCGATCTCGACCTCGTCGGTGACGTACAGCCGCTCGCGCCGCAGCACGCGGGTTTGCCACAGCAAAGCGATCTGGCGCAGGATCGCTTCCTCGACATCGTCGCCCTCGGCGGTCTCGGTCGCACCGGTGTCGCGTAGCCGCATCAGCGCGGCGATGCGATTGCGATGGTCGATCATCGACTTGCGCCGCACCTCGGTCGGGTGCGCGGTGAGGACGGGGGCGATCAGCGCGTGATCGAGCAGCGCCATCACGGCCGCCCGGTCGATCCCTTCGCCTGCCAGCCGATCGAGCGCGGCGGCCATATCAGCGCCTGGCTCGGCGGCGATGCCCTGCCGGTCCTCGGCGAGATTGGCGAGCATCGAGAACAGCATGAAGCCGCGCACGAAATCGAGCGTGTCGTCGAGGCTGAGCGCATCGAGCCCCAGATCCGCCGCGCCGCCCTTATGCCGATCGACCGAGGCGGCACGGATCGATTCGGTGCGGGCGTAGAGTGCTTCCCCGCCATAATTGCGGATCACGTCGCCGAGCAATTTGCCCAGGAAACGGATGTCAGGATTGTTCGCGATGCCGGGGAGGGTAGCCATCGGGTTATGCTGCATTGCGGTAGACGTAGCGTCAACCGATTACGCGTCGGCCGCGAGCGGAACCAGCGATTGGTGGCTTTACATTGAGCGTCCGACGCAAACGCAGTGCTTGTCATCCCCGCGAAAGCGGGGACCCATCTCGATCGTTGGGTGCTGGGTCCCCGCTTTCGCGGGGATGACGGCGGTGGTGGATAAGGTGCGGGTCGGGGGCAAGAGTTGAACTTGCACCCTCCGAGAACGGAAGGATCGTTGTGACGATGCGTCTACCATTCCGCTACGCCGACCGTGCCGAGATAGCATCCGCACGCCTAAGCCTCCAGTTCGACGTCCCAATAGAGCCAGTCGTGCCAGGTGTCGTGCAGGAAATTCGGCGGATAGCGGCGGCCATGTTCCTGCAAATGCCAGCTCGTCGGGCGGATTGCGTCGATGTGGAGCGGCATTCCGGCTTGCTTCGGGGTGCGGCCGCCCTTTTTGAGGTTGCACGGTGCGCAGGCGGTCGCGACGTTTTCCCAGGTCGTGCGGCCCCCCTGCGCGCGCGGCACGATATGGTCGAAGGTCAGATCGTTGCCCGAACCGCAATATTGGCAGGTGAATTTGTCGCGCAGGAACAGGTTGAAGCGCGTGAAGGCCGGGAAGGCCGAGGGGCGGACATATTGTTTGAGGGCGATCACCGAGGGCAGCTTGATGCGCTGCGTGGGGCTGCGCACTTCGCGTTCATATTCGGCGACGATGTCGACGCGGTCGAGGAACACCGCCTTGATCGCGGTCTGCCACGGCCACAGCGACAAGGGATAATAGCTGAGCGGGGTATAATCGGCGTTGAGCACCAGCGCCGGGCAGCCATCGGGATGGCGGATCAGATCGGGATGGTACACCTTCGGCCCCCCTCTACACCCAAGTGGCGCTTTCCTGGCGGCTTCTTAACCCGTAGGATGACGCCGTGATGACAGCGCCACCCGTCGCCCGCGAGTTTCACACGACGCACGACTCGCGGTCAAGGGCCGGATGAACCCGCCCGTCCGCCCCGTCACGCGCTTCGCCCCAAGCCCGACCGGTAAGCTGCACCTCGGCCACGCTTATTCGGCGATCCAGGCGCATGATCGTGCGCGCGCTTGCGGCGGGCAGTTTCTGCTGCGGATCGAGGATATCGACGGTGCGCGGTCGCGCGCGGAGCATGTCGCGACGATCGAGGCGGATTTGCGCTGGCTCGGGCTGGCATGGGACGGGCCGGTGGTGTTCCAATCGGCGCGGCTGGAGGTTTATGCCGCAGCGTTGGAGCGGTTGCGGGGGATGGGGCTGCTCTATCCGTGTTTTTGCACGCGCGCGGAGATCGCGGCGAGCTTGAGTGCGCCGCACGCGGGCGAGGCGGTGTATCCGGGGACTTGCCGGGCGTTGTCCGAGGGGGAGCGCGCGGCGCGGGTTGCGGCGGGGGTGCCTTATGCCTGGCGACTGGATGTCGTGAAGGCGGTGACGGATTTGGAAGAGCTGAACGGGCTCCTCTGGCACGACGAAATCGTGGGCGAGGTCATCGCCGATCCGCTGTCGGCGGGGGATGTCGTGCTCGCGCGCAAGGATGCGCCAGCGAGCTATCACCTCGCCGTGACGCTCGACGATGCGGCGCAGGGGATCACGCATGTCGTGCGCGGAGTCGATCTGTTTGCGGCGACGCATGTTCACCGGCTGTTGCAGGCGTTGCTCGACCTGCCGACGCCGATCTACCGCCATCACGCGTTGCTCACCGGTGCCGACGGGCAGCGGCTGGCCAAGCGCAACGGTGCGCCGACGCTCGAAAGCGTGCGGTTGCGGGGGGAAGACGGCGTGGCGCTCGCCGATCTGCTCCGCAATGGGGCGCTACCCATTGGCTTTGGCCTGGCGAATGCCTAGATACCGTCCATGAGCACTTTCCTGACCATCCTCCTGATCGCGTCGATGATCGCGGTTGTCGTCGTGCTGGTGCGCGGCCTCGTCATTTTCCTGCTGGGCGCGAGCCACGATGTGCGCGAAGGCTCGTCCAGCGGCGATGGCCTGCTCGCTTCTGCGACCAAATCGAACAAGATGATGCAGTATCGCGTGATGTTGCAGGCGGTGGCGATCTTTATCGTCGTGCTGATGCTGTGGATGGCCGGCAAGAGCTGAGCGCGCTGGGACGGGGGGCGTCGACACGATGGTCAAGCTCAACCGCATCTACACGCGTACCGGCGATGATGGCACGACGGGCCTCGTCGATGGATCGCGCGTCGCCAAGGACGATGCGCGCATGGCGGCGATCGGCGAAGTCGACGAAGCCAATAGCGCGATCGGCGCGGCCGTTGTCGCGTTGCGTGCCGGTGGCGTCGAGTTGGCGTGGCTCGCGTTGCTGCTCGAGCGCATTCAGAATGATTTGTTCGATCTCGGTGCCGATCTGGCCACGCCCGGTGAGGATTTCGAGCCTTCCGAAATGACGCTGCGGATCGTCGCGGCGCAAGTCGATCGGTTAGAGGCCGAGATCGACCGGATGAACGGGGAACTCGCCCCGCTGACCAGCTTCATCCTGCCCGGCGGAACGCAGGCGGCGGCGGCGCTGCATATCGCGCGCGCGACGGTGCGGCGGGCGGAACGCGCGGGCGTCGCAGCGGCGCGCGCGGTGTCGCTCAACCCGCTCGCGCTCGGCTATCTCAACCGATTGTCGGATTATCTGTTCGTGGCCGCGCGTGCGGTGAACCAAAAGGCCGGTGGCGACGTTTTGTGGAAGCCGGGTGCCACGCGCTGAGCGTGGATTGCGGTAATCCGGGCAAGCCGATGGGCGGCTGAAAACGGGGACGAACGATGCAGAAGCGGACTGCCCCCACGGCCGATCCCGTGGATTTGAGTGCACGCTTCCACGCGGTGCGCGCGCTGTCGGTGGCGCTCGTCGCACCGCTTTCGGATGCCGATGCGACAGTCCAGTCGATGGACGATGCCTCGCCCGCCAAATGGCATCTGGCGCATACGACGTGGTTCCTCGAAACCTTCGTGCTGCGCGATTTCGTCGTTGGTTATGCGCTGTACGACGATCGCTTCCCGTTCCTGTTCAACAGCTATTACGAAGCGGAAGGGCAGCGTCATGCGCGCGGGCGGCGCGGGATGGTGACGCGGCCTGCGCTGGGCGAAGTGATCGCGTACCGCGCGCATGTCGATGCGGCGGTGGTGGCTGCGCTGCCCGATTTGCCGCAGGCGGCGCACGATCTGATCACGCTTGGGTGCCATCATGAGGAGCAGCATCAGGAATTGCTGATCACCGACATTTTGCATCTGATGGCGCAGAATCCGGTCGAACCGGCGATCTGGCCGGCGGCGCGGAAAGTGCCGGTGGCGATGCCGGGGCCGCTCGGCTGGATTGCGGGCAAAGCGGGCGTCACCGAAATCGGGCATGACGGCGCTGGCTTCGCGTTCGATTGCGAGGGGCCGCGCCACCAGACCTTGCTCACCCCGCACGCGATCGCCGATCGCACCGTTACCAACGGCGAGTGGGCCAATTTCATCGCCGATGGCGGTTATGACGACGCGCGGCATTGGCTGTCGGATGGCTGGGCGTGGGTGCGCAAGGATGGGATCACCGCACCGCTTTATTGGGAACGCGGCGAAGCCGGCTGGACGCGCTTCGGGCTCGACGGGCGGCGCGCGATCGATCCGGCGGCACCCGTGACGCATGTCAGTTTTTATGAGGCGGACGCCTATGCCAGCTGGGCGGGCGCGCGTTTGCCGACCGAGGCCGAATGGGAAGCCGCCGCCGCATCCTATGATCCGGCGGGGGGCAACCAGCTCGACCGCGCTGGCCCCGTTGAACCGCGTCCCGCCACGTCGGGCCCGGCGTTCTTCGGCGACGTATGGGAATGGACCGGCAGTGCATACCGTCCCTATCCCGGCTTCAAGCCGGTCGAGGGCGCGGTCGGCGAGTATAATGGCAAGTTCATGAGCGGGCAGTGCGTGCTGCGCGGCGGATCGTGCGCCACGCCGCGCGGGCATGTGCGGGCCAGCTATCGCAATTTCTTTTATCCGCACCAGCGCTGGCAATTCACCGGCGTGCGGCTCGCCAAGGATCTGTAATGCTGAAGCAGGAAATCGAGGACGGTCAGGCGTCGCTGGCCGATCCGGCGTTTCGCCACGACGTGCTGCGCGGGTTCGATATGCGCCCGCGCGCGATTCCGGCGCGCTGGTTCTATGACCGGCGCGGGTCGGAGCTGTTCGAGGCGATCACCGATCTGCCCGAATATTATCCGACCCGGACCGAAACCGCGATCCTGCGGGCGTGCGCGCCCGACATCGCCGCGCTCGCCGGTGCGGGGCGGGCGGTGGTGGAGTTCGGATCGGGCTCCTCGACCAAGACGCCGATCCTGCTCCAGGCGGTCGATCCGGCGGCCTATGTACCGATCGACATTTCGGGCGATTTCCTGCGCGAATCCTCGGGCCTGTTGTCGGATGCGTTTCCGGGGCTGACCGTCCTGCCGCTCGAAGCGGATTTCATGAAGCCGATCGCGCTGCCGGTGCAGATCGCGGCGACGCCGAAGCTCGGTTTCTTCCCCGGATCGACGATCGGCAACATGATCCCGCATTCCTCGGTCGATCTGCTGCGCGCGATGAAGGCATCGCTCGGTGAAGGTGCGATGCTGGTGATCGGGATGGACCGGATCAAGGATCCGGCGGTGCTGGAAGCGGCATATGACGATGCCCAAGGCGTGACCGCGGCGTTCAACCTCAATTTGCTCGAACGGATCAACCGCGAGCTGGCGGGCACGATCCCGATCGACACATTCCGCCACCGCGCGATCTGGAACGATGATCGCGCGCGGATCGAAATGCATATCGAGGCGATGGCCGATGTTGCCTTTACGATCGAGGGTCGCCCCTTCTCGATGGTGCCGGGCGAGACGATCCACACCGAGAACAGCCATAAATACGGCGCGCGCGATGCGCGAATTTTGCTGCGCGCGGGCGGGTGGACGCCGGTCGGGGAGTGGACCGATCCCGACGGGCTGTTCGCGGTCATCCTGGCGGAGGCGCAACCGGCGCGGTCTGCGCCGTAGCGCATTGACCATCGATCTGGACCACCACCTCCGTTCGCCCTGAGCTTGTCGAAGGGCTGCCCTGCAACCCGCGCGGCATCGCGTGTTGAAGGCAGGGCTTCGACAACCCCGGATCAAGTCCGGGGCCGAACGGATTTGGGCTTAGGTGTCAGGCTCTAACGCAAATAATCGAACAGCGACAATTGCCCGAGTTTGGTGAAGCTCGCCTGCGTCGCTTGCAGCACCGTCATCGTCTTCTGCAATTCGGTGATCGCGGTCGAGATATCGGTGTCTTCCAGCCCGACCCGGTCGGTCTCGCGCGCGGCGGCGGCGTCGGTTGCCTGCGCGGATACGATGTCGAGCCGCGCCGCGCGCGCGCCGACCGAGCCTTGCACGTTGGTCACCTGTGTGAGCGCTGCCTTCAGGCCTGTGGCGGCGGTGCCGGTCGCGGCGGAGACGTTGCCGCCGGCGTTGAGCGCGGAGATCAGGCTCGACAGCAATGCGAACACATCGGTCGTGCCGCCGCCGCTCGTCGGAATGTTGCCGAACACGCGCTGCGCACTGTCGGTTGCCTGAATCTCGGTGCCATCGGCGACGGGGATGGCGGAGATTTCGCCGGTGCCGCCGAAGCTGACCGTGCCGTCTGCTGCCTGGACGACCGCCGCGCCGCCACTCGCCGTGCCGAACAGTGGCTGGCCGCGCGCATCGGTCGTGCCTGCGAGACTCACGAGATCGTCGCGGATGCTTTGCAGCTCGATCGCGATGGTCTTGCGATTGGCGTCGTTCAGCGTGCCGTTGGCGGCTTGCGTCGTCAGTTCGGCGGCGCGCTGCAGCTGATTGCCGATCGAGGTCAGCGTCGTGTCGGATTGCTGCAGCAGCGACTGGGCGAGGCTGACGTTGCTCGCATAGGCCTTGCTGTCGGCATTGGTCTGCTTGATCGCGGTCAGGCGATTGTACGCGACCACATCCTGCGAGGGGGCGGTGAATTTTTTCCCCGTCGCGATCTGCGTGTTGAGCGTGTCCGCCTGGGTCGCGAGCTTGCCGAGCTGCGACGCATTCTTTTCATAGAATTGGTTGGTGCCGATTTGCATGAGCTATTCCTAGCGGATGTCGAGGATCGACTGGAGCGTGTCGCGCGCGACCTGGATCACGCGGCTCGACGCCGAATAGGCTTGCTGGAAGCGCAGCAGATCGACCGCTTCGCTGTCGAGATTGACGCCCGACACGGCATCGCGTGCGGCGACGGCATTGTCGCGGATCGCGCTTTGCGCCTCGGCGATTTGCTTGCGCCCGCTGAGCGTGGCGGCGTTCGCGGAGACGAGCGCCGTCGTCTTCGCTTCGAATGCGCCGCTGGTGCGCAGCGTATCGAAATTCTTGAGGTTGCTCGCATCGCGCGGGCCGCCGCCAACCGCTGCGGCGGCGATGCCGCGCGGGTCGGTGAGCGATACCGTGATGTCGGTCGGGCTGCTGCCGACGGTGAACAGCGCCGCGCCGGGATTGCCGTCGAGAGTGCGGCCCTGCGCCTGCACGGCGTTGACGCCGTCGGTGAAGGCGGTGGCGATCGTCTCCAGCGACACGCGCGCGTCGGCGATGCGCGCCGCGCCATCGACGATTCCGGCGAGTGCGCCGCCACCGGGCGTAACGGTCGATACGCCAGCCGCAGTTTGCAAGCCGAACGCCACCGTGCCGTCATTGCCGCGTGCGAAGGTAACGGTGCCGGTGGTATTGCCGGTGACGAAGACCGGCCCGCCTGCATTGCCGAGCTTGACCGTCGCGCGCCCGGCGGGGTCGGTGGTGACCGAAACATCGCTGATCGCGCTCATTTGATCGAGGATCGCGTCGCGCTGATCGGCCAGTTGCGCCGCGCCGTTCGAGCCGGGTTGCGCGCGGCCGAGGCCGTCATTGACCTTGGCGAGCGCGGCCCCCAAGCTGTTGAGCGTGGTGACGGCGCTCTGCGCGGTCGCATCGAGATTGGCGTCAAGACTGTCGAGCGCCTGGCCGGTCGCGGTGAAGCTGCCTGCCACGGCGCTCGCCTGTTCGAGCAAGGTGCTGCGCGGGACGGTCGCGCTCGGATCAGCGGCGACGGTCTTGGCGGCGTTGAAGAAGCCGGTCAGCCGGTCGCCCAATTGGTTGCCGGTCAGCGCGGTCTCGATCCGGTCGAGCCAGGCGATGCCGGTTTCGCTGCGCGCGAGATCGGCGCTGGATGTGCGGACATCCGCCGCGCGGAGCGCATCGGCCGAGCGCGTGACGCCCGCAATCGTGACACCCTGACCGGTCTGGGTTCCGCCACCCGAAGTGATGCCAAGCGCGGGCGCGACCTCGCGCACGTCCGCGGTCCGCTTGGCGTAACCCGGCGTCGCCGCATTGGCGATGTTTTCGGATACGGTGGTGAGCGCGCTTTGATACGCGCGCACCCCGCTGGCGCCGATGCCGAGCAGATCGCTCATGACGCCGCGCCGTCAGTCGTGGGTGGCGGTTCGGCCTGCAGGCCCGATTGCGAGCGCGCGAGGAATTCGGTCATCGCCTTGCCGATGCCGAGCGGGGCGTGATCCGCCATGCCCTGTGCGAATTGCGTGTCCTGCATTTCCTTGAAGGTATCGAGGCCTTTCGAGCCGAACAGATCGTCCTCGGCGAGATGCGTCGAGCGCATCGATTTGACCATCATGCCGGTGAACACCGCCTCGAACTTCTTGCCCGCCGCTTCCAGATTGGCGCGGTTCTGCAAGCGGCTCGTATCGAGGTTGATGCCGCTGGTTGGGCCCTGGACGGGCGGAAGGGCGGGAACCTCGCTCACAGGATGATCAACTCGGCTTTGAGCGCGCCGGCCTCTTTCAAGGCTTCGAGGATCGCGACCAGATCGGCCGGCGATGCGCCGATCGCGTTGATCGCCTTGACCACGTCGGACAAGCGGGGCCCTGGCTCGATCAGGAAGATCGGGTGCTTTTCCTCATCCACGCCGACCGCAGATTTCTGTTCCTTGGTGGTCTGGCCCTGGCTGAACGGCGCGGGCTGGCTGACGCGTTCGGATTCGTCGATGCGTACGGTCAATTTGCCGTGCGTGATCGCGGCGGTGCCGACGCGGACGCTCGAATTGATCACGACGGTGCCGGTGCGCGCGTTGACGATCACGCGGGCCGAGGGCTCGGCCGAGACGATGTCGAGATTTTCGATCTCGCTCATCAAGGTCGCGCGGACATCGCCGCCGACCGGCGCGCGGATCGCCACCGAAATGGCGTCGGTCGCTTGTGCGGTACCGGCACCGAGCCGCGAGTTGATCGCAGCGGCGACATTCTGTGCGGTGGTGAAATCGGCGCGCGCGAGATTGTAGGTCAGGAACGGCGTGTTCTCGAACCCGGTCTGCACCGCGCGTTCGACCGTCGCGCCTTCGGGGATGCGCCCGGCGGAGGGGATGTTGACGACGATCTGCGACCCGTCCTTGCCCTCGGCGCCAAGCCCGCCAACCGCGAGATTGCCTTGCGCCATCGCGTAGATCTGCCCATCGGCGCCGAGCAAGGGCGTCAGGATCAGCGCGCCGCCGCGCAGCGACTTCGCCTTGCCCATCGAGGCGACGGTGATGTCGAGCTTCTGGCCCGGCTTGGCGAAGGGCGGCAAATCGGCGGTGATGATCACGACCGCGGCGTTCTTCAGGCCGGGATTGACGCTTGCGGGCAATTGCAAGCCGAAGCGCGAGGCGACCGCCTTCATCGACTGGATGGTATATTCGAGATTGTCGTCACCCGTGCCGGGCAGGCCGACGACGATGCCTTAGCCGCTCATCTGGTTGCTGCGGATGCCCTGAAAGCCACCGAGATCCTTGATCCGGTCGGCCGAGGCGGGGGCGGCGAGGGTGAGGGCGGCGAGCGCGGTCAGCAAGAGAAGGAGCAGACGCGCCACCCACCCCCGTTCGCCCTGAGCCTGTCGAAGGGCGCGTGCCACACACACGTGCTCGCCCGTGGCGCACTGTGCTTCGACAAGCTCAGCACGAACGGGGAAGGGGGCAAGACGGGCGATCAAAATGCGCATCAGAACGGACTCACCACGGAGAAAAACCGGCTGAGCCAGCCCTGGCGGCTGGCGCGGGCGACGTCGCCCTTGCCGGTGTAGGCGATCTGCGCATCGGCGACGCGGGTCGACAGGACGCGATTGTCGGCGTCGATATCGGCGACGCGGATCAGGCCCTTGATCTGGACGAATTCGTCGCCGCGGTTGAGCGTGACGCGCTTCTGTCCCTGGATCAGCATCGTCCCGTTGGGCAGGACCTGGCTGACCGTCACGCTGACTTCGCCCGACAGCGTGTTCGACTGGTCGGTCGCGCCCTGGCCGGTGAAATTGCGCTTGCTGCTGAGGCTCGCGTCGGTGCCCTGGAACAAAGCGAGGCTGCCGGTGGTCGGCGGCGTGATGCTGAGGCCCCCGCCCGAATCGAGCTTTGAGCTGGCGGATTTGGAGGCGGCGGTGCGCTCGACCAATACGATCGTCAGCGGATCGCCGACGCGGCGCGCGCGGGTGCCTTCGTACAAGGCGGCATAGCCGTCGGCGACCTGGAAGATCGATCCGGTCGGCACCGCTGGCGGCGGCGGCGGGGGTGGCGGCAGCGCGGCGGTGAAATCGACCGGCGGCTTCTTCTTGCCGAAGATGCTCGCGTCCGCCGCGTTCGGTGTGAACGCGACGGTGACGAGGCAAGCGGCGCAGGCCGTGGCGAGAAGAGCGACTGGCTTCATGCCACTAGCTACCGAAATGTTGGTTAACATATTGTAGCATTTCGTTGGTCGCCGAGATCATCTTCGAATTGACCTCGTACGCGCGCTGCGTCTCGATCATGTCGACCAGCTCCTCGACGACGTTGACGTTGGAGCCTTCGAGCTGCCCCTGGCGGATGTTGCCGCGCCCGTCCTGACCCGCGATGCCGAGGTTGGCGGCACCGCTGGCGGAGGTTTCGACGAGGTAATTGTCGCCCTTGCTCAGCAGCCCGGCCGAATTGGGGAAGCTTGCGACCTGGATCTGGCCGAGCTCGGTCGAGGCGGCCTGGCCCGGGATCGTCGCCGAGACGGTGCCGTCGGTGCCGATCGTGATCGCGGTCGCGCCCTCCGGCACGGTGATGCCGGGCTGGACCTGATAGCCCTCGCTGGTGATCAGCAGACCCTCGGGCGAGCGCGAGAAATTGCCGGCGCGGGTATAGCCGAGCGTGCCGCCGGGCATTTGCACCTGGAAATAGCCGTCGCCGTCGAGCGCCAGATCGAGGCTGTTATTGGTCTGCTGGAACGAACCCTGCGTGTCGATCCGCGCGGTGCCCTGAATCTTGACGCCGGTGCCGAGGTTGAGGCCGGTGGCGTATTTCGATTCCGCCGTGCTCGGCGCGCCGGGCGCGGTGACGGTCTGATACGCCAGCGTCTCGAACGCGGCACGATCCTTTTTGTACGCGGTCGTGTTCACGTTGGCGAGGTTGTTCGAGATAACGCGCATCCGCATGTCCTGGGCGTCGAGCCCGGTCCGCGCGATGTGCATGGCTGCACTACCCATGGTCTATTCCTCTCAAGCCGGCAGGCGCATCAGGGACGCGCTGCTTTCATCCAATTCCTTGACCGATTTCATAAGGTTGGCCTGGACCTCATAGGCGCGCTGATTCTCGATCATGTCGACCAGCGCTTGCGTCATGTTGACGTTCGATCCCTCGAGCGTGCCCGTTTCGATCTTCGCATCGAGATCGGCCGGCAGCACGCCGCCGCCCTTCACATGCAGCAGATTATCGGTGCCCTTGACGGTCTCGGTGCCCTTGGGGCTGGCCAGTTTGAGCGTGTCGATTACCTGCGGGTTGCGCGCGTCGCCGCCGACGGGGACGATCGAGATCTTGCCGTCGTTCGAGATCGAGATGCTTTGCACCGGCGGCAGCGTGATCGGGCCCCCCGACCCGATCACGGGGAAGCCGTCGCCCGTTTGCAGCACGCCCGACGGGGCGATCTGGAGATCGCCGCGGCGGGTGTACGCTTCGGTCCCGTCGGTCGATTGCACCGCGAGCCAGCTGTCGCCGGGGATCGCGATGTCGAGCGCGCGACCGGTCTGCTGCATCGCGCCGGGTTTGCGGTCGGCATCGGCGACTTCGGCCGAGGCGGGCGTGCGCGTGTCGAAATCGGAGCCTTGCAGCGACAGCCGGTCGAACACGACGCGGTCGGCGCGAAAGCCGATCGTAGACACGTTCGCCATATTGTTGGCGATCGCCGCCTGCGACGCGAGATGCGCCTTGAGGCCCGACGCTGCGGTATAGACCAATTTGTCCATGTGCTGCTCCGATTAGCTCCCGCTCAACCCTGGATCTGGAAGATCGTCTGCGAGATCTGGCTGGCGGTATCGAGCGCCTTGGCATTCGCCTGGAAATTGCGCTGTGCCGCGATCAGGCTGACCAGTTCCTCGGTAATATCGACGTTCGAACCCTCAAGCGTGCCCGACAAAAGCGAGCCGTAGCCATTCTCATTGGCGGCACCCATCGTCGCCGCGCCCGAAATGCCGCTGGCCGACCAATAGCTGTTGCCGGTCTGGCGCAGGCCCGTCGGGTTGGCGAAGTTGGCGAGCGCGACCTTGCCGAGATTGACCGTGTCGCCGTTCGAATAGCTGGCCGCGACGATGCCCTGCGCATTGACCGTGACGCCGGACAGTTCGCCGACCGACGCGCCGTCGGCGGTGCGCGCATCGACCGAGAAGGCGCTCGATTTCTGCGTCGATCCGGCGAGGCTGAAGGCGAGCGTCTGCGATACGCCGCCCGTCGTCGGATTGAAGGCATCGAAGCTGACCGGCGTGGTCGGCGCGGTGAGGTTGCCGCTCGCATCGAAAGTGACGGGGGTGCCCGCACTCGATCCGCCGACGCTCAGTGCCTGATCGCCGACATAGCTGTGGACGGTCCAGGCATTGGCGCCGGTGTGGACATAGTAATTGGTCAGCGTGCTCGCCTTGCCCGACGAATCGTAGATCGTCGTGGTGGTCGAATTGTTGTAGCTCGACGCATTGGCGGGATCGAACGCGACGCTCGGGGTGGAGGCGGCGGCGTAGAGATTGACCTTTAGCGCGACATTGGCGGTGGCCGCAGGCGTGCCGCTGGTTTCGGGCAGGTTGAGCGGAACCAGCCCGTCCGAACCGGTCGCGGTGGCATTGCCCTTGGCATCGACCGGATAGCCGAGCAGTGCCGACCCTTGCGCATCGACGATGTTCTTGGTCGCGGGATCGACCTGGAACGCGCCGTTGCGGGTGTAGGCGGTGGTGGCGTTGAGCCCGGCGGTCTTGACCGCGAAGAAGCCGTCGCCGCTCACCGTGAGATCGAGCGCCGACCCGGTGGTCTTGAGATTGCCCTCGCTGAATTGCTGGCGGTTGCCCTTCACCACCGTGCCCGATCCGACCAGCTTGGTCGGATCGGTCGCGATGCTGGAGGCGATCACGTCGGCGAAATCGGTGCGGCTCTTTTTGAAGCCGTTGGTCGAGACGTTGGCGAGGTTGTGCGAGACGGTCGAAAGCTCGGTTTGCGCCGCCTTCAGGCCGCTCAAGGACGTGTAGAAGGACATGGGATTGGCTCCTTATCGAATACGGATAAAAGGGGTTCAGCCGACCTGGCGGACGGCGCTGACGGCGACGGTGCCGAGACCCGGCACG
Source organism: Sphingomonadales bacterium (assembly GCA_027489365.1). Classification (GTDB taxonomy): domain Bacteria; phylum Pseudomonadota; class Alphaproteobacteria; order Sphingomonadales; family Sphingomonadaceae; genus Sphingomonas. The sequence continues at coordinate 17,440 of JAIXZV010000386.1, forward strand.
GTGAGGGTTGGGCTGCCGCTCGCAGGTACCGAAACGGCGGCGACGGGCGCCCAGACGAGCCCGCGGCTGGTGACCTTGGCCCCGGCGTTCGCGGCCGAAACCGCGACGGTGAACGGGCCGGTCCCGGCCTCGGTCCCGGCGGCGGTCTTGCCGTCCCACTCGTAGGAAACGGTGCCGGCCTTTTGCGCGCCGAGCTGCAGCGTGTTGAGCACCTGGCCGTTTGCGTCGCGGATCGACACCGACACGTCGGTCGCATCGCCGTCGAGTTCGACCGCGCCCGCCATGCCGCCACTGGTGCGGCCGTAGGCGGTGGCACCTTCGGTCAGGATCGTCTTGCCGACATAGGCCAAAGCATCGGCGGTCGATGTGCCGCCGAGCTTGGTCTGAATCTCCTTCAGCGTGGCGCCCATATCGGCGATGCCCGACGTGCTGGTGATCTGCGCGAGCTGCGCCACCATCTGGCTGTTGTCGGTCGGCGAGAACGGGTCCTGATTTTGCAGCTGCGCGGTGAGCAGCTTGAGGAAATCGGACGTGCCGAGCGACGAGGATTTCGCGGTTGCCGTGGCGGCCGTGCTGCTGGTCGAGCGGTTGATGCCGAGTTTGCTCAGCGTGGTATCGAAAGCGGAGGCCATGATTTAGCGTCCCATCTTGAGGGTATCGAGGATCAGCGATTTCGCGGTCTGCATGACCTCGACATTGTTCTGGTAGCTGCGCGCCGTCTCCATCATGTCGACCAGCTCGCGCGTTTCATCGACCGCCGATTCCCAGACATTGCCGTCCTTGTCGGCCATCGGATGCGAGGGGTCGAAGCGCTTCTCGGGGGCTTCGCCCGCCGTCACGATGCTCTCGACATTGACGGTCGCCAGGCCGGAGACCTTGTCATATTCGGTGCGGAAGACGGGCTTGATCGTGCGGTACGCGCTGTCCGCGCTCGACGTGACCGAGCCGGCATTGGCGAGGTTCGACGCGGTCGTGTTCATCCGCACGAGCTGTGCGGACATGGCGCGCCCGGCGACCTGGAAAATGGTGAGGGGTTGTTGATCGGCCATGCTCATTCACCCTTCAGCGCGCGGGTGATCTGCCCGATGCGCCCGTTGAGGAAGGACAGCGTCGTCTGATAGGCGACGGCGTTTTCGGCAAAGGCAGTCTGCTCGGTCGACAGCTCCACGGTATTGCCGTCGAGCGAGGGCTGCGACGGCACGCGATATTGCAGCGCGCTGGTGATCGATGTGCTGCCGCTTTGCTCGACCGAGGCGAGCGCCTTGCGGAAATCGACGTCCTGCGCCTTGAACCCCGGGGTCGAGGCGTTGGCGATGTTCGACGCGAGCACACCCATGCGCTGCGAGCGCACTTCGAGTGCCGCACCATGTACCCCGAAAAGACCCCCGGAAAGACCGTTGCTGGGCATCGCCCATCTCCTCACGCCCTATTGCGCGATGGGGTATCAGCAAAGGGCGTGCCAAATGCGTGCGCGGTGGGGTGGGGCGGTGTTTGCGGGGGTGGAGCGGCAAGGGTTTGCCGGGCGGCGGCAAGAGGGTTGCCGGATCGGTATTCCCCCGCGCCTACCATCTCCCTGTTGTCATCCCCGCGAAAGCGGGGACCTATCTCGTACCGCCGGAGATGGGTCCCCGCTTTCGCGGGGATGACAGTTGCAGAGGGCGATAGTCGGAACTGGCCCGCCCCTTGCAGAGCGTTCGCGCGATGACACCTGTGCTCGCCCCCTTTCTCGATCCCATCGCCTTCGCCATTGTTGGCGGCGGGACACTGGCCGCGGCGATTTTGCGGACGCCGTTGCGCGACCTGATCCGCGGGATCGGTGCGCTGGGCACGCTGTTTACGCCGCGCTTCCAGGCCGAACCGTTGCTCGAACAGATCGCCGCCTTCGGCCGGATTGCGCGGCGGCACGGCGTGATGGCGCTCGACAAATCGGTGATTGCCGATCCCGACATGGCCGCCGCCGTCGCCGCGATCGTCGATGGCGCAAGCCCCGAGGAGGTCGCCGAACTGCTCCGCCAGCGCCACCGCGCGCGGACCGAACGCGCCATTGCTGCGTGCGAGCTGTGGAGTGCTGCCGCCGACACCGCACCCGCCATGGGCATGGTCGGCACGCTGATCGGCCTGGTCGGCATGTTCGTGAAGATGCAGGACCCGAGCGCGATCGGCGCGGCAATGGCGGTCGCGCTGCTCGCGACGCTTTATGGCGCATTGCTCGCCAATCTCGTGCTCGCGCCGATCGCCGCGCGCTTGCGCCGCCGCGCGCGTGACGAAGCGGTCGAACGCTTGCGGCTCGATGCGCCGCTGATCGCGCTCGCGACACGCGAGCAACCGCGCGCTGCGCATCTGGCGGAGGTGGCATGAGCGCGCTTCCGCTCGATCTGGAGCTGCCCGATGCCGCGCCTGCGCGCCCGGTGTGGCTGATGACGCTGGCCGATCTGGCGCTGCTGCTGGTCGGTTTCTTCGTGTTTTTGCAGGCGAGCCAGCAACTCGACCAGCGCGCGCTGGCCAAGGGCATTCGCGAAGGCTTTGGAGTTCAGACCGCAGCGCCCGCCGTGGAGCCAATGGCGGTTTCCGCCGGGTCGGTCGCGGGCTTTGCGCCCGGATCGGCGGTCCTGCCGCAAGCGCCCGATGCGCTGATCGTCTGGGCGCGTGAATCGACCCGCGACGGCCGCGTGATCCTGCGCGTCGCGGGGGCGGTCGATGGCAGCGCGGTCGATGTCGATCCGGTGACGGGCAGCGGCGCGGTGCTCGCCGCCGATCGCGCGCGCGCCGTCGCCACCGCGCTCATCCTGGCGCGCGCCGTGCCGGCCGACCGCATCACGCTTTCCGCCGCCCGGCCCGGTCGCCGGGTCGTCACCGTCACCACCGGCTTTGCCGCACCGAATGCAGGGGCACGGCAATGATCTGCCGCCCGGCAACCCCATCTTGCCGCTTCATCCAGGGATAAAGCCATGCTGCGTACCTTCGCTTTTCTTTCCATAGCGATCGCGACCCCGCTCGCCGCCGCGCCGACCTTTCAGGATACCGCCGCGATCGACCGCGCCGTTGCCGCCTTTGCCGGGCATGGCATTGGCGAGGACGGCGGCGCACGCACGCCGGTCGACAGTCGGTTGAAGCTCGCCACGTGTCCGATGGTGTCGATGGCGTGGCGCTCCGACGCGCATGATGCCGTCGTGGTGAGCTGCACCGGGCCGGAATGGCGGCTGTTCGTGCCGATGCGGATGCCCGCGACGGCACCCAAGGCGGCAGCCCCACTGGTGATCGAGCCGACCAATGCGCCGCAGCCGATCCGCCCGGTCTATGTCATCAAGCGCGGCGATCCGGTGACGATCAGCGCCGGGTCGCCCGGCTTCACGATCACGCGCGAAGGCGTCGCGGCGGGCGATGCCGTTGCGGGCGGGCGCTTTCTGGTAAAGGTCGATCAGACGCGCGCGCCGGTCCAGGCGGTGGCGATCGCCGCGGGTCGTGCGACGCTGCCCGGCTGGACCGAATAATTCGTGCAAGCACTTCTTAAGGTTCGGCGCGACCGGTCGTTTCTACTCCTGTCAGCGAAACCGCGAAGGTGCAGGCATGATAGAGTCGATCGGATCCAAGGCTGGAATAGGGGCGGTGACGCCGCAGGACCGGCTGGTCGTGCCCATCACGCCTGCGTCGCCAGCCGCCAATGCCGCCGCCCGGCCGAGCGAGGCCGTCACCCGGCAGCTCGAACTGTCGGCGCTGGCGTTCGATTTCGGCAAGGCGGCACCCGTCGATGAAAAGCGAGTCGAAGAAGTGAAGCGCGCGGTACGTAACGGCACCTATCCGGTCACGCCCGAGACGATCGCGGACCGGTTGCTGGCGCTCAAACTCTATTGGAGCCCGAAGAAATGACCGTCCTGGGCACCACCCGGCGCGATGCGCTGATCGCGGTGATCGAGGCGCTCCATGCCGAGATCGCCGCGCTGAAGGTCAACGATGTCGCCGGGCTGGAGGCGGCAACGCAGGACAAGCTCGCCGCGATCGAGGCGGTGGCGGCGTTCGGCACCGCGCCTGCGGGCGAGGAGCTGCGTGGCTTGGCCGAGGAAGCGCAGCGGTTGAACGACACCTGCCGGATTTACGTGAACCTGATGGCGGCAAATGTTCGCCGCCGCCTGCAAACCTTGACCGGTGCGGCAGGCGTTGCCGTGGGGAGCGCGCCCGGCACGGTGTATCGCCCCGGCATGGGGATGGCGGCATACGCGTAAGCCTTTAGCCCCTCCCATGAAGGGGAGGGGCTCAAACAACAATAATTGGCACGGCTCTTGCTAATATCGCCCTGAACATGGGCGATTCAGCCGGGGACCGATGCCTTTCAATCCACTCACGATCCTGAACGGAGCCGTCAACGAGGCGAAGACCCTCGGCGGCGGTGCGATTCGCAACGCGATCGCCAATGCCAGTCAGAAGACCGGGGTCGATTTCAACTATCTGCTCGGGCAAGCGAAGCTCGAAAGCGGCCTGCGCGCCGATGCCCGCGCCGGCACGTCGAGCGCGCGCGGGCTGTACCAGTTCATCGAGCAAAGCTGGCTGCGCGTCGTCAAGGCGCATGGCGCCGAACACGGCCTGGGCTGGGCGGCGAATGCGATCACCACCACCGCAAGCGGCCGCGCGACCGTGACCGACCCCGCGATGCGCAAGGCGATCCTCGATCTGCGCAAGGACCCCAACGCCGCCTCGCTGATGGCGGCCGAACATGCCAGCGACAATAAGAGCGCGCTCGAAACCGCGACCGGACGCACCGCGACCGGCACCGATCTCTACATGGCGCACTTCCTCGGGCTCGGCGGCGCGCGGTCGTTTCTCACCGCGATGCAGGCCTCGCCCGATCGCAGCGGTGCGGCGATGTTCCCCGCCGCCGCACAAGCCAATCGCAGCATTTTCTACGATGCGAGCGGCAGCGCGCGGTCGCTTTCCGAAATCTACAGCCGCTTCAGCGCCAAGCTTGAAAAGAGCGTCGATGGTGCGAGCCTGCCGACGATGACCCCGGCGCTGATGGCGACGCGGCTCGGGCAATGGGGCGCTGACGTCATCCCCGGCAATGGGGAGGATTCGACCTCCGATGCCGCAGTGTGGGCGCAATCGACGCTCGAACGGCTGAACGGCACCGTCGGCCAGGCGGGCCGGGTCGAGACCGCGAGCTTGCTGCGGCCGACGCCGAACAATGCGCGGCTGGCGTACATGATGCTGGCGAGCCTGGGAGCGTAAGGCGTGGCGATTGCTTTGAATTCGGGTGTGAAATCGGGCGGCGTGCTGCCGCTGCTGCGCTCCGCCGCCTTGCCGGTCGCGATCCTGCTGCTGGTCGTGTTGATGGTCGTGCCGATCCCCTCGGCGATGCTCGACATCTTCTTCATCATGAACATCACGATCAGCCTCGCGGTGCTGATGGTCAGCCTCAACGCGCAGAAACCGCTCGATTTCTCGGCCTTCCCGACCGTCCTGCTGTTCGCGACGCTGTTCCGCCTGTCCTTGAACGTCGCCTCGACGCGTGTCGTGCTGGTCCACGGGCATGAGGGCGAGGGCGCTGCCGGTCATGTGATCGAAGCATTCGGCACCTTCCTGATCGGCGGCGATTATGTCGTTGGCTTGTTCGTCTTCGCGATCCTGGTGATCATCAACATGATCGTGGTGACCAAGGGCGCGGGCCGCGTGTCGGAAGTGTCGGCGCGCTTCACGCTCGATGCCTTGCCCGGCAAGCAGATGGCGATCGACGCCGATTTGAACGCCGGCCTGATCACGCCCGAGGAAGCCAAGACGCGCCGCGTCGAAGTGGCGACCGAGGCCGATTTCTACGGGTCGATGGACGGTTCGTCCAAGTTCGTGAAGGGCGATGCGGTCGCGGGCTTGCTGATCCTCGCCGCCAACATCATCGGCGGTCTGATCCTCGGCCCGGTCAGCCACGGCATGACGATTGCCGATGCCGCGCACAATTATGTGCTGCTCGCGATCGGCGATGCGCTGGTCGCGCAGATCCCGTCGCTGATGCTCTCGATCGCCGCCGCCGCGATCGTAACGCGCGTTACCTCGAGCATGGATTTGGCGGGCCAGATCGGCAGTCAGTTCGGGTCGGCACGGACGTGGACGCCGGTCGCGATCATCCTTGCGCTGCTCGGCGTGATGCCGGGGATGCCGCATCTCGTGATCCTGCCCGCCGCTGCGCTTGCTGGGTTCGCGGCGTGGCGGATGCGCCAGGCGGCACTCCGCCCGCCGCCGGTCGTCACCGTACCGACCGAAGCGATCGATTATTCGAAGATCGGCTGGGACGAAGTCGCCGACACGATGCAGGTGAACCTCGACATCGGCTATGGCCTCGTGCCGCTGGTCGACGAGCGTCGCGGTGCGCCGCTGATGGGGCGGATCACCGGTGTTCGGCGGCAGCTGTCGAAGGACATGGGCTTCGTCATCCCGCAAGTCCGCGTGCGGGACGATATCAATTTGCCGCCGTTTGCGTACCGCATCCTGGTCGGCGGCGTCGTCGTCGGCGAGGACAGCGTGTCGCCTGACGAAATGCTGGCGCTCGACACCGGACAAGCGGTCGGCGGCCTGATGGGCAAGCGCGCCAAGGACCCGACCTTCGGATTGGACGCGGTGTGGATCGCGGCGGGCGATGCCGATGCGGCGACGGGTGCTGGCTATCTCGTGGTCGATCCGGGCACCGTGGTCGCAACGCACCTCAACCATCAATTGAGCACGCACGCCGCCGAACTGCTCGGCGCGGACGATGTGCAGGCGCTGCTCGACGGCCTCAAGGAGCGCAACCCGCAATTGGTCGCCTCGCTGTCGCCCAACCCGCTGCCGCTGACGACGCTGACGCAAGTGCTGCGCGGGTTGCTGGCCGAGAATATCCCGCTCAAGGAATTCCGCCGGATTGCGGCTGCAATCGCGGTCGCTGCGCAGAAGACGCTCGATGCCGAGGATATCATCGAGGCGATCCGCCCCGATCTCGGCGGGCTGATCATCGGCAAGCTCTGCGGCGTGCGCGAGCCGCTGCGCGTGATGACCTTGGAAGGCCAGCTCGAAGGGCTGCTCGGCCAGGCGCTGCGCAACGATCCGTCGCGCCGCCACACGATCGAACCCGATCTCGGCCGCCGCATCGTCGACGCGTTGCAACACGCGGCACAGCCGCTGGTCGACGAGGCCAAGCCGTTCGCTTTGGTCGTCCAGCCCGCGATCCGCCTCGCGATCCGCAAACTGGTCAAGACCTGCCTGCCCGACCTTCCGGTGATGAGCTTCTTCGAAGTGCCGGAAGACAAATCGGTCGAAGTCGTCGCCGTGATCGGCGCCCCCGGAGCCCTCCCCGCATGACCGCCCAGCCTAACTTCGCCGCCTTCGCTGACGCGATGCCGCTGACCTATGGCCGCACCGCCGCGCCCGACTTGAACGCGCTCGCCAAAAAGCATCTGCCGCTGGTCCGGCGGATCGCGTGGCATGTGCATGGCAGCATGTCCTCGGCGGTCGAGGTCGAGGATCTGGTGCAGATCGGGCTGGTCGCCTTGGTCGAGGCGGCGAACAGTTTCGAGGAGCGCGGACAGGTGACGTTCGAGCAATATCTCGTCACGCGCGTGCGCGGGTCGATGATCGACGCCCTGCGGCGTTCGGCCACGCTGACGCGCGGGGCGATGCAGCGCAAGCGAGTCTATGCGCAGACCGTCGCGGCGCTTGGCGCGGAACTCGGTCATGCCCCCGATGAGGCGCAGGTGGCGTCGCGGATCGGGGTCAGCCGCGAGAAATTGCGGCTGGAATACGCCAATGCCCAGCCGATGCGCTTCGAGCCGATCGACGAGGTCTATTCCGACGAAGGCCCGTGGTTCGCGAGCGACGAGCCCGACGCGTTCGCGCAATTATCGGATGGCGAGGAACGCGACACGCTGATCGCGGCGATCGCGTCCTTGCCCGAGCGCGAGGCGCTGGTGATCCAGCTCTATTATGTCGAGGAGTTCAACCTCGAGGAGATTGGCGAAGTGATCGGGGTGGGGGCGGCGCGGATCTGCCAGATCAAGGCGTCGGCGCACGCGCGGTTGAAGAAGGCGATGTTGCGGCGGGGGTAGGGTTGCGTGTCGGTGGGAAACGGACGTCAGACATCGCCAGCGAGCCACGCAAACAGGATGTAGCCGCCGAAAATCACGATCAATATCGTCGCGGCGAGAACGGGGCCAAATAGGCTTTGGTTGCGTTTGGTAGGCTTCGTCATGCCCGCTTGTAAGCTCCGATCGCGAATGTTCGCAATTGAGTGAGAGCGCCACTCCCCAACCGTCACCCCGGCCTTGAGCCGGGGCCCATCCATCCGCGAGCGCGTCGATCGCATTCGGAGCGTTGCGCGTGGTGCACCCCGGGCCCCGGCTCAAGGCCGGGGTGACGGGGGAGTGCGGGATCCCCTCTCCGTTCGTTTCGAGCGTAGTCGAGAAACAGGCAACATATGCTGCGCGGGGTTTCTCGACTTCGCTCGAAACGAACGGTTGGGGTCCGACGAAACCAACGGTTGGGGGTCTTACCCGATCAACAACCCCGCCAACGCCGCCGACATCAAATTCGCGAGCGACCCCGCCGCCAGCGCCTTCAACCCGAGCTTGGCAATCATCGGGCGCTGGTTCGGCGCTAAGCTCCCCGTCACCGCCATCTGGATCGCGATCGAGGAGAAATTGGCGAAGCCGCACAAAGCAAACGTCACCACGGCGATGGTGTGCTCGCTCAGGCCCTTTTGCGTGCCGAGGCTGATGTAGGCGACGAATTCGTTGAGCACGATCTTCTGCCCGAACAGGCCGCCCGCAATCTGCGCTTCGTTCCACGGGATGTTGAGCAGGAACATGATCGGCGCGAACACCGTGCCGAGCAGCCCCTGGAAGCTGAGCGCGGGATAGCCGAACCAGCCGCCGATCCCGCCGAGGATGCCATTGGCAAGCGCGACCAAAGCGACGAACGCCAGCACCATCGCGCCGACCGCGACCGCGAGCTTGACGCCGGTCTGCGCGCCTTGCGCCGCCGCCATGATGATGTTGGCGGGCTTTTCCTCGTCATGGCTCGCTTGCGGCATCGGCTCGCCGGGGGTGCGCCCTTCCGGGAGCAAGGCGGCGGGGCCCTGACCGCTGATCCGCGTCTCGGCGAGGCGGATATTCTCATCGGGATGATCGCCGAGCGGGAGCTCGCCTTGCGGCACGGGCTCGTCGGGCATCATGATCTTGGCCATCAGGATACCGGCCGGGGCGGCCATGAAGCTCGCCGCGAGCAGATATTCGATGCGGATTCCCATCGAGGCATAGGCCGCGAGGATCGTCCCCGCGACGCCCGCCATGCCGCTGGTCATCACGGTGAAGAGCTGCGCCGGGGTCAGGCCCGCCAGATACGGCCGGATCACGAGCGGCGATTCGCTTTGCCCGACGAAGATGTTGGCGGCGGCGCACAGCGCCTCGACCTTCGACACGCCGATCACCCATTCGATCGCGCCGCCGAGCCAGCGCACCACGAACTGCATGATGCCGAGGTAATAGAGGATCGACACCAGGCTGGCGAAGAAGATGATCACCGGGAGTGCTGCGATCGCGAAACTGTTGCCGCCGATTTCGGGCTTGGCGAGCGGGCCGAACAGGAAATCGACGCCATTATGCGCATAGCCAAGCAGATTGGAGACGCCGCCAGACAGGAATTGCAGCCCGGCGACCCCGGCCGGGATCTTCAGCACCAGTACCGCGATGCCGATCTGCAGCGCGAACGCCGCGCCGACGACGCGCAGCCGGATCGCGCGGCGGTTGCTCGACAGCAGGAGGGCGAGGCCGAGAATGACGGCGATGCCGAGGATGCCGATCGTAAAAGAGCCCATGAACTGCATCACTCGCGTTTGAAGTCGCCCACGCGGCCCCCCGCGCGAAAGCGCGCACCATACAGGGCCGCGCGCTTGGGGCTAGAGCCGATTCATACGTCGGGTTATGCCGCCGATCGCCACCCCGTCACCCCGGCCTTGTGCCGGGGTCCACCAGGCGGCTTGGCACGGCATCGGATTGCGAGCGTGGCGCGCGCGGCGATGTGGACCCCGGCACAGGGCCGGGGTGACGGAGCGGGTTGCGATTTGACGCGCGGGCGAAACCGGCTAGCGTTGCCGCGATGGAAACACCTGCTCACACCGCGCCCAGCGGCATCCCGCGTTCGCTCTTCGCTTTCTCGATCTTTTATGGCGGTATGGTCTGCATCGCCGGGGTGCTCGGCAATAAGCAGGTGACGCTGGGGCCGATCTCGGCGCTGGGGCCGCTGGTCGGATTGGGGCCGCTCGCGGTCGAGGCGGGGATTTTCGCCTTCCTGCTGCTGGTGGTGGTGTCGAGCGCGGTGGCGGAGCTGCACGGGCGCACCGTCGCCAATACGCTGGTGCGGATCGGTTTCGCACCGCTGATCGCCTCGATCCTGCTGTCGATCGTCGTGCTCGCGGCCCCCGCCGCGCCCGATATGGAACCGGCGCGGCGCGATGCCTTTGCGCTGATGATGGGCGGTACGCCGCGGATCTGGGCGGGCGGAATCGTCGCGTACGGGATTTCGCAGACGCTCAACGTCACGATCTTCAGCTGGCTGCGCCGTGACGGGGCGGCGGGCGGCGGCTTGCTGTGGCTTCGCGCGGGGCTGGCCAGCGTGCTCAGCCAGATCGTCGACACGCTGCTGTTCGTGTCGATCGCCTTTTGGGGGGTGTTCCCGATCGGTCAATTGCTCGCCGGGCAGATGCTGACCAAGGTCGTGCTGTCGGCGCTGCTGGTGCCGCCGCTGATCTATCTGGCGGTGGGCGTCGGGCGATGGCTGGATCGGTCACCGCGTTGATCCTGACTGTCCGTTCGTCCTGAGCTTGTCGAAGGACTGCCTTCTTCTCGTCGGCCTGACGTAGGGCAGTGCTTCGACAAGCTCAGCACGAACGGGGTTGGGGTTGGGAGCGTAGCGCGCACTTCCCTGAGACCCCAGCTTTCGCTGGGGTGACGGATTGGCTACAGGGCACCCATGACCGACCATAGCCCCGCCCCCGAACTCCTCGCCAAGGCCGAAACGCTCGTCGAGGCGCTGCCGTACATGCAGCGCTACGCCGGCAAGACCTTCGTCGTGAAATATGGCGGGCACGCGATGGGCGATCCCGAACTCGCGCGCGATTTTGCAGAAGACGTCGTGCTGATGAAGGCGGTCGGCATCAATCCGGTGGTCGTGCATGGCGGAGGGCCGCAGATCGGCGCGATGTTGAAGCGCCTGGGGGTCGAATCGCGCTTCATCGATGGCTTGCGCGTCACCGATGCCGAAACCGCGCAGATCGCCGAAATGGTGCTGGCCGGCAGCATCAACAAGGAAATCGTCGGCTGGATCGGGCAGGCGGGTGGCCGCGCGGTCGGCATTTCGGGCAAGGACGCCAACCTCGTCGTCGCGGAAAAGGTCGGCGGACGGCGCGAGCCCGATCCCAATTCGGGGATCGAGCGGCATGTCGATCTGGGCTTTGTCGGCGATCCCGTGGCGGTCGACCCGTCGATCCTGGTCAACCTTGCGCGCGACGGCTTCATCCCTGTGGTGGCGCCGGTCGGGCCCGGCGCCGACGGCGCGACCTATAATATCAACGCGGA
>JAIXZV010000410.1 GCA_027489365.1 Sphingomonadales bacterium
CCCCGCCGGCTTCTCGCTCCAGTCCGACATCGTCGCTGGCTATATCGAGACCTACGGCTCGGAAGAGCAGAAGCAGCAATGGCTGCCCAAGATGGTTTCGGGCGAAGTCATCACCGCGATCGCGATGACCGAACCGGGCACCGGCAGCGACCTGCAGGCGATCCGCACCAGCGCCAAGAAGGACGGCAATCACTACGTCATCAACGGCTCGAAGACCTACATCACCAACGGCCAGAACACCGACCTGACTTTGGTCGTCGCCAAGACCGACCCCGATGCCAAGCCCGCGTGGAAGGGCATGTCGATCATCCTGGTCGAAAGCGACCGCGAGGGCTTCAAGAAGGGCCGCAAGCTCGACAAGATGGGGCAGGACGCCGCCGACACGTCGGAACTGTTCTTCGAGGATGTCCGCGTGCCGATCACCAATTGCTTGGGTGAGGAAGGTAAGGGCTTCATCTATCTGATGAGCCAATTGCCGCAGGAACGCCTCAGCATCGCGGTTTCGGTCCAGGCCTCGGCGCAAAAGGCGTTCGACGAAACGGTCGAGTTCACCAAGACGCGCAAGGCGTTCGCCGGGATGGTGTTCGATTTCCAAAACACGCGCTTCGTGCTCGCGGATCTTAAGGCCAAGCTGCAAGTCGGCTGGGCGCATCTCGACTGGGCGATCGCGCGCCATCTGAAGGGCGAATTGACCAACGAAGAAGGTGCCGCCGCCAAGCTATGGCACACCGATCTGCAATGGGAAGTGATGGACAAGTGCCTGCAATTGCACGGCGGTGCGGGCTATATGAACGAATATCCGATCGCCCGCGCCTGGCGCGCGGCGCGCGTGACGCGCATCTTTGGCGGCACGAACGAGATCATGAAGGAACTGATCGGGCGTTCTCTGTAAAAGCCGACCGCGGGGCGGCCACCACCGCCCCGCGATCCTTACGGCCTCAATACGCCGCCGACAGCGTCAGGAACCACTGCCGCGGCGCGATCGGATAGGCCGAATAGCTGTTGGTCGCCGATCCGATCGACAGCGTCGAAACGCCCGTCTCGTTGGTCAGGTTGGTGACGTTGAGCGAGAGCTCGACGTTGCGCAGCGGCAGCACCCCCTGCGGCACGCGCCCGGCGATCCGTAGCGAGGTGAGGAAGTAATCGCTCACGCTCGTGTCGTTGCTGAACGTCGCGAAGCGCTTGCCGACATAATCGCCGATCACCTGCGCCTCGAACGGCCCCACGCTGAGCGTCGCCACGGTCTTGTTGAGCAACTTCGGGATCCCCGGCAGCAGCTTGCCGCAGGTCGGCACCACCCCTTTCCCCACCAGATTCCCGCCGATGCAGCTCCCCGTCGCCGCGCCGATCCCGGTCGCGGTGGAGGTATAGTCGCTCTTGTAGGTCGACAGATTGTACGACGTCGCATTGTAGAGCGAGAAGGTCCGCCCGAAACGAACGGTGAACGCCGCATCGACGCCGTCGGTGTGCACGTCGCCGACATTGACCAGAATCGACGTACCGCCGGTGATGCCGCTCCCGGCAATGCCGCCGGGGTTGGTCGAGATCGCCAAAAGGCGGTTGTTGAAGGTGACGTGATAGTAATTCACCTGCGCATCGAAGCCGATCCCGCCGGGGAAGCTGCGATGGCTGCGCAGACCACCTTCATAGGTCCAGCTCGTTTCGGGCTTGCCTTGCGTGGCAAAGGCGTCGAACGCGGCCTGGCTGCCGGTGAACCAAGGGCCGCCACCGCCGGCGAGATATGCCTGGTACTGGCGCAGATTCTTCTGGACGTTGAAATAGACTTGCTCGTGGCCGTTGACGTCATAGGTCGCGCCGAAGGCTGGCAGGAACCACTCGAACGTGTTGATCTTGCCCTGCGGCAGGCCGCCGGTCAGCCCCGACAGCGATCCCACGACGGGCTGCACCGGGAAGGTGCCGGTCGCCCATTGCGCGCTGGTCTTGAAACCCGCCTGTGCCAGCAACCGGTCGGTGATTTGCCAGGTGTCCTGCAGATGCAGTTGGAGCTGGTTGATTCGCGCCTCGCCCTGATATTGCGTGAACAGCGGCGCGGCGACCGAGAGCGGGCGGATATAGGGCGTGCTCAGCGCCGGATTGGCGACCGGCACGGCATACCAGCGGCGCCACTGCGTCGTGCTGTTGTGTTCGAACCAGCCGCCAAGCTCGATCTTGTGATCGCCGAGATCGACGTGGAGCGCCGAAATCACGCCTTCGCGATCAATGCGATATTCGGTCGTACGCGTGATCAGCCCCGATCCGCCCGTCGCCGCGACCAGCGCCGCACCGCTCGCGGCGGCCTGCGCATCGGTCAGCGCGGTGCAGGCTGCGGGGCGGATGCCATTGGCATTGCCGCCAAAGCGGCAATTGGTCGGCAAGCTCGCATAGGCCGGGTCGAGATACGGCTGTGCAGTGGTGATCGACTGGCCGAGCGGCCCGGCGACGACGCCCGCACCGTCATTGTGATGCGCATAACCCGTGATCGACCATTTAACCCGCTCGCCCAGATTCGCGTCGTAGCGCGCATAGCCGAGGTAATCGGTCCGCTGCGCATCCGAATAATAGTTGCGATAATTGCTGCCCTCGGCCGATGGCGAATTGCCGAGCGCGGTGAGATAGGTACCTCGATAATCGGCGAAAGCGGGATAGAAGAACGGCTTGGTGTATGGCGTATAAAGCTGCGCGGCGGTCGCAGTGCCCCCCGCCGATGGCTTGAAGAACGTGGTGGCGTCTTCGTTCGGCTGGGTGAAATCGTTATAATCGAAATACAGCGTCAGCTTGCCGATCTTGTCCTCGTGGATGAATTTGGCATTGGCTTGATAGCCGCCCTGGATACCGTTGAAATCCCACGCGCGGGCACGCTGGCGGGCACCGGACAGATACAGCGCGTTGCGGCCTGGACCGAACTGGCCGGTGTCGACGCGCAGGAAGGTGCGCGACGTGCCGTAGCTGCCCAGCGTCTGCGTCGCCTGCACGCCCAACTTCTGCAGCGGATCGGACGAGAAGGTCTCGACCGTGCCGCCGAGATTGCTGTTCGATGCCGTCGCCAGATCGCCCGCGCCGGTCGCCACGATGACGCGCGCGACGTTCTCCGAAATCACCGCACGCTGCGGCGAAAGGCCGTTGTAATTGCCATAGCTCTGGTCGCCCAGCGGCAAGCCGTCCATCGTGTAGCCGAGCTGATTCGCGGCAAAGCCGTGGATGAAGAGCTGCGCGTTCTGTTCGTTATACCCCCACGGATCGGCTGTGATGTAGAGCACGCCGGGCAGCGTCTGGATTGCCTTCAGCGGGGAAA
>JAIXZV010000012.1 GCA_027489365.1 Sphingomonadales bacterium
CGCGCGCCGTCTCCCGCACCGCCATCCGGTCCAGACGTGCCGCAGAAAGACAGCCGATCTCCGCTGCGATCGGCGACAGCCGCGTCTCGGCATTGTCCGACCGTAGCCGCAGGCGATATTCCGCGCGAGCGGTGAGCATCCGGTACGGCTCGGTGATCCCTTGCAGCACCAGATCGTCGATCATCACGCCGAGATAGCTCGACGCTCGATCGAGTACGACAGCGGGCGCTCCCAATGCCTTGGCGGCAGCGTTCAGCCCGGCGATCAGCCCCTGCCCTGCGGCCTCTTCATAGCCGGTCGTGCCGTTGATCTGGCCGCAGCAGAACAGCCCCGGCATCGCGCGCGCCTCCAGTGTCGCGTCGAGCGCGCGCGGGTCGATGTGGTCATATTCGACCGCGTAGCCCGGCGCGACGATCCGCGCGCGCTCAAGGCCCGGGATCGACGCGATCATCGCCGCCTGGATATCGACGGGCAAGGACGTGGATATGCCGTTGGGGTAGATCGTCGCGTCGTCCAGCCCTTCGGGCTCAAGAAAGATCTGGTGGCCGTCGCGGTCGCCGAAGCGGTGGATCTTATCCTCGATCGACGGACAATAGCGCGGTCCCTGCCCCGCGATCGCGCCGCCGAACAGCGGCGAACGATCGAGCCCGCTACGGATGATGTCATGCGTTGCGGCGGTGGTGCGCGTGATCGCGCAGCGGAGTTGCGGGAGCGGTCGCCCGGCAGACAGCGGCGACATCGTCCACGGATCATCGTCACTCGGCTGCTCGGCAAGCGCTGCCCAGTCGATCGTGCGCCCGTCCAGTCGGGGTGGCGTGCCGGTCTTCAGCCGCGCCATTGGCAATTCGGCCGCGCGCAATTGCTGCGCGAGGAGCGACGCTGCGGCCTCCCCGATCCGGCCACCGACCGAGCGATCCTCGCCGCAAAACATCGTCGCGCCGAGGAAGGTACCCGTCGCCAGCACCACCGCAGGGGCGGAAAGCACGGTGCCATTGGCCAGGCGCACACCGGCTATCGTCGCACCGTCCAGCGCGAGCGCGGCAACTTCGCCTGCCACGATGTGCAGATTGACCTGATCGACCAGCATTTGCTGGATAGCCGCCGCGTAGCGTTTACGATCGGCTTGGACGCGCGGACCCTGCACCGCTGGCCCCTTGCTGCGGTTGAGCATCCGGTAATGGATGCCGGCAGCATCGGTCGCGCGCGCGATCAGGCCATCGAACGCGTCGATCTCGCGGACGAGATGGCCCTTGCCAAACCCTCCGATCGCGGGGTTGCACGACATCGCGCCGATCTTGCGCGCGTCGAAACTGATCAGCGCCGTGCGCGCACCGCGGCGCGCTGCCGCAGCCGCGGCTTCGGTTCCGGCGTGCCCGCCGCCGACGACGATGACGTCGAATTGCTCCATGAATTTTGGCTAAGTCGCGCGGCGCGACCTGTCAAAGCTTATGCGAATGTTCCACGTGGAACATCACTTGCCGATGCAGAAACGCGCGAAGACCGCGTCGAGCACGTCTTCGATCCCACTGCGTCCGGCGATTTCGTCGAGCGCGCGGAGCGCGCGGCGGATCTCCTCGGCGACGATCAGGAGGTCGCCGTTCTGCGCTGCCGCCAAATCCGCGCGGCACCGGGTGAGCAAAGCCCGCTGCCGTTGGTTGACCGATACGCTGTCGACTTCCGGCAAGAGCTTCGCGGTCCGTTCCGCAATCAATGTCCAGAGAGCGTCTATCCCGACACCAGTGCGCGCGGATACGACGACATCCTCCCCATGTCTCGGCGCTTCACGATCCGGCAGATCGGCGCGCGCATGAACGCGTATATCGTTGCGCCCGCCCTGCCCCGGCTCATCGAGCCACAGCACGATGTCGGCACCGTCTATCGCAGCACGTGCGCGCTCGATGCCGATCCGTTCGATCTCGTCGCCAGGGTTGCCGGTCAGTCCTGCCGTATCGGTCAGGATATAGGCCACACCATCGCGCACCACAGCCGCCTCGATCCGGTCGCGCGTCGTGCCGGAGATTGGCGATACAATCGCTACGTCGCGACCGGTGAGTGCATTGAGCAGCGTAGACTTGCCGCTGTTGGGCGGGCCAGCGATGACGACACGAACGCCGTGATGCAGACGCTCGACCGCAGGCGCGGTCAAGAGCTGGTCGATTTCGGAGGCCACATGCGCAATGTCTGCAGAAATCGGCTCGACCGCTTCATCGGCGACATCGTCTTCATCGGAGAAATCGAGCTGCGCTTCGATCCGCGCCGCAATCCCGACCAGCGCGTTGCTCCAGTGTTCGACGCGTACGCGCACCCCTCCCTCGGCCATGCGCAAGGCCGCGCGGCGCTGCCCCTCGGTCTGCGCGGCGAGGAGATCGCCGAGCCCTTCGGCCTCGGTCAAATCGATCACGCCATTTTCCAAAGCGCGGCGGGTGAACTCCCCCGCCTCAGCGCGACGCGTGCCCGCCTGGTCGCCCAGCGCCGCCTCGACTGCCGCAACCACGGCGCGACCGCCATGAACATGGAATTCGACGCAGTCCTCGCCGGTGGCGGTGCGCGGTCCGGGAAAGACGAGAACGACGGCGCGATCGAGTACCGATCCGTCGTGTGGATCGCGCAACACCCGGAGCGCCGCGCGCCGTGGTTCGGGCAGCGTCCCCGCGATCGCCCCACCGACTGCCATCGCGCGCGGTCCACTAATCCGCAGCACCGCGATGCCTGCCGGGGGCGCACCGCTCGACACGGCGAAGATCGTAGCGCGGTCTGTCACGCGACTATTTCGTCGTGGTGTCGAACATCTTGCGCCACATGCCCATGCCGGCGTCGCTCATTGGCATCCAGCTGCGCATCATATTCTCGATCAGATCTGGCGCGACGACGCCGTCCATCGAATTGGTCAGCGCCGCGAGATATTTCTCATGCACCGGTGCCAGATCGGGCAGCCCCATGAACCGGCGTGCCTCTTCGGGGGTGCATTCGACTTCGACATTGATCTTCACGCCGCTTCTCCGCTTGAGCGCGCGCCTGCTGCGCGGCATACCGTGACCCATGTATGCGCGCGATATCGCCCGGATCGCAACGCCTGTCGGCATCATCACCGTCGAGGGCGATACGGACACGGTGCATGGCGTCCGGATCACGGCATCGGGCGAGACGATCGAGGGCACAACCGAACCCGTCATCCACGCCGTAGCGCAATTGCAAGAATGGTTTGCCGGGGAGCGCACGCTGTTCGATCTCCCGCTGGCGCCTGCCGCAACCCCGCGCGGGCAAGCGTTGCGCGATGCAATGGTCGCGATCGGTTACGGTGAGACGCTAAGTTACGGTGCCCTCGCCGATCTGGCCGCATCAAGCGCGCGCGCGATCGGCCAGGCGTGCGCGCGCAATCCCTTCCCGATCATCGTACCGTGCCACCGCGTTCTGAATACCGACGGTCGGCTCGGCGCCTATTCCGCGGGTCAGGGGTCGATCACTAAACGATGGCTGCTCGATCATGAGCAGCGCTTCGCCACCGGGCGCGCAGGCGACCTGTTCAGCCGCTGACCGCGCCGATCATCGGCTGCATATCGTGCCAGCCTTCGAGGATCATCTTTCCCGCCACATAGAGGATGATGATGAGCCCGAGCCACGCGATCCAGCGAAAGCGCTCAATGTACTTTGCGATGACATTGGCGGCGAGGCCCATCAAAGCGACCGACAAGATCAGACCGATCACCATGATCCCGGGATGCTCACGCGCCGCACCGGCGACGGCGAGCACATTGTCGAGGCTCATCGAAACATCGGCGACCGCAACCGCCCAGGCAGCGGAGAGGAAACTCTTGGCCGGGCGAATCCCGCTATGCTCGTCACCCTCGACCTCAGCCGATCCACCGGGGACCGTGCGCGGTTGCAGCTCACGATACATCTTCCAAGCGACCCACAGCAGCAGGAGACCGCCGCCAAAGACGAGCCCGTAGGATTTGAAGCTCTCCAGGCCATAGAGCACGGCAACCGCAAACACGATGCGCAACAACAGAGCGGCAAGAATGCCGATCGCAATGACCTTCTTGCGCTGATCGGCGGGCAAGCCGGCGGCGAGCGCGCCGACGATGATCGCATTGTCTCCGGCGAGTGCAACGTCGAGGAGCACCACGGTCGCAAACGCCGTCAACGCCGAAACCGATGCAATGTTGGCAAGATCACTGACAATATGTTGCCACAGCCAGCTCATCGACATGGGTTCGGCGGCGGCGGCCGCTAGGAGGGTGCTGAACATTGCTTATTCCTAGCGTGTGACAAGGACATGGGCAAAGCCCATGTCGTCGGGCGGAGCTTTGCTCCGCCGGCCGAGCCGATGCGAGTCTTGCGGCAACATGCCGCAAGCCGCATTCGGCTATTGATTCATGCTGTCGAAGAAATCCTCATTGGTCTTGGAATTCTTCATCTTGTCGAGCAGGAATTCCATCGAATCGATCGTGCCCATCTGCATGAGGATGCGGCGCAGCACCCACATTTTGGAGAGCTTGCTCTGGTCGACCAGCAGCTCTTCCTTGCGCGTGCCGGACTTGCCAACGTCGAGCGCCGGGAAGATGCGCTTGTCGGCGACCTTGCGGTCGAGCACGATTTCCGAGTTACCCGTGCCCTTGAACTCTTCGAAGATGACTTCGTCCATGCGGCTGCCGGTGTCGATCAGCGCGGTGGC